>JAICJD010000004.1 GCA_025928645.1 Gemmatimonadales bacterium
CAGCGCCGGCAGCACGTGGATGTCGTCGGTCAGCTCGAGCATGAAGGCCACCGCGGTGAGCGGCGAGCGCATGGTGCCGCCCATGATCGCGGCCATGCTGATCATGGCCCAGAGCCCGGTGTCGCCGGCATGGATCCAGTGGGCCTCGAGGGCGCCGAGCGAGCCGCCCATGATGAGCAGCGGGGCCAGCACGCCGCCGGACGTCCCCGAGCCCAGGGCGATGGCCCAGATCAGGGCCTTGGTGATCGCGAGGCCCAGCAGGAAGCCGCCGACCAGGTGGCCGTTGATGAGATCCGCGATGGTGTCGTAGCCCACGCCGAGCGCGCGGGGGTAGAACAGGCCGCCGAGGCCGACGAACAGGCCGCCGATGACCGGCCACCACATGTAGTGGATCGGGAGCTTGGCGAACAGGTCCTCGAACGTGTACACCAGCCAGGTCAGGAGCCCCGACGCGAACCCCGCCGCAATGCCCACCGCGAGCGCCAGCACCAGCTCCTCCCAGGCCAGCGCGGAGTGCGCGGTCACGGGGAAGATCGGGCCCGCGCCCAGGAGCGGCACCCGGACGGCGCCGGCCACGGCCGCGGCCGCCGCCACCGGGATGAAGCTCCGCGGCTTCCATTCGAACAGCAGCAGCTCGACCGCGAGCAGCACCGCCGCCAGCGGCGTCGCGAAGATGGCCGCCATGCCGCCGGCGGCGCCGGCCACGAGCAGGGTCTTTCGCTCGGAGGCCGAGAGGTGGAACGCCTGCGCGAACAACGAGCCGAACGCGCCCCCCGTCATGATGATCGGGCCCTCGGCGCCAAACGGGCCGCCGCTCCCGATCGCGATCGCCGAGGAGAGCGGCTTGAGCAGCGCGACCTTGGCGCTCATGCGGCTGCGTCCGATCAGGATCGCTTCCATCGCCTCCGGGATCCCGTGGCCGCGGATCTTCTCCGAGCCGTATCGCGCCATGAGGCCGACGATCAGGCCGCCGACCGTCGGGATCAGCACCGCCCAGGCCCCAAGCTGGTTGTGCGCCGGCGACACCAGGGTCGAATCGACCCGGTGATAGTAGAGGAGGTTGGTGATGCTGCCGATCAGCCATACCAGCGCGACGGCCACGAACGCGCTGATGACGCCCACGATCGCGGCCATCGGCGTGATGATGAGCAGCCGGGCGTCGGTCGTGAAGTCGCCAAGTCGGTCGTCGTGGTGCTGGGGAACGGGGGGAGCGGGAGAGAGCGGGTCGGCGACCGGCGTCGCCTCGGCGGATGGGGATGGATTCATGGCGTCAAGGTTAGGGACGCGGGGGCCCATGGGCAAGCGTCCCGGCCTTGATTTACCAAGGGCTTACGAGACATTAATGGTGTGAAACTCGCCCACGTCGCCGATACCCACCTCGGCATCCGGCAATATCATCGGCAAACCCCGTCCGGCATCAACCAGCGCGAGGCCGACGTCGCCCACGCCTTCCGCGCGGCGGTGGACGGAGTGGCGGAAGCGCGGCCGGACGCCGTCGTCGTCGCCGGCGATCTGTTCCACGCGGTGCGGCCGACCAATGCGGCGATCGTCTTCGCCTTCCGCCAGCTGCAGCGCCTGCGCGAGGCGCTGCCCGACGCGCCCATCGTGCTCATCGCCGGCAATCATGACACGCCGCGCTCCACCGAGACCGGCTCGATCCTGCGCCTGTTCGAGGAGCTCGGCGTGGACGTCGCCACCGACGAGGCGCGCCGGTTCGTCTACCCGGGGCTCGACCTGTCGGTGCTCGCCGTGCCCCACCAGGCGCTCATGAGCCCCGCCCGCCCGTCGCTCCGGCCCGAGGGCGATGAGGGCCGCCGCGTGCTTCTGCTGCACGGCGAGATCGAAGGCGTGTTCCCGTTCGATCGAAGCAGCGCCGAATACGGCGGCGCCGTAGTGGGGCTCGAAGCGCTCGCGCCGTCGGAGTGGACCTACGTCGCTCTCGGCCACTACCACGTGCAGCATCAGGTCGCGCCGCGGGTGTGGTACGCCGGCTCCCTGGAGTACGTGAGCCCCAACCTCTGGGGTGAGCTGGTGGACGAGGCCGACCACGGCCTGCAAGGGAAGGGCTGGCTCCTGGCCGATCTCGATCGCGGGACGGTCGAGCGCCGCCGGGTACCGCTGGCGCGTGAGATCCTCGATCTCGAGCCGATCGAGGCCGACGGCCTCTCCGCCGCCGCGGTCGATGCGCTGATTCAGGAGCGGGTGGCGGGCCTCCCGGGCAGCGTCGCCGACAAGATCATCCGCCAGCTGGTGCAGAACATTCCCCGACACGTCGCGCGCGAGCTGAACCATGCCGCGGTGCGCGCGCTCAAGGCGGCGGCACTCCACTTCCATCTGGACCTGCGCCGGCCCGAAATCCACCGGCTGGTGGGCGTCGGCGCGCCGGGGCGGCGGCAGACCCTCCCGGAGCTGGTCCGGACCTACCTCGCCGGCCGGCCGCTCCCGGCCGAGCTCGATCGCGAGGCCTTCATTCGCCTGGGCGAGACGCTGATGGACTCGGTCGAGCGCGATCTGGCCGGCACCTGATGCAGATCCAGCGCCTGCGGCTCTCCAACTTCCGCCAGCACGAGCATACCGACCTCGAGCTGGGCCCCGGACTCACCGGCATCATCGGGCCGAACGGAGCCGGGAAGACCACCCTGCTCGAGGCCATCGCCTGGGCGATGTACGGCATGCCCGCCGCGCGCGGCAGCCGCGAGACCATCCGGCGACGCGGGGCGCCAGCCCGCTCGCGGGTCGAGGTGGAGCTCGCGTTCGCCCTCGGCGCGCATCAGTATCGCATCGTCCGCACGCTGAACGGCGCCGAGCTGTACCAGGACGGCGACCCGTCACCCATCGCCAATTCGATCGGCGCCGTGACCGAGCGGGTCACCCGCCTGCTGGGCATGACGCGCGACGAGTTCTTCAACACCTACTTCACCGGTCAGAAAGAGCTGGCCGTGATGGCGGCGATGTCGGCGCCGGAGCGGGCCCAGTTCCTCTCGCGCGTCCTGGGGTACGAGCGGATCCGCGCGGCGCAGGATCGCCTGAAGGAGCGCCGCTCCGCGCTCCGAGCCCGGCACGACGCGCTCCGCGCGGGACTCGGCGACCTGGCCGACATCGAGGCCGCCGAGGCCGGCGCGCAGGAGCGGGTCGTCGCGGCGCGGGCGGCCGACGCCGCGGCCGCCGAAGCGCTCGCGTCGGCCGAATGTGTCCTCCGGGAGGCTCGTCCCGAGTGGGAACGGGTCCAGGCCCTCCGCGAAACGGCCCTGACCCTGGAGGCCGAGCTGCGGGTGGCCGATCATCGGGGCGCCGCCGCGGTCGAGCGCGCCGAGCGGCTCGAGCGCGAGGCGGCCGCGGCGGCGGCGGCGGCGCGGAAGCTCGAGGCGGTCTCGGAGCGGCTGGCGCCGCTCCCCGGCCTGCGCGAGACCCTCGCCGCCCTCGAGCGCGCTGCCGAGCGCCACGCCGCGCGCCGCGGCCTGCTGGTGCAGCTCGACGACGTGCGCCGCCACCTGGCGTCGGTCGAGGACCGCGTGGCGCGGCTGCCGAGCCACGAGCAGCTCGATGCCGCGCGCGATCGCATCAACGATGTCCGCGCCTCTCTCGCCGGCGTCACGCTCGACTCCGAGAATCTGCGCACCGCGTGGGTCCGGAACGCGCAGGACGCCAAGACCAAGCGGCAGGGCCTGCTCGATCAGTATCAGGAGCTGAAGGAGCAGCGCCAACGCATCGTCAAGGCCGGCCCCGAGGGCGACTGCCCGACCTGCGCCCGCCCCTTGGGCGCGGAATACGAAAAGGTGCTCGGCGTCCTCGATCGGCAGATGGAGGATGTGATCGCCAACGGCAACTTCTACAAGCAGCGCATCGAGCAGCTCCAGCTCGAGCCCAGGGAGCTCGACGACGCCGACCGGCGGCGCCTCGCGCTCGAGCAGGAGCTGTCGGAAGTCACCGGCGAGGGCGGACGGCTGGAGGCGCTGGCGCACGAGCGCGCGCCGCTCGCCGAGGAGCGGGAGCGGCTGCTCGGGCGGGTGCGTGAGGTGGAGGCGGCGCTCGCCGCCGCGCCGGCCGAGTACGACGAGCGGCGTCACCGGGCGGTCCTCGCCGAGATCCGCGCGCTGGAGCCGCTGGCCCTCGAGGCCGAGCGGCTGGGGGTGGTTGCGGGGAGAAGCGGCGCCGTCGCGGCTGAGCTCGAGCCGGTCGCGGCGGAGCGCGCGGACGCTCTGGCCGCCGCGGAGGCGCTCCGTCGGCGCCTGGCGGAGCTCGGCTACAGCGAGCAGGCCTACCGCGCCGCCCGCGATGCCGAAGCCTCGGCCGAGCGGCACCGGCGCGAGGCGGAGCTGATCCTGGTTCGGGCCCGTGGCGAGTCGGCGGCCGCGGAGGAGGCGGTCCAGGCGGCCGCACGACGCCGGGCCGAGCGAACCGAGCGGGAGCAGGAAGCCAAGGCGGCCGCGACCGACCTCGCCCTGCACCAGGAGCTCGACCGCGCGCTCTCCGATCTCCGCACCGAGCTCAACGCGACGCTCCGGCCCGATCTGAGCGAGCTCGCCTCCGGGTTCCTCCGCGACCTGACCAACGGCCGCTACACCGACCTCGAGCTCGACGAGGACTATGGCGCCACGCTGCTCGACGATGGCGATCCGAAAGCTGTCATTTCCGGCGGCGAGGAGGACGTGGCCAACCTCGCGCTCAGGCTCGCGATCAGCCAGATGATCGCCGAGCGCGCGGGCCAGCCCCTGTCGCTCCTGATTCTGGACGAGATCTTCGGCTCGCTCGACGAGGACCGGCGCCTCGCGGTGGTGGACCTGCTGCGCAGCCTGGCCGATCGCTTCCCGCAGGTCATTCTCATCACCCACGTCGACTCGGTGCGCGAAGGCTTCGACCGCGTCGTGCGGGTGGGGTTCGACGTGGCGCGCGGCGTCGCGACCGTGCGCGACGAGCCGGTCGGAGACCACGATGTGGCGGCCTGACCGCAGCGTCCGCGGGCCCGACCGGCCCACGCTGCGCGACATCGAGCCGCTCAACCGTGTCTTCGCCGACGCGTTCACCGACCGCTACAGCCGCGATGGGCTGGTCGGCGTGCGCGTGCCCCATCTCAACACCCTCGTATGGCGCTACGCCCTCGAGGATGCCGGGGACGGCGCCATGGTCTGGCGCGACGCGGATGGCCAGATGGTCGCGTTCAACATGGTGCACCAATCGGGCGTCGAGGGGTGGATGGGGCCGCTGGCCGTTCGGCCCGACCGCCAGGGCGAAGGGCTGGGCTCCACGATGGTGCGGCTGGGCATCGAGTGGCTCAAAGGGCAGGGCGCCCGTACCATCGGCCTCGAGACGATGCCGCGCACGGTGGAGAACATCGGCTTCTACAGCCGCATCGGCCTCGTGCCCGGCCCGCTCACCGTCACGCTGGTGCACGACGTGCCCCGCCGCGGCACCGCGCCGCCCGAGCTCCTCTCGACCGCGGGGGCGCAACTGCCGCTCCGGATGGAGGAGTGCCGGCGGCTCACCGACGAGCTCACGCCCGGCGTGGACTTCACCCGCGAGATCGCGCTGACCCGCGATCTCGCCATCGGCGACACCACGCTCGTGCGGGAGCGGGGCGAGCTCGCCGGCTTCGCGCTGTGGCACTCCACGCCGCTCGCGGCCGGCCGCGCCAAGGATGAGGTGCGCGTGCTCAAGCTCGTGGCCCGCTCGATGGCGGCCTTCGAGCGCCTGCTCGAGGCACTGCACGGCACCGCGGTGCGCGAGCGGGTGGGCCGCCTGGCCATCCGCTGCCAGAGCGACTTCGCGGACGCGTACCTGCGGCTGGTGTCCGCCGGGTTCCGGGTGCACTGGACCGACCTGCGCATGCTCCTGCAGGGCTATCCGCAGGTGCCGGCCACACACGGAATCGTGCTCTCGAACTGGGAGATCTGAGCTCGGCTAGCGGCCGTTGCGCTCCGCCAGGACGGTGCGGTACACCTCGATGGTCCGCATGACCGAGTGCTCCAGCGTGAAGGCGCCTTCGTAGCGCGCGCGCCCGTTCCCGCCGAGGCGCACCCGCAGCTCGGCCGAGGCGAGCAGCCGGCCCAGACACTCACGGAGCGCGCTCGCGTCGCCCCGCGGCACCAGCAGCCCGGTCTCGCCGTCCTCCACCGATTCGCCGATCCCCCCGACCTCCGTCGCGACCACCGGCAGCCCCGCGCGCATCGCCTCCAGAATGCTGAGCGGAAAGCCCTCCCAGTTGGTCACGAGCAGGAAGACCTGCGAGCTCGCCAGGATATCGCCCACGTCCAGGCGCTGTCCCAGGAACTTCACCCGTTCCCCCAGACCCAGCGACCGGGCAAGCCGCTCCGCCTCGGGCATGAGCGGTCCGTCGCCGACGAGGTCCATCTCCCAGGGGACGGCCATGAGGCCGGCCAGCGCCCGGAACAGCGTCGCGTGGTCCTTCTGCGCCATGAACCGCGCCACCATCACGAGGCGGGGCGGGGAGCGGCCCGGGTCCGCTCGCCGGGGGGTGGGCAGATCGGGCATACCGTTGTGCACCGTGACCACCTTCTCGGGCGGCGCCACCCGCGCCTCGAGCGCCAGTTGGCGATCGAATTCCGAGACGGTGATGATCCGGCTGGCCAGCGGCCCCACCAGCCGCTCGACCCGGCGGAACACCGCGGCCTGCCTCGGCGGCACGCCGGGCGTGAACGCCCAGCCGTGGGCCGTGAACACCACGGGCATCCTCAAGGAGCGCCCCGCGATGCGCGCCAGTGTTCCCGCCTTGGAGGAGTGCGCCGCGATGAGCTCGGGGCGGAGTTCGAGGAGGACGTTCCGGATCTCGTGCAGCGCCCGCAGATCCTGGAGGGGGGCGATCGGCATGGTGAGATGGCGCATCAGGCGTACCGGTGTCGCCTGCGCCCTGAGATCGTCCACGAAGGCCCCCCGCCCGCTGGTCAGCACGGTCACCTCGTGGCCGTGGGCGCGCATCGCGCCGGCCATGTCGCGCACGTGAATCTGCGCGCCGCCGAGGGGATCAGCTCGGGTCACGATGTAGGCGATCTTCATCCGCTGGAACCTGTAAACGCGGGGGCGGGGGGTGCCGGCCGATGGGGCGGGAATATAGGCGGGGCGTCGGTCGGGCCAAGGTTTCCTGGGGTCGTGCCATTGCCCGCAGCAAGCCGGGCGGGGTGCCGCTCAAGCATTGGCTAGTGTCGCAAGACATTACGCTAACTTGTTACAATCGCCGAATGACAGAAGTTGTATCGTGTTACACCTGAGGAAGTTGCAGCTTAGAGCTGCGAAAAGACATGAGCGCTGTGTAGAACTTTTTCGCATTGAGTTGCCCCTTCAACTGCCGTAAATATGCAGGAGCCCAAGGGTGGTGGCGGCGGTTTGGGAACGGTTGGGTGCCCGCAGGGAGCAGACGAAAGGCCCCCGCAATGACGTACACGTTCAAGCTTGCGCGCAGACTCGCCGTCTCGCGAGACTTCGGCGTGCTCACCGCACTGGTTCTCCTCGCAGCGTGCTCCGGAGATTCCACCGCTCCCGACGTCGAGTCGGCCGGGTTCGCTGACCACGTCCTTCCCGGCTTCGAAGTCAGCCCTCGAGCCGTCACCATCGAAACCAACCAGACCATCGTCTTCCGCGGACGGGACCGCAGTGTCAGGGGCGTCGTTCCCCTGGTCACGGCCTGGAAGACCAGCGGCGGCACCATTACCGCCGATGGCACCTTTTCCTCCGATGTCCCCGGCACGTATACCGTGGTCGGCCGGAGCGGAGGCAAGCACACCGACTCCTCGCTGGTGCAGGTGGTGCCGAAGAACGAGAACGTCGTGAGCCTCTCGGTCAGCCCCGACTCCGTGTCCCTGCAGCCCGGCGGTGAGCGGACTTTTACGGTGAAGGCGCGCCTCGCGAGCGGCAGGACCACCTCGAAGGTCGGCGCCGTGTGGAGCGCCACCGGCGGCGACATCGACGCCGGCGGGACCTACACTGCCGGTGATACCACGGGCGACTTTCGCGTGATCGCCGTGAATACCTCCGGCACGGTGGCGGATACGGTCGCGGTGCACGTCGACGCGCAGGCTCCCGCGCTTCCGCCGCCGTCCAGTCCGCCTCCCGCCACGCTCGCGAGCGTGATCATCACGCCGGCCAGTGTCTCCCTTTCCTCCGGGGCGACACGCGACTTCGAGGCATATGGCCGCGATTCGAACGGCGACAGCGTCGCCGTCAGCGTGACCTTCACCGCAACCGGCGGCACGGTCACCGCGAACGGGCTGTACACCGCCGGCTCGACGGGCGGAGCCTACCGCGTCGTCGCGAGCTCGAACGGCCTGGCCGATACCGCGGCGGTCAGTGTCCTGGTCTCCTCGCCCGGCGTGACCTCCGGCATGGGCATTCCGTTCGGCCCGGCCCAGCTGTTGAACGAGAGCACAGGGGGGACGCCCTTCTCGCTCACGATCGTCGGCACCACGGCGAGCACCATCGTCGGCACGCTGAGCCAGGCTCGGCAGCAGAAGCTCCGCCTCGTCCTCAACATGACGGGCGGCTCACACGAGCTGTACCTCACCGACGGCGTGTTCGACCGCGCCAAGTGGAACAGCAAGATGAACAGCTACAACACCCCGGAGATCCGGCAGGCCGTGGCGGAGGCGGTGGCCGACGGCACCATCGTCGGCGAGTCCGTCATGGACGAGCCGAACGTGTACGGGCTGGGCGACGGCAACACGTGGGGTCCGAGAGGCACCATGACCAAGGCGCGCGTCGATTCGCTCTGCGGGTACGTGAAGACGGTGTTCCCCACCATGCCGGTCGGCGTGGTCCATGCTCATCAGGCCTTCGAGCCGAGCAACTCCTACCGGGTCTGCGAGTTCCTGGTGGACGCCTATTCGTACCGCTTCGGCGACATCACCAAGTGGCGCGACGACGCGCTGGCCATGGGCCGCCGCGACGGTCACGCGATCCTTTTCAGCATGAACATCCTGAACGGCGGCATTCAGGCGGTGCGGGACGGCCTGTGGAACTGCCCGCTCACCACGACGGGCGGCCGGGGGACCTACGATCCCAACTGCCGCATGACGGCGAATCAGATCCGCGAGTTCGGCCTGGCCCTGGGCCCGTCAGGCTGCGGCATGCTCATGTGGCGGTACAACTCGGACTTCATCCTCGACCCGAATAATCAGCTCGCGTTCAAGGATATTGCCACACACCTCGCAACGCTCCCGTCCAAGGCCTGTCGGAGGAGTTAGCGCGCGATGCCGGGCGGCAGCGGCCGGAATGCGGACCGGGAGACGTGCTCTCCCGGTCCGCCTCGCTTTCGGGGGGCACGCCGGCCACCGGTGGGAGGATGCCGGGCCCTGTGTCGAGCGCGCCACACTCGTGTGGTGCGAGGAGTGTGTCAGATGACCAAAATGACGGGGGAGCCCCTGCTCCGCCGGAGGCACGGGCTAGCCCGTGCCGTGCCTTCGGGAGTTACCCATAGTAAATTGCCCTACTGCGCGGAGGCTGATGACGTTTGGCCCCCGTCAAATCGGCGGGGGGCACGGATCCTGCTCCCCCGCCGGCATTCGCCAGGCGGTGCTGTCATGTTCCCGGTCGCCTGGCGCTACCTTCCACCAACTCATGAGGTCTATGCGAACCCTCGCGTGGTCCACCGTGCTCAGTGCCACTGTCGTCCTTGTGGCGCCGTCCGTCGCCTCCGGTCAGGAGACTCCGCGGCAGCCTGACGCGGCGGTCCTCTCGCCCGGCGATTCGGTTCGCATCGTGGTCTGGCGCAAGCCCGAGTTCAGCGGGGATTTCGAGATCGCTCCGGACGGCTCCATTACCCACCCGCTCTTTCGGTCGGTGAAGGTGGGAGGCATTCCATTCGCGAGGGCGGAGTCCGCGGTTCGCACCTTCTTGACCCAGTTCGAAGAGAACCCGCAGTTCGTGATGGAGCCGCTGATCCACGTCTCCGTGTCGGGCTACGTCACGCGGCCGATCGTCTTTGCCGCGCGCCCCGAAACCTCCATCGGCGAAGCCGTAGCCCGCGCGGGCGGCGTGGACCAGAACGGGGCCCGCAATCACGTTCGCGTGATCCGGCTGATGCCGAACGGCCAGCAGACGCAGACCATCGTCGATCTCACCGATCAGAGCGGTGCGGCAGGGACGATACCCATCCGCTCGGGTGATCAGATCATCGTGGACAAGAAGAAGTCCTTTTTTCGAGACATCATGTTGCCGACCATCGGCGTGATCGGGTCGATCGCTTCCCTGGGTCTGCTCATCGATCGCGTCAGCCGGCAAAACTGACTCCGCTATGCCGCCACTGACCCCATCCAACCGCCTGCTGCCGGGCAACGTCGAGCCGCCGATGCGCGCCATCGAAACGGGGGACGGTGGCGAGTCCGTGTCCTTCCGGCAGATCCTGACCGTGCTCCGCCGCCGCTACCAGCTCATCCTCGCGATGACACTGGGCGGCGCGTCGCTCGGCCTCTTTCTCGCCTCACGCGAGCCGCCCAGCTACCGGGCCGCCGCGCTGCTCAGGTTCGCCGGCGAGCGCGCCTCGCTGACCGGCGACGGCGAGGAGTCGCCCAGCGTCAAGAACACCGCCGATCCGATCCTGTCCGTCATCGAGCTTCTGCGGAGCCGGACCGTCGCGGGCGTGGTGGTGGATTCCCTCGGCCTCCAGCTCCAGAGCTGGACCGAGGGGTTCACCACCGGCGATCTCGCCAATGTGCGGGTGGATCCGCGCGCGTCGGGCGATTCCATCAACCTGACCTTCCGCACCAACGAGGTCGTGGCGCATCGGGCCGACCGCACGGTCACCGCGCCGTACGGCGCCCTGATGAACCTGGGCACCGTCCAGTTCGCCGTGCGGACTCCGCCCAAGCTCGAAGCCGCCACGCTGGGCATCGCCGGGCGCGAGCCCACGATCGACGCGTTGGTCGCTGGGTTGCAGGTGAGCCGGCGGGTCGAGACGGACATGATCGACGTGGCCTACGCCGCGGGCGATCCCCGGACCGCGCAAGGCGTGGTGAACACGACGGTGCGGGCCTTCCAGGCCCTCAACATCCAGTGGGCCCGCGACCGCTCGCGCCGCCGCCGCGAGTTCCTGGCCGAGCAGCTCGAGAAGACCGATAGCATGCTGGCGCGGGCCCAGGGCCAGCTCAGCTCGTTCCTGAGCCGGCAGCAGCTCGCGAGCAGCCGGGACAAGCTGCAGGCCCAGCAGGCCACGGAAGGGCAGCTCGAGGCCCGCATGGCCGAGCTCGATGCCGACCGGCAGACGTTCAAGTCGCTGGCCACGCAGCTCCGCTCGAACGATCCGGACGCGCGGACGCAGGCGATCCGCGCCCTCGCCACTGCCCCCGCGATGTCGGACAACGCGGCCATCGGGCAGGACTATCGCTCGCTGCTTCAGTACCAGGACCGCCTGGACTCGATGACGACCGGGCCCTGGAAGGCGTCGCCCAACAACCCCGACGTGGTGCAGCTGAAGAACATGATCGCGTCCACCCAGGGGCGCCTGGCCGACGCGGTCACCAGCCAGCTCAAGACCTTCGATGCCCGGATGGACGCGCTGGGCAAGCTGCGCGCCCAGACCGGCGCGAGCATGCAGATCCTCCCGGCCATGGCCGAAGAGGAGATGCGGCTCAATCGCCAGGTCGAGGCCGCGGCCAACCTCGGCGACGAGCTCCGGAAGGACTATCAGCAGGCCCGGATGGCCGAGGCCGTCGAGGCGGGCGACATCGATGTGGTCGACCTGGCCGACATTCCGTACTCCCCGGTGCTCACCGCGTCGGCGCTCAAGCTGGCGCTGGGTCTCGCCGTCGGCCTCGTGCTCGGACTCGTGCTGGCCTACCTCCTCGAGGCGCTCAACACCTCGGTACGCCGCCCCGAGGATCTCGAAGCGGTGCTGCACGTGCCCGGGCTGGCGGTCATCCCGCGTATCAGCGGCGGCGGGGCTAACGGGCGAGGCCGGCTCCGCGGACTGCTCGGGTCCGGCAAGGGCGCCAAGACCTCGGTCGGCTCGCCCATGTCGGGGGGCCAGACGTTCTCGATCGGTATCGAGGCGTTCCGGAACCTGCGTACCAGCCTCATCTGGTCCGATGGCGGCGAGGCGCTCAAGACCCTCGTCGTGACCAGCGCGGCGCCGGGCGAGGGGAAGACGCTCACCGCCGCCAATCTCGCGGTGACGCTGGCCTACGACGGGCTGCGGGTCCTGCTGGTGGACTGCGACATCCGCCGCCCCCGGGTCCACGGCCTGTTCCACCTGCCGCGAGCGCCCGGCCTCATGGAGTTGCTCACGGCCTCGAGCCGGCCCACCGGCTCACGGCTCCCGGCCATCCGGGACACCTCGGTGGTCGGGCTGTCGGTGCTTCCCTGCGGCGCGCTGCCGTCCAACGCGGCCAATCTGCTGAGTGGCACCCGGATGCGGGTGCTGCTGGAGGAACTGCGCGAGCAGTTCGACATCATCGTCCTCGACACGCCACCCGTGCTCGCGACGGCCGACGCCGGCATCGTCGCCTCGCTGACCGACGGCGTCCTGCTCGTGGTGCGTGCCGGAACCACCGATCGCAACGCCGCCCAGCGGGCCTGCCAGCAGCTGGCCAACGTCGGCGCGCGCGTGATCGGCACCGTCTTGAACGATCCGGCCGGACAGGTCGCCAAGGAAGGCGATTACTACTATCCCTACGACTACGCCGCGGAGGAGCAGTGAGCCGTTGCTCCGCGGCGCCGCAGGACCGTTTGCAGCCGTTCTGAACCGTCACCGACACGCGGCGCCCTCGGCGCCCTGATGCGCTCCTGAGAGGGCGGCCCTCCGCGGCCGCCCGGTGAGACGGCTCGCGCCCGCGGGCCCAACGATGATCACGGAGGACTGGGTTGGGACAGATCTCGACTTCCATCGCGCCGCCCGAGCCGCGCGTGTCGGCTCCGGTCGGCGTGCAGCGGATGAACATCGTCATCGTCGGACACGTCGATCACGGCAAGAGCACGGTCATCGGCCGGCTGCTGGCCGACACCCACTCGCTCCCGGAAGGCAAGCTGGAGCAGGTCCGCGCCCAGTGCGAGCTCAACTCCCGGCCGTTCGAGTATGCCTTTCTGCTCGACGCCCTCAAGGACGAGCAGGCGCAGGGCATCACGATCGATGCCGCCCGGGTCTTCTTCAAGACCGAGAGCCGACCCTACCTCATCCTCGACGCGCCGGGCCACATCGAGTTCCTGAAGAACATGATCACCGGCGCGGCCCGCGCCGAAGCCGCGTTGCTCGTGATCGATGCCGCCGAAGGCGTGCAGGAGAACTCGCGCCGACACGGCTACATGATGTCGCTGCTGGGCATCCGTCAGCTCGCCGTGCTGGTGAACAAGATGGATCTGGTGAGCTGGGACCAGGCGGTGTTCGACGGGATCGTGCGCGAGTACGGCGCCTTTCTCGATCAGGTGGGCATCCGGCCCTCCGCGTTCATCCCCGTCTCGGGCCGCGGCGGTGACAACATCGCGGATCGGTCGCAGCACCTGGCCTGGTATCGCGGGCCGACGGTTCTCGAGGCGCTCGACGCCTTTCGGAGCGAGCCCGCCCCGACGGACCGTCCGTTCCGCATGCCGGTGCAGGACGTCTACAAGTTCACCAAGCAGGGCGATGACCGCCGCATCGTCGCCGGCACGATCGAGTCCGGCACCGTGCGGGTCGGAGATCACGTCATCTTCTATCCGTCCGGGAAGAAGAGCCGGGTGAAGAGCATCGAGGCGTTCAATCGGCCGGCCGCCACGCGCGCGGACGCCGGTCACGCCGTCGGCTTTACCCTCCAGGAGCAGATCTACATCACCCGCGGCGAGGTCGCGACGCTCGAGCCCGAGCCCCGCCCCCAGGTCACGACCAGGCTCCGGGTGAGCCTGTTCTGGCTGGGCAAGCAGCCGATGGTGAAGCGCAAGGAGTACATGCTCAAGCTGGGCACCGCCCGGGTCACCGCGCGGGTGGAAGAGATCCTCCGCGTGATGGACGCCTCCACGCTCGGCACCACGGAGCAGCGCTCGGCGATCCAGCGGCACGACGTGGCGGAGGCGGTCCTCAAGCTCGACCGTGCGATCGCCTGCGACCTGGCCGAAGACATCGCCTCGACCAGCCGCTTCGTCATCGTGGACGACTTCGAGATCCGCGGCGGCGGCATCGTCCGCGAGACGCTGCCCGACCGCCAGACCTCGGTGCGCGATCAGGTCCTGCTCCGCAACTACAAGTGGGAGCCCAGCACGGTTCAGCCGGAGCGCCGGGCGGAGAAGTACAACCAGAAGGCCGCCCTGATCCTGATCACGGGCGATTCGGAGACCGACCGCAAGGCCGTCGCCAAGGCGCTCGAGGGCAAGCTCTTCGAGGACGGGAAGGTGGTCTACTTCGTCGGCATCGGGAGCGTGCTCTACGGCATCGACGCCGACATCGAGCGCAAGCCGGAGAACCGACTCGAGCACATGCGCCGCCTCGCCGAGGTGGCCAATCTCATGCTCGACGCCGGCATGATCCTCATCGTGACCGCCGCCGAGCTCACCCAGGACGACCTCGAGGTGATCAAGACCGCGGTGCAGCCGGACTGGATCGAGACCATCTGGGCCGGCGACGACATCACCACCGATCTCGCCGTGGACCTTCAGCTCCCCACCGGCGCGGTCCCCGAGGCGGTGGACCAGGTCAAGTCGCACCTCCAGGACAAGGGGATCATCTTCCGCCCATGGTGAGCCCAACCCTTCGCTCCGCGGTGATCGCGCTTGCGCGGGAAGCCGGCCGGGCGACCATGACCTACTACGACGGCGCCGCCGACGCGGGTATCCGCGAGAAGGACGACCGGAGCCCGGTGACCCTGGCCGACGAGGTGGCCCACGGGATTCTGGTCGAGGGGTTGCAGCGGCTGGATCCGGCCACGCCGGTCGTCTCCGAAGAGGCGGCGGCCGCCGACTTCGAGGCGCGGCGCGGATGGCGGCGCTTCTGGCTGGTCGACCCGCTCGACGGCACCAAAGAGTTCATCAAGCGGCGGGCGGAGTTCACGGTCAACGTCGGCCTGATCGAGGACGGGGAGCCGGTGTTCGGGGTGGTGCTCGCGCCGGCGCTGGATCTGCTCTATTGGGCCGCCAAGGGGGAGGGCGCCTGGCGCGAAGCCAACGGCGGCCGGCCGGAGCGCATCTACTCCAGCGCGCCGGCCGCCGGGGTGCCGCTCACGGTGGTCGAGAGCCTGTCGCACCCGTCGCCCGAGCTCGAGGAGTATCTCAGGACGATCCCGGTGGCGCGGCGGGTCAAGGCGGGCAGCTCGCTCAAGTTCTGCTGGGTTGCGGAGGGGCGCGCCGATGTGTATCCGCGGCTCGGCCCCACCATGGAGTGGGACGTGGCTGCCGGCGACTGCGTGTTCCGCCAGTCCGGCCGCGAAGGGGAGCGTCCCTCGCCCCTGACCTACAACAAGCCCGACCTGCGGAACCCCAGCTTCGTCATCGGACTGTGACGGGAACGCGGGCAGCCGCCCCGGTGTTGTGGTTTACCGGGCTGTCGGGATCGGGCAAGAGCACCATCGCCGTCCGGGTGCGCGAGGCGCTGGCGGGGCGGGGAACCGAGGTCGAGTACATCGATGGGGACGCCCTCCGCGAGGTGTTCCCGACCACGGGCTTCACCCGGGAAGAGCGGGAGGAGCACCTGCGGCGGACGGGATACATGGCGAGCCGGCTCGCGGCGCACGGTGTGACCGTGGTGGCGTCGTTCGTCTCGCCGTACCGGGCGTCGCGCGAGTTCATCCGGCGGCTCTGCCCCGGGTTCGTGGAGATCTACGTGGCGACGCCGCTCGACGAGTGCGAGCGGCGGGACGTCAAGGGGCTCTATGCCCGCGCGCGGCGCGGGGAAATCCGTTACTTCACGGGGATCGACGACCCGTACGAGTCGCCCGAGCACCCCGAGCTGACACTCGATACCCGTGAGCTCAGCGTCGACCAGTGCGTCGACGCCGTGCTCGCGCGCGTGGGAGGCCGATCGTGACCGCAGCAGCAACGATGGACCATCTGGACCAGCTCGAAAATCGCAGCGTGCACATCCTCCGGGAGGCGTACGCCAACTTCAAGAACCTGGGGATGCTCTGGTCCATCGGGAAGGACAGCACTGTCCTGCTCTGGCTGGCCCGGAAGGCGTTCTTCGGACACGTACCCATTCCGCTGATCCACATCGACACCGCGTTCAAGATCCCGGAGATGATCGAGTATCGGGACCGGCTCGCGCTCGAGTGGAACCTGACCATGATCTATGGGCAGAACCGGCAGGCGCTGGATGCGAAGCAGACGTATCCGGACGGCGCCATCGACCGGATCGCCTGCTGCAAGGCGCTCAAGACCGATGCGCTCAAGCACACGCTGAGCGGCGAATGGCCGCGCTACCGCCTTAACCACGCGAAGCGGGTGTACGAGGTCGACCGCAACACCGAGGCGTTCACCGGCGTCATCGTCGGCGCGCGGGCCGACGAGGAGGGCAGCCGTTCCAAGGAGCGCTACTTCTCGCCGCGGAACGCCCAGTCGCACTGGGACGTCGGCGATCAGCCGCCCGAGTTCTGGAACCAGTTCAAGACCGAGTTCGCGCCCGGCACGCACCTGCGGATTCACCCGCTGCTGGACTGGACCGAGCTCAACATCTGGGAATACATCAAGCGCGAGAACATCCCGACCGTCTCGCTCTACTACAACAAGGGCGACGGCAAGCGCTACCGCTCCCTTGGCTGCTGGCCGTGCACGCAGCCGGTCGAATCGGACGCGCGCACCGTCGACGAGATCATTCTGGAGCTCCAGACCGGCAAATTCGCCAACATCGCCGAGCGCTCGGGCCGGGCGCAGGACAAGGCCGGCGGCGGTGGGCTGGAGGTCCTCCGGCGCGACGGCTACATGTGATCCCTGGGGCGCCGCGGAATCTGCTAGATTCCGGCGTCCCGAGGACCAAGGCATGCTGTCGAAACGAGCGAAGTACGCCATCAAGGCGCTGCTGGCGCTGGCCGAGCGGCCGGCCCACGAGCCCATGCGCATCGCCGACCTGGCGCGTGAGGAGCGGATCCCGCCCAAGTTCCTGGAGCTCATCCTCCTGGTGCTCAAGCACCACGGGATCCTGCAGAGCAGGAAAGGGAAGGGCGGCGGATACCTGCTGGCCCGGGACCCCTCCGACATTTACCTCGGCCACATCGTGCGCATGTTCGACGGCCCCCTGGCTCCCGTCCCCTGCGCGAGCCAGACCGCCTACGTGCCCTGCGCGGACTGCGTGAACGAAGCCGTCTGCGGGGTGCATCTCGCCATGAAGGCCGTCCGGGACGCCACCGCGCGGGTCCTGGACGGCACCAGCCTCGCTTCGCTCCGCACCCAGGTCGCGGACGCATCCGATCTGACTCCAACCACCTGAAACGGCTCGGTAACCGTCGGCTCGCCGGTGGCACGTTCATTGCCTATTTACTCGATTAACTAGATAGGATAAATAGGATCGTGGTCAACCCAGGCGACGGGCTCCCCCTCTCCGCCGAAATGCTTCTCGAGCTTCGCAGGGCTCTGAGCAGCATCCGATTCGGTACGGTCGAGCTGATGATCCATGATGGGCAGGTCGTCCAGTTGGAGCGGCGAGAGAAAATCCGTGTAGCAGCAGAACTTGGGCACTCCAAGCGTTCCTGATCCGGCCGGGCGGACCGCCGCCCGACAAGTGCCGTTCAAGGACTGACCGGATCGCCGGAAGTCCGCCACCTCGTTCCTGAAGGGGAGACCCGAATGCGTTCGGTCCAGTACTGGGCAGGCGGAGTCATCGTGGCGGCAGCAAGCGTAGCAGGGGCGCAACGGTTGATGGCGCAGCAGGACACGACTCGCGACAGCGTCCCACCATCGCTTGAACAGCGCGTCGAGGCCCTGGATCAGCAGGTGCGCATCCTCCAGCGGCTCCGCGAGCTCGCGGCTGACAGCATCGCGGCTGCGGCGAAGAGCGGGGTCTCTTCGACGGCGGGCTCGAAGGACGGGTTCAGCATCAAGTCGGCCGACGGCAAGTATGTGGTTCGGCTCAGGGGGCTGCTCCAGACCGACGGCCGCTTCTTTCCGAGCGACAGCGCCAACCCGGCAACCAACACCTTCTTCCTCCGGCGTGCCCGGCCGATCCTCGAGGCCACGGTGGGCAAGTACCTGGAGTTCCGGCTCATGCCCGATTTCGGGCAAGGCACGACCGCGCTGTTCGACGCCTACAGCGACATCAAGGTCTCTCCGGGGTTCGCGGTGCGGGTGGGCAAGTTCAAGGAGCCCGTCGACCTCGAGCGGCTGCAGTCCGCGAGCGACATCGTTTTCGCCGAGCGGTCACTGGCGAGCAACCTGGCGCCCAACCGCGATGTCGGCCTCCAGCTCTCCGGCGACATCGACAGCGGGCGCGTGGCCTGGCAGGCGGGCGTGTTCAACGGGGTGCCCGATCTCGGCAACAGCGACGGCGATGTGAGTGACGCGAAGGACTTCAGCGGCCGCGTCTTCTTTCAGCCGTTCAAGCGAGGTTCACTGAAAGGGCTCGGCGTGGGCGTGGCCGGCACTGCCGGTCTCGAGCGCGGCACGACCGCTGCCCCGCAACTCGCGGGCTACCGCACGTCCGGCCAGCAGACCTGGTTCCGCTATCTGGCGAGCACCACCACGCCGGCCGGCAACGTTTTCGCGGACGGCGCCCGGCAGCGGCTCGCTCCACAGGCCTACTTCTACACCGGCTCGCTCGGGCTGCATGGCGAGTACATCCAGTCATGGCAGCGGGTGAGCCGAGACGCCGTCCCATCCGTCAAGCTCGAGCACAGCGCCTGGCAGGTCACCGGCTCGTACTTCCTCACCGGCGAGAAGAACTCGTGGCGCAGTGCCGCGCCGAGGAAGCCGTTCGATCCCAAGGCCGGGACGTTCGGCGCCGTCGAGCTCGCGGCGCGCTACAGCGAGCTCAGCATCGACGACGCGGCGTTCCCGGCGTTCGCCAATCCGTCCGGCACGCCGAGTCGGGCCAGGGCGTGGGCGGTGGGCGTGAACTGGTATCTCGCCAAGGGCATCAAGGCCCTCGTCGACTACGAGCACACGACCTTCACCGGTGGTGCGGGCACCGCGGATCGGGACCCGGAGAACTTCGTCGCCACCCGCGTCCAGTACTCCTTCTGATGACCTCCAGCAGAGGCCCCCTGACCATGACGCTCTCCCGACTCGCCGCCGGCTCGCTCCTCCTCGTCGCTCTCGCGGGGGGCGCGGTCCCGGCCGCCGCCCAGCGCGGTGCGAAGCCGGCCACCCTGCTCAACGTGTCGTATGATCCGACCCGCGAGCTCTACGAGGACTTCAACCGGCAGTTCGCCGCCTACTGGAAGGGCAAGACCGGCCAGACGGTGACGGTCCGCCAGTCACACGGCGGCTCCGGCAAGCAGGCGCGCTCGGTGATCGACGGGCTCCAGGCCGACGTGGTGACGCTGGCGTTGGGCTATGACATCGACGTGCTGGCCGACAACGGGCTGTTGCCCGCGGACTGGCAGAAGCAGTTGCCGCACAACAGCGCGCCGTACACATCGACGGTGATCTTCCTCGTGCGCAAGGGCAACCCGAAGAAGATCAGGGACTGGCCCGACCTGGTCCGTCCGGGCGTGTCGGTCGTCACGCCGAACCCCAAAACATCGGGCGGCGCCCGCTGGAACTATCTCGCCGCCTGGGGCTACGCGCTCCGGCGACCGGGCGGCGACGAGGCCAAGGCCCGGGACTTCGTCGGCAAGCTCTACCGGAACGTGCCCGTACTGGACGCCGGCGCTCGCGGCGCGACCACGACGTTCGTCGAGCGCGGTATCGGCGACGTGCTGATCGCGTGGGAGAACGAGGCGCTCCTGGCGGTGAAGGAGCTGGGCGCGGGAGAGGTCGAGGTTGTCGTGCCGTCGACGAGCATCCTCGCGGAGCCGCCCGTGGCCGTCGTCGCCAAGGTGGCCCGGAAGCACGGCACCGAGGAGGTCGCGAAGGCCTACCTCGACTACCTGTATACCGAGGCGGGCCAGGAGATCGCGGCCAGGCACTTCTACCGCCCGATCGACCCGGCCGTCGCGGCGAAGTACGCCGCGCAGTTCCCCAGGGTCGACCTGTTCTCGCTCGCCGACGTCTCGGGCGACTGGCGCGCGACCCAGCAGAAGCACTTCGCCGACGGCGGCGTGTTCGACCGGATCTACCAGCCGGGGCGGTAGCCCGGCGATGTCTACCCCGACGAAGGGACGATGATGCGGCACAAGTCGCGAAGCGTGCTCCCCGGGTTCGGGGTGAGCCTCGGGATCACGTGCACCTATCTCAGTCTGATGGTGCTGCTCCCGCTGGCGACCGTCTTCACCCGGTCGGCCGAGCTCTCCTGGCCGGAGTTTTGGTCCACCGTCACCAGCCCGAGGGTGGTGGCCTCCTTCCGCGTCACCTTCGGCGCGTCGCTGGCGGCCGCGCTGGTCAACAGCGTGTTCGGCTTCCTGGTGGCCTGGGTGCTCGTCCGCTACCGGTTCGCGGGCCGTCGTGTGCTCGACGCCATGGTGGACCTGCCGTTCGCGCTGCCCACGGCGGTGGCCGGCATTGCGCTCACCACGCTGTATGCCGCCAACGGCTGGGTCGGCAAGTACCTCCAGCCGCTCGGTATCAAGGTGTCGTACACGTGGCTCGGCATCACGGTGGCGCTCATCTTCATCGGCCTTCCGTTCGTCGTCCGCACGGTGCAGCCGGTACTGGACGACCTCGAGCTGGAGGTCGAGGAGGCCGCCGCCAGCCTGGGCGCCCGGCGGTGGCAGACCTTCACCCGGGTCGTGCTGCCCTCGGTGGCGCCCGCGCTGCTCACCGGGTTCGCGCTGGCCTTCGCGCGCGCCATCGGCGAGTACGGCTCGGTCGTGTTCATCGCCGGCAACATGCCGATGCGGACCGAGATCGTCCCCCTCCTGATCATCACCAAGCTGGAGCAGTACGACTACGCCGGCGCCACGGCCGTGGCGGTGGTCATGCTGGTCGCGTCGTTCAGCCTGCTGCTCACCATCAACCTGCTCCAGCGGGCGGCGCGGCGCCGCGTGGAGGCCTGAGCGATGGCGACGATCGCGATCACCCGCCCGGCGGGGGCGGCGCCTCCCGCCATCCGCCGCGCCACCGGCGAGTCGCCGGCGGTGCGCCGGGTGCTCACGGGCCTGGCGCTGGCCTTCCTGGGCCTCACCCTGGTACTCCCTCTCGTGCTCGTCCTGCACGAGGCGCTGGCGAAGGGATTCGCCGCCTACCTGGCCGCCATCCGGGAGCCCGACGCGCTGAGCGCCGCGAGGCTGACGCTCCTCATCGCGGGGGTCGCCGTGCCGGTGAACCTGGTCTTCGGCGTCGCCGCCGCGTGGTGCATCGCGAAGTTCGAGTTTCGCGGAAAGAGCCTGCTGATCACGCTGATCGACCTGCCCTTCGCCGTCTCGCCGGTCATATCGGGGATGATCTTCGTGCTCCTGTTCGGGGCGCACGGCTGGTTCGGCGCGTGGCTCGCCGATCACGACGTCAGGATCGTCTTCGCGGTGCCCGGCATGGTACTGGCCACGACCTTCGTGACCTCGCCCTTGATCGCACGGGAGCTGATTCCGCTGATGCAGGAGCAGGGCAGCGACCAGGAGGAGGCGGCGATCGTGCTCGGCGCCCGCGGGTGGCAGACCTTCTGGCGGGTCACGCTCCCCAACATCAAGTGGGGCCTGCTCTACGGCCTCATCCTCTGCAACGCCCGCGCGATGGGCGAGTTCGGCGCCGTGTCGGTGGTCTCGGGCCACATTCGGGGCGAGACCAACACGCTGCCGCTTCACGTGGAGATTCTGTACAACGAGTACTCCTTCGCCGCGAGCTTCGCCGTGGCCTCGCTCCTCACCCTGCTCGCGCTGGTCACGCTCGCCCTCAAGACGGCCGTCGAATGGCAGCAGCGGCGGCAGGCCCTCGAGGGCGCCGAGACCTCCGTCCCGACCGAAAGGATCGCCGCATGACCATCCAGGTCCGCAACCTGTGCAAGGCGTTCGGCGACTTCGTCGCCCTGGACGACGTGAGCCTCGAGGTGCCTGGCGGCGAGCTGGTCGCGCTGCTCGGCCCCTCGGGGTCGGGCAAGACGACGCTGCTCCGGATCATCGCCGGGCTCGAGCCGGCCGATCGGGGCGCCATCTTCTTCCAGGGCGAGGACGCCACGAGTACACCGGTGCGGGAGCGCCAGGTGGGCTTCGTGTTCCAGCACTATGCGTTGTTCCGCCACATGAGCGTGTTCGAGAACGTGGCCTTCGGGCTGCGCGTGCGCCCGAAGGCGGCCCGCCCGTCGGAGGCCGAGATCCGCGACACGGTGATGGGCCTGCTCGAGCTGGTGCAGCTCGATGTCCTCGCCAGGCGCCGCCCCTCCGAGCTTTCGGGCGGGCAGCGCCAGCGCGTGGCGCTCGCCCGGGCGCTCGCCGTGAAGCCGCGCGTGCTGCTGCTGGACGAGCCGTTCGGCGCCCTCGACGCCAAGGTCCGGAAGGAGCTCCGGCGCTGGCTCCGGCGGCTGCACGAGGAGGCCCATGTGACCAGCGTCCTGGTTACCCACGACCAGGAGGAGGCGCTCGAGGTCTCCGACCGGGTGGTGATCATGAACGACGGGCGCGTGGAGCAGAGCGGCACGCCGGAAGAGGTCTACGACCACCCGGCGACCCCGTTCGTCTACGGCTTCCTCGGGGACGTCAATCTCTTCCACGGCCGGGTCGGCGGCGGCCGGGTGAGCATCGGCCGGGGCACGCTGGACGCGCCGGAATGGGCGGGGGCGGAGGAGCAGGCGGCGGTGGTGTACGTGCGGACCCACGACGTCGAGCTCGCGGCGAGCCCCGCGGGAGCGGCATCGCTCGAGGCGGTGGTCCGGCGGGTCCGCGCCTACGGTCCCCTGGTCCGGGTCGAGCTGGATCTGGTGGAAGGCGGCCGCAGCATCGAGGCGCACATTCCTCGCGCCCGATGCGAGCGGCTGGCGCTGGCCCGGGGACGGCGGCTCTTCGTGTCTCCGGTCAATCCGCGGATCTTCGCCGAGCCGGCGTGAGGCGGCGCGGCCCGCGGCTCGATCTACGGCGCCTCCGGCGCGGCCTGGCCCGCGCCCCGGCCCGCCGAGGAACGCACCCGGTGGACCAGGGCGGGGAACCAGTCCGGATCGAGGAACAGCAGGAGCATGGCGTTCATCACGATGTGCTGGAAGAACGGGTGGCCCCCGGTGAGATACAGGCCGATGTGGAAGAACACCCCGCCGAGGAAGAACAGCGGCGCGATCCGGGGCACCAGCAGGGACACGAAGTAGAAGGTCTCGAACAGGATCGTGAACACCGACATCACGATGCAGAGCGTGTGGTGCTGCGCGAGCCAGATGCCCAGGGGAATGTTGCCGGGGATGGCGTCGCTCATCACCGAGATCTGCAGCGTGTAGCCGTTCATCCACCGGAACCCGCCCACCAGCAGCTTCGTGATGCCGGTCGAGAAGTACGTGAGCGCCAGCAGCACGTGGGCGAGCTTGAGCGGCCACATCGCGAGGTCGGACCGGGGAGCCTCGACCTCGCCGCCTTGGGCGCGCGCCCGCCGCCCGCGCAGCCCGGCGTCGACCGACAGGCTCTCGCCCGCCGGCGAAAACGCCAGCGCCAGCAGGAAGAGCGCGAACAGCGCCTGGTTGTGGTGCACGTCTCCGTAGGAATAGGCGTGGCTCACGAACACCCACTCGCCAAGCGCGAGAAGGAAGAGGGCCGTGCGGGTCCGGAACCCCACCAGCGCCGCCCATCCGGCGAGCCACATGACCCACGACAGGATCGTGAGGTTGAGCGGGGTGAACAGGGCGTCCCGCGGCGCGACCGCGGTGAGCACCCGTATGAGCGGCTGCGGATCGACGAAGTGTTGATTCTTCTCGGCGAGATGGATCTGGTACTGCAGCGACGGGAAGAACCAGAACAGCTCGAAGGCTACCGCGAAAACGCGTGCGCCCGCGAGGTTGAGCGTCGTGGTCGTGGGGAACCAGTACGCATTCCAGTGGTCGACGAGCCATCGGCGTGAAGCGCTGATCGTCTACCTCGATTCGGGGCCGGCGGCGTGGAAGATCAGCACCGGGAGCGAGTCCGTGCGCAGTCCGGTGTCGGTCACGGTGTAGACCTGACCGGAGGTGCGGAGGGTGAGCAGTGAATCTCTGCGGCCGCGGTTCACCCGACGGATGAGCTCCCGGGCCACCGCGGTGTCGCCGGCATAGATCGGCGCGGTGTAGGTGGTCCCGAACGCGGGGCCGCTGAGTCCGACCACCTCGGCGCTGACGACCACGTCCGCTCCGCTCGTGGTCGTCCCGATGAGGCTCCGCTTCTTGGCCTGGACCGGCCCGGCCGGGTAGGACCTCGCGTACATCGTCCACGCGAGGAAGGGCCAGCGCGTCTGCCGGGCGCCCTGAAACGAGAGCACCGGCAGGGCGTGAAGCCCGACCACGATCAGGATGAACAGCGAGACCCAGATTCGCGAGCGCGACATGAAGCTTTCTCCGGAAAGTCCGAGCCCGCCGCCCGGCCGCAAATCACGGACCGGCGGCGCCCCATGCATCGGCGCCTGCCCACCGTGCGCCACCCTGCTGCGAGCCGGACGGCGTGGCCGGCCGTCTTCCGCCGGATGGTAGATTGCGGCATGGCCCGCGCGTGCCGCAAGGCACGAATCGTGCGCCGGGGCGCCACCTCAATCAGCGACATCGGGGGATCTCGGATGCTGCCGAACTTCATCGTCATCGGCGCCGCCAAAGCGGGCACGACGTCCCTGCATTGGTACCTCGCCGAGCACCCCGAGATCTTCATGACCAAGGTGAAGGACCCGGGGTACTTCGCCTACGGCGTGGACGGCGAGGGGCAGCTGCTCTGGGGCGAGCCCGAGCGCCACGTCTTTCCGGTTCGCACCCTGGCCGAGTACGAAGCCTTGTTCGCCGACGCCGGCGGGGCGAAGGCGGTCGGCGAGGCCTCAACCACTTACCTCGAGTGCCCTGAGGCGCCCGGCCGCATGCGCGCGCTGCTGCCGGCGGTCCGGGTACTCTGCAGCATCCGCCACCCGGTGGACCGGGCCTACTCCGACTATATCATGCATCTGCGGCGCCGGGGACTCCCCTTCGATCCCGCCCGCGAGCTCACGGCCTCGGCCGCCTGGGCGCGGCCGGAGTCGCGCTGGATGCGGATCGGTCGGTACCACGAGCAGCTGATGCGCTACTATGAGGCGTTCCCGCGGGAGCAGATCCGGGTGCTGGTGTTCGACGATCTGCGGCGGCACCCGCAGGCATTCACCCGCGACGTGTACCGGTTCCTTGGCGTCGACGACTCCTTCGTCCCCGATTTCAACACTCCGCACGCCGCCGGCGGCATCCCCGCGAGCCCGTTGCTGGAAAAGGTATTCCTGCGCGCGGCCGCGTCGTCGGTAAAGACGTGGATCCCGACCCGCACGGCCAACTGGTTCCGGCGCCTTCGCGGGCGTACCCTGCGGCAGCCGCCGAGGCTGCCGCCGGATCTGCGGCGCGAGCTGACGGTGCCCCTGCGGGACGAGATCCAGCGAACCTCCGAGCTCATCGGCCGAAGCCTCGAGCACTGGCTCTAGGACTCACACCCAGTGGCTCAGATCCCGTCCCAGGAGACGGGAAAGCAGCGTCACCTCGTCGCGAAACTCTTCGACCAGCTCCGCGCGAAACTCGGCCGACAGCGGGCTGCGCGCCTCCTTGACCGTGTTCCGGGTGACGAGGGCGCGCTTGACCGCCTCGACCGGGCCGGCGCCCACGGCGCGCTTCAGTCCTCGCACCGTATGTAGCAGGAGCGGCGGCGGCTTTCGAAGGAAGTCTCTGAGCCACGGTACCCGCGCCCGCTTGCTGTCGTTGATCCGCGGGAACTCGGTGCGTTCGTCGGGGGACAGGCCAAGAAATCGGATCACCTGGGCGTACACACGCTCGGGGGATGCGGCGAAGTCCTCGTACACGATCAGCTTGACCTGGTCGGCCGGGAAGGTGGCCAGCAGGCGCTCGACCTGGGTGCCGAACCTGCCGAACTCCCGATACTGCAGCAGGAAGCTCCCGCGCGAGCGCCGGGGGAGGTCCAAGCCCTGGGCGCGGCGTGTCTGGAGCCGCCATGCGGCCTGGAAATCGGCGACCGGCTCCTCGGAGACGTACAGGAGCTGAGCGTGCAGCGCGTGGACCATGTCGACGGGGTTCCGGAACATGGCGATGATCCTCGCGTCCGGGTTGAACGCGCGGATGTTCGGGATGGCCGCGGTGGAGCGGAGGTAGTACACCGACGCTTCGCCCGCGGCCACCTGGGCCGGGGTGCGCTCGGCGAACAGCGCCGCATAGGCTTCCGGCGTCTGGACGATCGGGTAAGGCTTGAGATCGGTGGCGAAGAAATGCGGCTCCTTGACCCGGGGCATGAAGATGTGCGGGTGGTCTCGCAGGTAGGCGTAAAGCGCGGTGGTGCCGCATTTTGGGGCGCCGACTATGAAGAAATTCGGGGTAGCTGCCAAACGCGCCCTCTGCCGTTCGAGACGTTCTGTGGCGCATGCGCCACAGCCGTGTAGCGGGTCGGCCGGGCCGCCAAAGGGGTGCCCACAGCACCCGGAGCCGTGATAGATTGCCGCGCGCAAGTGCCGATGTGATAGGGGTCTGGACGGCACAAATCGTGCTCGTCCGCCGGCGAGCCAGCGCGGTTTTGGCCCCGCCTTCGGGCCGCACCATGGCCCGCCGTTGACCGGTTGGTCGGGACGACGACGACCCCAGGAGCGCAAACAGCCCGATGAAGATTACCAAGCCGATTGTGATCGTGGGAACGGGACGCTGCGGGTCGACGGTCTTTCACCGCCTGCTCGCCTTGCACTCGCAGGTGATGTGGCTCTCGCCGCTGAGCGAACTCTACCCCGACAAGCCGGCCTACAATCGCTGGGCCGTCAGCGCCATGGGCAACCCGCTGCTCCGGCGAATGCTCGGCAACAAGATTCGCCCCAGCGAATCCTACAAGTTCTGGGACCGATACGCGTACGGCTTTTCCGAGCCCTGCCGCGACCTGGTGCGGACCGACGTGACCGCCCGGGTCAAGCAGCAGGTCCGCGCCGCGATCGCGCCCATGCTCACCTCTCGGCGCAACCGGCTGCTGGTCAAGATCACGGCGTGGCCGAGAATCGGCTTTCTCAACGAGATCTTCGAGGACGCCCGGTTCGTCCACATCAAACGCGACGGCCGGGCGGTGGCCAGCTCGCTGCTTCACGTCCACTTCTGGCGCGGGTGGTACGGGCCGCAGGGCTGGCGCAGCGGCATGCTGTCGCCCGAAGATCAGGCCACCTGGGAGAGCTACGATCGCTCGTTCGTGGCCCTGGCCGGCATCGAATGGCAGATTCAGATGCGCGCCATGGAAGCGGCCCGGCGCGCGGTGGACCCGGCGCGGTTCCTCGAGGTGAAGTACGAATCCTACTGCGAGCACCCCATGGAGACGTATCGCCAGGTGCTCGACTTCGCCGAGCTGCCGGTGACGCCCGCCTTCGAGCGGCAGATCCGCGCCGCGTCCATCCGCGACATGAGCCAGCGCTGGCGCGACGATCTCACGCCCGCGCAGCAGGCGCTGCTGGACGACCTCCTGCACGACGACCTCATCCGCTACGGCTACGGCGGGTCCGAGGCGACCCGGCTCCAGGCAGCCGCGGGGCGCTAGTGGTCTCGCGCTGTGGTCGGCGCGCCGGGCGGCGCCCGGCGGACGAGCGCCGATGACGTCGCCCGCCGACGGCGCGGCCAAGGCACCTTCGGGGCTCACGAAGCGGGCCCTCGGCGGCATGCTGTGGACGTTCACCGGCACCGGCGTGCAGGGGCTGGTGCAGCTGCTCGTCCTCATGGCCCTCGGTCGCCTGCTCACGCCGACCGACTTCGGGCTCATGGGCGCGGCCGGCGTCATCGTCGCCCTCTCGCAGATCGTCTCCTCGGTCGGTGTCGGCCCCGCCATCATCCAGCGCCGCGAGCTGGAAACGCTGCACATCCGCGCCGCGTTCACCATCTCGGGTGTCCTGGGCTTCGTCCTCGGCGCGCTGGTGTGGTTCACGGCTCCGGCGCTGGCGGCCTTCTATCGCATCCCCGCGGTCGAGCCGGTGCTGCGCGGCATCGCCCTCCTGTTTCCGATCGACGGCCTCAACACCGTCGGCGAATCGCTGCTCGTCCGGCAGCTCCGGTTCCGCCTCTTCGTGGCCGTGGAGCTGTTGAGCTACGTCCTCGGCTACGCGTGCGTCGGGGTGGTGCTCGCCTGGCGGGGCTACGGGGTCTGGGCTCTGGTGGCGGCCAACGTAGCTCAGGTGACGGTGCGAACGGTGGGCATGTACGTCGCGACCATGCACCCGGTGCGCCCCAGCCTGAACTACCGGGCCAGCCGTGACCTCATCAGCTACGGGTTCGGCCATTCGCTGGCCCAGGTGGGCGCGCTGCTGTCCCAGCAGGGAGACAACCTGGTCGTCGGGCGCTGGCTGGGTGCGGCCGCGCTGGGCGTCTACGGGCGCGCGTACAACCTCATGGTAATGCCGGCGAGCGTCTTCGGGCGGATCGTCAACCGGGTTCTGTTCCCCGTGATGGCGCAGGTGCAGGACGAGCCCGAGCGCCTGTCGGGGGCCTACGAGCGGGTGCTGGCCGTCGTCGCGCTCATGTCGCTGCCGGTCAGCGCCTTTCTGTGGGTCGCGGCGCCCGAGTTCATTCCGGCGCTCCTCGGCCCCGGCTGGACCGGGGTCGTGCTTCCGTTCCGGCTGTTCACGGTGAGCCTCCTGTTCCGCATGAGCAGCAAGGTCAGCGATGCCTGCACCAAGGCGGCCGGCGCGGTGTATTCACGGGCGCTGGTACAGGGCGTCTTCGCCGCGCTGGTGCTGCTCGGGGCGCTCATCGGACAGATCTGGGGGGTCGGCGGTGTCGCGGTCGCGGTGTCCATCGCGATGGGCTTCAACTGGCTCGCCATGGCCGAGCTGAGCCGGCGGGTCACGGGACTTGCCTGGTCGCGATTCGCGTCGGCCCACGTGCCCGGGCTGGTGTTTGCGCTGCTGGTCGGCCTTACCGCCGCCCTCGGCGCTCAGGGGGCGCGGGCGGCGCATGTCGGACCCCTCGCGGTGCTGGCCGCCGCCACGGTCGCCGCCGCGCTCGCGGCGACGATCGCGCTCCGCACCCGGCCGGAGCTGTTCCTCGGGACCCACGGGGCGTGGACCCTGCGACGGGCCGAGGAGGCCGTGCGCGGGGCCTTTGCCCGGATGGTCCCGCAAACAGCGCGCGACCGCGAGACGCTGGCGAAGGTGAATTCCGAATGATGCCGGCCAGCGGCGCCGAGCTCCGGCGACCCGCCGCCAGGTCGAGCGGGCGCCCGATCGCGTTCTTCCTGCCTTCGGTGCGCGCCGGCGGCGCCCAGCGCGTCGTCGTGAACCTGGTGCAGGGAATGGCCGAGCGAGGGCTCCCCGTGGACGTCGCGCTCGCCATCGCCGAGGGCGCCTTTCTCAACGAGCTGCCACCGAACGTGAGGCTGGTGGACCTGCGGGCGGGGCGGCTGTTCCGCAGCCTTCGCCCGCTGACGGCCTACCTGCGGGAGACCCGGCCCCGGGTTCTGATCTCGTCCATCAGCCATGCCAACCTGATCGCCATCTGGGCGGCCCGGCTGGCCCGCCGGCACACGCCCGTCGTCGTCACCGAGCACACGACGATGTCGCTCGCCAACGTGCCGGGCAGCCGTCTGGGGGAGCGATTCGGGCCGATGCTGGTGCGGGCGTTCTATCCCTGGGCAGCATCGGTGGTGACCGTGTCCCGGGGGGCGGCGGACGACCTCGCGCGCAGCACCGGGCTGTCGCGGGAGCGAATGGAAGTGGTGTACAATCCGGTGATCACGCCGCGCGTGCTGGAGCTGGCCCGGCGGGTGCCGGACCATCCCTGGTTCGCGGCGGGCGCGCCCCCCGTCATCCTCGGCGTGGGCCGGCTGAGCCAGGCGAAGGACTTCCCGAACCTCATCCGGGCCTTCGCGGAGGTCCGGCGCCGGCGCGCCGCGCGCCTGCTCATCCTCGGCGAAGGCGAGGACCGTGCGGGGCTGGAGGCGCTGATCGCGGAGCTGGGGCTGGGCGCCGACGACGTCGCGCTGCCCGGGTTCCGGGATGACGCCGTCAGCTTCATGGCGCACGCCGCGCTGTTCGTGCTCTCGTCGGCGTGGGAAGGGCTGCCGACCGTGCTGATCGAGGCGCTGGCCGCCGGAACCCCCGTCGTTTCGACCGACTGCCCGAGCGGCCCTCGGGAAATCCTGCAGGAGGGACGGCTGGGCGCCTTGGTGCCGGTGGGGAACTCGGCCGCGCTGGCGGACGCGATGCTTCACGCCCTGGATCACCCGCCGCCGGCGCTGCCGGCGGCGGCGCTCGATCCGTTCACCCAGGATGCCGCGGTCGACCACTACCTCCGCGTGATCGAGGCGACCCAGTGACTCGCCTGGCCTATGCCGCGCTCTGGTTCTACGTGTTCTCCGTCCCGTGGGGCGGCGTGATCTCGCTCGGGAGCGGCGTCAACCTGGTCAGCAAGCTGACGGGCGCGATCGCCGCGGTCCTGGCGGGGCTCTCCGCCATGATGCTCGGCCGCTTCCGCAAGTGGCATTTCTTCCACGTGGCGGCGCTCCTGTTCGTGCTGTGGGTGGGCAGCACCCAGATCATCATGCTGGGCGGCGCCCTCAAGCTGCCGAACAAGTTCTGGACCTACGTCCAGCTGCTGGTGGTGCTGTGGATCATGTGGGAGCTGGCGCCCACCCAGCGCAAGGTCACCGGCCTGCTCGTCGCGTATCTGCTGGGCACCTACGTCATCGCGTTCGATACCATCCGGCTGGGTCTCACCCACGCCGGGCTCATGCGCCGGTTCGCCGCGGGCGGCGCGGACCCCAATTTCATCGCGATGACCCTGGCGCTCTCGCTGCCGATCGCGTGGCATCTGGGGATGCACTCCCGACGCCCCCTGCGGCGTTGGATCTGCTACGGCTACATGCCCGTCGGCCTGCTCGCCGTCGGCTTCACGGGGTCACGCGGTGGTCTGGTGGCCTCGATGGTGGCGCTCTCGATCGTGCCGCTCAGCATGACCCGGCTCACGCCCAAGAAGCTGGCGATGGCGGTCACGCTGCTCGGCCTGTCGGCGGTGCTGGCCATCGCCTTCGTGCCCGACACGATCGTCGAGCGCCTGGCCAGCACCGGTTCCTCGGTCGAGAACCTGAGCCTGGGGGGGCGGTTCGGGGTGTGGCTCGCGGGGCTCCGCGCCTTCGTGAGCCGGCCCGTCATGGGATACGGCACCGGCTCCTTCCGCGCGGCGGTGAGCGTGTACGGCGTGGACCACGTCGCTCACAATTCCTACCTCTCCGTGCTGGTGGAGCAGGGCCTGGTCGGGTTCTTCCTCTACTGCTCCATGCTGCTGGCCGTGTTCGCCTCCCTGGGGCGGCTTCGGAACCCCGAGCGGCGGTTCGCCCTCGTCCTGTTCGCGACGGTGATGATGGCCATGCTGCCGCTCACCTGGGAAGACAGCAAGCAGGCCTGGTTCATCTTCGCCGCGCTGATCGGGGTGGCGGCCGCCTCGCCGGCTCCGCGCGGCCGCGGCAGATCCGCGCCGGGCCAGGAGACGCCCGTCCCGCCGCGCGCCGCCCGACCGCCGGGCCGGGCGCAGCAGCCGCTCGTGTCTCGCGTGCGCCGGGGCCCTGAGGTGCTCGGCTGATGCCTCGCGTCAGCGTCGTCACGACCGTCTACAACGGCGAGCCCTACTTCGACCGGGCCCTTCCGGGCATCCTGAGCCAGACGTTGGAGGATTTCGAGTACGTCATCGTGGACGACGGCTCGACCGACCGGACGCCCGAACTGCTGCGCGAGGCGGCCCGGCGGGATCCACGCATCCGGGTGCTCTCGCCCGGCCGCATCGGCTTCTGCAACGCGGCCAACCTGGGCGTGGAGCAGGCGTGCGGCGAGATCATCGCCCGGCAGGACTTCGACGATCGAAGCTACCCGGAGCGGCTGCAGCGGCAGGTCGCCTACCTCGACGCCCACCCGAAGGTGGGGCTGGTCGGCGGGCACTATGTGCTGGTGGACGAGAACCGCGGTGAGCGGTACGTGCGCATGCCGCCGACCGAGCATGAGGAGATCGTGCTGGCCATGGCCAGGCTCATTCCCATGGCCAACACGATCTCCACGTTCCGCAAGCGGGTCTGGGCCGAGGTCGGCGGCATCCCGGTGGTCAACGACCTCGAGGATCTGCTGTTCTGGCTCAACGCGGTGAAGGCCGGCTGGCGCATCGCGAATCCGCCCGAGGTGATGGGCGAGCACTTCGTCCACGCCTCGAGCTTCTTCCACCGGACGTACAAGTACGCCGACCGCCAGCGCAACCTGGCGCGGGTCCAGGCGAAGGTCGTGCGCGAGCTTCGCCTCCCGTCCTGGATGTACCTCTACGCGGCGGGCCGCTACGGCTATGCCTACTGCCCCGCGCTCGTGAAGCGGGTGGTGCGGCGGACCCTGGGCGGCTCCCGGGAACGGGACGTGTGAGAATCCTCTTCCTCTCCACCAGCATGGGCATGGGCGGCGCGGACCAGCAGCTGCTGTCCGCCGCCCGCGAGCTGCGCGGGCGAGGGCACGACATCATGATCGTGTCGCTCACGCCTCTGGGGGCGATGGGGATCGAGGCGCGGACGGAGGGCTTCCGTGCGGAGTCGCTGGGCATGGCGCGAGGGATCCCGGATCCGCGGGGGCTCGTACGGCTGGTCCGCCTGGTGCGCGCGTGGTGTCCCGACGTGATCCACAGCCACATGGTCCACGCCAACCTGCTGGCGCGCGCGCTGCGCGTGCTGGCGCCGGTCCCGGCGCTGGTCTCCACCATTCACAACATCACCGAAGGTGGCGCGATGCTGATGGCCGGCTACCGGGTGAGCAACGCCCTGGTAGACCACATGACCATCATCAGCCAAGCCGCGGCCGACCGGTTCATCAGAGACCGCATCGTGCCGAGCCGGCTGCTCACCGTGATCCCGAACGGCGTCGATGCGCGGCAGTTCGCCCCGGTCGCGCCCGAGAAGCGCGAGATGCTGCGCCGTTCCCTCGAGCTCGGGAACGGGTTCGTGTGGCTCGCCGTCGGGCGGTTCGAGCTGGCCAAGGACTACCCGAACCTGCTGCGGGCGTTCGCCGCGGTGCGCGAGCGGCACCCGGGCACGCTCCTCCTGCTGGCCGGCGAAGGCGGGCTCCAGGGCGAGGCGGAGGCGCTGGCCCATACCCTCGGGCTCGTCCCGGCGGTGCGGTTCCTCGGCGTGCGTCGTGATGTGCCGGACGTCATGCGTGCGGCGGACGGGTACGTCATGTCCTCGGCCTGGGAAGGCATGCCGATGGTGCTGCTCGAGGCGGCCGCCGCGGGCCTGCCGATCGTGACCACGAGCGTCGGCGGCACGGGCGAGGTCGTGGCTGACGGCTCGTCGGGCTTTCTGGCGCCCGCCAGGGACCCAACGGCGCTGGCGGCGGCGATGGTTCGCCTGATGGCCCTGCCGGAGGCGGAACGGCGCGCGATGGGAGAGCGGGGCCGCGAGCGTGTGATGAGCCGCTACAGCCTCGTCCGCGTGGCGGAACGGTGGGAGGCGCTCTATCGCGAAGTGCTGGAGCGGAAGGGGGCGGCGCTGGCCCTGCGGGCCTCAGGCTGATCGGCTGCTTCCGGCGGGCAGCGGAAGACCTGCAGGTACTGCTCCCGAAAATCCACCCTGCCGTTTCCGATGGTGTTCCGAAGCTGGCAATTCCGGTAGATCCACCCGGCCAGCCCGCCTTGCTTCAGGTTGGTGCGGAACGCGTGCGCCGGGGCGGGCGCGACGATCCAGAGCGCCGCGCCGGGCGCCCCCGCCACGGTGTCGAGCGACGCCCGCAGCGGGCCGGTGTCGTAGCGCAGCCGCTGAATGTCGCGCGGCGCCAGGTAGTGGGCGAGCACGACGGGCTGGTCGGAGAAGACGACGTCGGCGGGCCTGAGTCGGGGCCGGAGCCAGGTGGCGGAGGTCTTGAAGTCGTAGCGGCGGCCGTTGAGATACTGCGAAACCAGCGTCGGCAATCCTTCCAGCAGCATGAACCCGAGCACGGTGGCGGGCACCAGCCATCGCGGGCGCATCCGCCAGTCGAGCGCGAACACCCGGTCCAGAAAGTATCCGGCCCCCAGGAAGAAGACCGGCGCCGCCGGCACCATGTAGTAGGTCGAGACCGGCGTGCGGAGGGACGCGAGCGTGATGAAGGCGATGGCGAACCCCGCGACGCACGCGAGGTACTGTGCCAGGACCGGGTCGCGCTCTCGCCAGAGCAGGTAGAGGCCCGCCAAACCGGCCCAGACCACCGAGAAGCTCCAGCCCTGAACGTACGCGAGCAGGAGAAACGCCTGCTTCAGCCCGAGCGGGACGGGCTTGCGCAGCAGGAACTGCCCGCTGCCCGGGTTCTTGTCGTGCGACGAGATCCAGCCGTGGAGCACCGGGACGAACCGGTAGGCCACGATCGCCAGCATGACGATGACGGCGAGCGCGCCCCAGCGGACCGCCGGCCGGGCCCACAGCACGCGGAGCTGGCTGGGCCGGAGCCAGGTGGCCAGCAGCCAGAGCGCGGGGCCCCCCACGAGCAGCACGGACGTCGGGTGGGCCAGGGCTGCCAGCACCGCGGTGACGATCCCGAGCATGAGCATGCCGCGGTCGCGTTCGCGCACGCCGAGGTAGAGGGCGTACGGGTAGACCGCGCACAGCATGAACACCAGCGACCAGTACCGGCCGAACTGGGAGTAGATGACGAGGAGGGCACTGACGGTCACGAGGAGCGAGCCGAACAGGGCCGCTCGCACGCCGATGAGGCGCCGGGCCACGAAATAGAACGCTGGCACCGAGAGCGTTCCGAAGGCCGCGGGCAGGAACCGGATGCCGAATTCGTCGAGCGGAAGAACCCGGGCGAGGAAATGATTGAGCAGGTAGAGCAGGGGACGGGGGTTGTGCCCCCTGATGAGGACCGAGTCCCGCAGCATGAAGATCTCGTCGCTGTCGAACCCCCAGTGCCCCAGCCGACCGAATCGGAGCAGGAGCGCCAGAACCGTGAGACCGCCCAAAACCACGGCGGGCGACACGATGGTGGATGGCTTGCCCTCGGCAGGGACAGCGGACATGGAATGCCTCGTGTAAGTGACGTAGGGCGGCGGAGAAGACTAACCTGTCCCGGCACGGGGCACCACGTGGATCGGGGCACTTCCGTGGCCGTGCCCCCTTGACAAATGTGAGTCAGGTCACGATTCTCTGTGCGGCGCGAGCCTCGACAACGAGATGACACCATCCCCGGTGCTCATTCCATCGTGCCCTGAGTGACTAGATCCCTCTAGCCTCAGTGGACCCGTACCTCACAAACACAACCATAGGGAACGGGCAGAGCCCCTGCCTTTTCCCCCTGCGCCAAGATCCACGACGAGCCGCCGCTTTGGCCGTGCCATGCGATGGCCCCTCGCTTGACGCCAGCCCCCTTGTGTCCCTCCACACCTTCGTGACGGAGAGAGGAAAGACCGGGTATGTCCTACAGCTTCAAGTTGTCACGCCGCATCGCGCGACTTCGACTTCCTGTCCTCGTGGCGCTCGCCTCGTCCTTCGCGGCCTGCGACGGCAGCAATAGCCTGAGCCCCGACGCGCTCGACTCGCAGACTCCGGCGGCGCCCACCACGCTGGCCGGCGGCGATGAGTCGGTGGGTACGCTGGAGGTCTCGACCACGGCGGCCGCCACCTATGGCGGCATTCCGTTCGGCACCTTTGCCCAGCCCACCACGATGTTCGGCTCGACGTACACCGGCGGCAAGGTGACCGTCGGCCCGGCGACCATCAGGTCGACGCTCGCGGCCATCAAGTCGCGCGGCGGCCGGGTGGTGCTGATGATGGCGGGCTCGGAGAAGTACTATAAGGACGCCGCCGGCCATTTCAGCTTCGACAAGTGGAAGCAGCGCATCGACCGCTTCAGGGGCGTCAACTTCGATTCGTACATCAAGGATGGTACGATCATCGGCCACTACATCATCGACGAGCCGCAGGATCCCGCCAACTGGAACGGGCGGCCCATCACGGCGTCGACGGTGGACCAGATGGGGCAGTACAGCAAGGCGCGCTGGCCCGCCATGGCCACGATTGTCCGGACGGTGCCGAAGTTCTTCCCATCGCATCCGAGGTACATCGACGCGGCGTGGGCGCAGTACCTCTCCCGGATGGGCAGCGCGAGCGATTACATCAGGAAGAACGTGGCCGACGCGCAGAACCGTCGGATCCAACTGGTGGTCGGACTTAACGTCATCGGCGGTGGCCAGCCAAACCTCACCCCGATGAACGCCACCGAGATCAAGTCGTTCGGCACCGCGCTCCTGAGTAGCTCCTACCCCTGCGCGTTCATCAGCTGGCAGTACCGCAGCTCGTATTTCTCGTCCAGCAGCATCAGGTCGGCGATGAGCGCCATCTCCAGCAAGGCCAAGAGCCGCGCGTCGAAGTCCTGCCACGCCGGCTGACCTCCGGACAGTGGCAGCACGCAACGGGGCCGCGGATCATTCCGCGGCCCCGTTCGATTTCCCATCCCGTCCGCGGGCCGGACTGTCAGCCGGCGGCCGGAGCGGGACTTCCCGGCGTCGTCTCTGCCGGCGCCCGCGCGATGATCGAGAAGGCCTCGGCGAAGTTCTCGGCGCGCAGCAGGCAGGTGGCCGCCTGGCGCATGGTCTCGATGGTGTAGATCGGCGCGAAGAAGGAGGTGTAGTCCGAGTTGTAGTACGGGTTGACCTGGAGCACCTCCAGGCCGCTCCCCCGGCAGGCCTTGGAGAGGCCTGAGGGCGTGCAGTCTCGGTAATAGGCCAGAAACCCACTGTCGAATCGCTTTTCGGGAAACACCGCGAACAGGACGCGACGCGCCAGGCGGTTGCCCATCCACCGATTGACGACCGCGAACGGCGCGTTGCGGCAGGGCAGCACGTGGGCCATGATGCCGCCCGGCGCGAGGGCGCGCGCCAGGTTGGCGATAGCGGCGGACGGATCGGCGACGTGCTCGAGAACCGCTCGGGAGAAGATGAGATCGAAGCGGCCCGGAAGGGGCACCGTGGCGATATCGCCGACGAGCGTCGCGTCATAGGCGCCGCGTGGGGCCATCGACAGCTCGGTTTCCGAGATGTCCTGTCCCACGACGTGCAGCCCGAGCCGCTGCTTGGTGTCGAGCGGAATGGCGGGAATCTTGCCGCCGCCGACCTCTAGAATCCGCGCGCCGGGCTTGAGCAGGCCGGGAAGAATGCGATCCCCGAAATCGCGCATGGCATCGGGCGCGCAGCCCGGGACCAGGCGCGCGACCTGCGCGCGCTCCCAACGGGAAATTCTTCGATTCCAGGCGATGAGGCGGCGGACAACCGTCACGGTGTTCCCTGGGCTGAGGCTGCGGCCGGCACCGAGGCGCGCCGTCCGCGGCCCTCAGAATAACCCCTGACGTGGACCGGCGCACTCCTCGAGCGGAGGCGCCCGGCCGACGTCACCAGCCGCCGCGGCGGAACAGGATGACGGGAATGGTCTTCAGCATGATGCGGAGGTCTTCCCACAGACTCTGGCGCCGGATGTACTCGAGGTCGTACCCGACCTTGGTCCGCACGTCGTCGACCGAGCGATCATAGTGATGATTGATCTGGGCGAGGCCGGTGATGCCCGGCTTGGCCCGCTGGCGCAGCGGATACTCGGCGATGTGGCCGCGCAGCTCGGCGAAGATGGTCGGCCGTTCGGGGCGGGGCCCGACGATGTTCATCTCGCCCTTGAGCACGTTGATGAGCTGCGGCAGCTCGTCCAGCCGATACTGGCGCAGCACCCGGCCCACCAGGGTCACGCGCGGATCGGCCTGGGCCGCCCAGACCGCTCCGCTGTGCCGCTCCGCGTCGACGTGCATCGTCCGGAACTTGTAGATGGTGAACGGCCGGCCGCCGATGTCGCGGCTCCGCCGGTGGTTCGCCGCGTCCGGGCCGGGCACGCGGCGGTCGAGACCCACGCGCTCCTGCAGGTAGAAGACGGGGCCGCGCGAGGTGAGCTTGATCAGCACGGCGAGAAGCACGAATACCGGCAGCAGGGCCAGCAGCGCCACCAGCGCCAGGACGAAGTTGAGGGCGCGCGTGGCGCGCTGCCGCCGGGACGAGATCGCGTCCTGGACGGAAAGGTCCGCCAGGCGCTCGCCGGCGGTCCAGGGATCGTCTTGTGCTGTGCGGAGCGGGCTGCTCTCCGAGCGGGCGGTCAGCGCTTCGAGCAAACGCATCACGTCGATCGTCCGTGTCTTTCGAGTTCGTAGGAGTCGTGCCGTCGATTCGACCGATGCCACGCAACCACGTGAGCAGCGCGTCGGGGCCCGGCGGCCGGTGCCGGTCAGGGCCCGGAATTAGCACGATCCATGCCCGCGAAGGGGGGGCCGGAGAGCATGTGTTTGCACTATCCTAAGCTGCGCTGTTCCAATGATTTCAAGAGAAAATCAGACCGCGTCAGGTTGTCCCAGACCCGGGCCGTGTCGTGGTCCACCTACACGCCCCCTCGCAGAGCGCGACAGCGTGTGTCGCAGTTCGTCTCACGCGCGGAGGGCCCACCAGCGCACGATGAGCACGGTACCGACCGCGAGTAACAGATGGGTTACGCCCGACGTGGTGATTCCGCCGAAAATGAGAACCGCCCACGCGACGAGCGCGGCCAGCGCGACGAACAGCAGTGCCATGATCGGTGTCCTTGGTCGGTTGATTCCCGTGGGACGCAGTTCTATCTTAGTGCCAGCGGTAGCGGGGAGCCACATTATTGAGCCAACAGGTCCAGTGATGGGCCCGAATGCCGTGGCCGATGTCACGCCCCACGGGGGAAGGCAGGAGTCATGGTGAGGGCGCCGCGAATTCTCATTGGGCTTCAATAATCCTCCTCGTTGCCGTGTCGCCGTGCGCCGATCGGACCTCCGGTCGGCGCACGTGTCTTATCGTCCGGCTTGACCTGCGCTCGGGCTCCCGCCTGATTCCTCCAGACTCCTTGTTCCGGGACGGGCCATGCCGCGATGCCGAGTGACGCGGCGCGTGCATTTCAACGCCGCGCACCGCCTGAACAACCCCGACGCCACCGAGGCATGGAACCAGGCGACCTACGGGGTGTGCAACAATCCCAACTACCACGGCCACAACTACGAGCTCGAGCTGTCGGTGGAAGGCGAGATCGATCCGCGGTCCGGCTACGTGATGGACCTGAACCATCTGAAGCAGCTCGCCCAGGACCTTCTGATCCGGCACCTCGACCACAAGAACCTGAACCTCGACGTGCCCTGGTTCCGTGACCTGGTCCCCACGTCCGAGAACATTGCCGTCGTCTGCTGGCGCGAGCTCCGGGCGGCCATCCCGGCCGAGCTGTCGCTCAGCCTGCGACTCTGGGAAACGCCGAGGAACTATGTCGACTACGAAGGCGGGTAAGGACGGCGGGCAGCCGGCGCGCCCCGAGCGCGGCCGGGTGACCCACACCGGCGGGCCCGAGCCGCACCTCGAGCCCTTCGCCGACAAGATCCGCGAGGTGCTCGCGGCGCTCGGCGAGGACCCCGACCGCGAGGGCCTGCTCAAAACGCCTGAGCGGGTCGAGTCCTCGCTCCGGTTCCTCACCCAGGGATACCACCAGTCGGTGGCCGAGGCGATCGGAGACGCCGTGTTCGCCGAGTCGCACCAGAGCATGATCATGGTGCGGGACATCGAGCTCTACTCGCTCTGCGAGCACCACCTGCTCCCGTTCTTCGGCCGGGCCCACGTCGCCTACATCCCCAATGGCAAGATTCTCGGGCTATCCAAGGTCGCGCGCATCGTGGACGTGTTCGCCCGGCGGCTCCAGGTCCAGGAGCGCCTGACCGACCAGATCGCCGACGCGATCATGGACGTGCTCCGCCCCACCGGCGTCGGGGTGGTGATCGAGGCCGCGCACTTCTGCATGATGATGCGCGGGGTCGAGAAGCAGAACTCCCGCACGGTCACCAGCGCCCTCCGCGGCATCTTCCGCGACGACTCGAAGACCCGCGTCGAGTTCCTGCGACTGGCGCACGGGGGCAAGCTCTCCGAGTGAGGCCGCTCGACGGCCGGGTGGCGCTGGTGACCGGCGCGTCGCGGGGCATCGGCGCGGCGACCGCCGAGGCGCTGAGGCAGGCGGGCGCGCGCGTCGTGCGGGTGTCCCGGCGCCTGGATCCCGCCGACGGCTACATCGACCTTCCGGCGGACCTGGCCGACGTGGCCCAGGCCGCCGGCCTGGTGGAACGGGTGCAGCGGGCCGCCGGCGTGCCCGCGATCGTCGTCAGCAACGCCGGCGGGTTCCTGCTCGCGCCGCTCGAGCGCACCACCGTGGAGCAGCTCGACGCGCTCCTCGCCATCAACCTGCGCGCGGCGTTCGCGCTGGCCCGGTCGCTCCTGCCCCTGCAGCGCTCGGCCGGTGGCGGGAGCTACATCACACTCGGCAGCGTCGCCGATCATGTCGGGTTCCCGGAGAACGCGGCCTACGCCGCCAGCAAGTACGGTGTCCGCGGGCTGCACGAGACCCTCGTCGCCGAATACCGCGGCACGGGCGTGCGGCTCACCCTGATCTCGCCCGGGCCGACCGACACCGAGGCGTGGGATCCGTACGACCCGGATCACCGAGAGGGATTTCCCGCCCGCTCGCGCATGCTCCGCCCGGCGGACGTCGCCGACGCGGTCCTGTTCGTCGCCACCCGTCCGCCGCACGTCGCCATCGACTGGCTGCGGCTTGGCCCCGTCTGACTTCATTCCGGTGCGCTTCACCATGATCGTCCGTTGCCGCTCCCTCGCGCTCGTTTCCATGCTGGCTCTCGTCGCCGCGCTGGATGCCGGCCCGCTCGCCGGCCAGAGCGAAGTGCCGCCGCTTCCCGACAGCACCGGGTGGGGCGTTCACGTGCTGACGGTCACCCGTGATCCGGGCGGAACGCTCTGGGTCGGCACGTACGGCGAGGGCATCTACCGCCTGCCGCCGGGCGGCACCGCCTGGGAATCCATTCGCCACGACAGCGCGACCGCGACGTCGATCTCGATGGATTTCGTGCAGGCGATCGCCTTTGGACCCCGAGGTGAGGTGTGGTACGGCACGGTCGGGAACGGGTGGGGCCTCTCGCTCGACCGCGGGCGCACCTGGCGCAACTGGACCTACGACGAGCTCGGGCCCGAGTGGCAGTACGTCATCCCGAACGGGATCGCGATCCGTGGCGACACGACCGTCGTCGCCACGGCGGACGGGCTTCAGATCACGACCGATGACGGCGGGCACTGGACCGCCATCGGCGACGCCGTAGGCCCGCCGGCCAAGGGCCCCGCCGACACCGCGCTGCCGCTCCTCACGAACGAATACGTCAAGCGGCTGGCGCCGAACCGGCGCGGATGGAACGTCACCACCCTTCGCGGCAACCAGCGCCTGGTGCATACCGCGGCCGGCTGGCAGGCGCTGCCGCTCGCCGCCGCGGCCTTCCCGCCGATCAACGCGGTGCTGGTCGGCCGGGTGTTGTACGTCGGCACGCACTGCGGTCTCCGCCCGGCCACCGATACGCTCCCGTGCATCCGGCACAAGGCGCCCGAGGCCGGCCAGCCGAAAGACCCGCTCACCGTGTGGCTCAAGCGGCCCATCGCGCGGACCGACAACTCCTACATCGACCAGACGTACCGCTACGGCTCCACGATGGGCGGGTTCTTCCAGCAGCACCAGGGCGTCGAGTTCAACAATCCGGACGGCACGCAGGTCATGGCGGCGCTGGGCGGGCGGGTGGTGTACGCCGGCCGGGCGGAGGAGGGCGCCAACACGGTGGCCATCCGCCACGATACCACCGTCAGCGCGCACGGGAAGACCTACCGCCTGTACTCGATCTACTATCACAACTCGTCGCTGGCGGTGAAGGTCGGCAAGCGGGTGACGACGGGACAGGTGATCGCCCGCGTGGGCAACACCGGCCGGGCGACGAACGACCACCTGCACTTCGAGCTGGCGGCCTCGCCCACCGACTCGATCGGCGCGATCGTGGACTCGCTCCAGCGCTTCCCGCCCTACACGGTGAATCCGGAGCTGTGGCTCGAGCCGCTGCCCAACACCGGCATCGTGGCCGGCCAGGTGTTCGATACCGCCGGCGCACCGGTGCCGCAGGCGCGGGTCTACGGCATCGTGAAGCGCGATCCGATCGAAACTCCGTTCTCCTACGCGGAGACGTACGGCGACAAGGCGCACGGCCATCCGCTGTACAACGAGCACTTCGCGGTGAGCGACGTGCCGGCGGGGAACTACGTGCTCGGCACCACCATCGATGGCCGGAAAGTCTACCGCCAGGTGACCGTCGAGCCCGGCAAGCTCACCTGGGTCGTGTTCAAGCCGTAGCGAACGATGTTCATCGAGCTGACCGATCACCTCCGCTGCCCGGAGCCACACGAGGAAGCGTTCCTCGTGTTGCTGCCGGACCGGTTCGACGGGAGGTCGGTGCGGGAGGGGACGCTGGGCTGCCCGGTGTGCGACCGGCGGTTCGCGCTCCGGGACGGGGTGTTCGACGCTGGCGGCGCGCGCGCCGCGGTCGAGCCGACCCGGCTCGCGCCGGACGCGATCGCGGCGCTCGCAGGCGTGAACGGGCCGGGCGGCTACGCGGTGCTGGTGGGCGCGCCGGCCGCCGCCTGGCGTGAGGTCTCGGCGCTGATGCCGGGGGTGGGGCTGGTGGGGGTGAATCCGCCGGAGGGTGTGGCCGACGAGGAAACCTTCAGCGTGATCCGCGCGGCCGGGATTCCCCTCAAGTCGCGCTCGATGCGCGCCGTGGTGCTCGGCGCCCCCTTCGGCGGGGATGAGGTCTGGGTGCGCGAAGCCGCGCGCGTGCTCCTGCCCGGGCTGCGCGTGGTCGGCGAGGGTGAGGAAGCGGCGCCGGAGCTCGTCGATCTCATGGCCGGCGCCGACGGCGTGTGGGTGGGGACTCCCCGCCGGTGATCACCGCCTCCGACGTTGCAGCCGGTGCGCGATGAACCAGATGGCGCCGATGATCCCGATGATGACCGCCCCGATGACTTCGATTCCCATGCGACCGCCCCCTCGGCTGAGCCCGGTCCCAAACTAGTGGCCTGGAGCGGGGTGCGGGCGGTGCGTCAGGTCACGTGCGGCTCCACGTACAGCGCCTCGATGGCCGCCCGGTGGCGCTCCTCCACGATCCGGCGCCGCACCTTGAGCGTCGGGGTCAGCTCCCCCGCTTCCACGCTGAAGTCGCGCGGCAGGATAAGGAACTTCTTCGGCATCTCGTACTGGGCCAGGTCCCGCAGCATCTTGCGGACCTCGCGCTCGAGCTTGGCCTGGGCCTCCGACCTGCCGCAGAGGCGCTCGAGGTCGTCGGCGGGCAGGCCGTGGCGCTGGGCCCAGGTGCGCAGCGCCTCCGCGCTCGGCACCACGAGCATGATCGGGAAGGGACGCCGGTCGCCCAGCATGACGGCGTTGGAGACGTACTTGCTGCCCTTGGCCAGGTTCTCGATCGGCTGCGGCGCGATGTTCTTGCCGCCCGCGGTGACGATCAGGTCCTTCTTGCGGTCGGTGATCCGCAGGTACCTCTCGGTGTCGACCGCGCCGATGTCGCCGGTGTGGAACCAGCCGTCCGGGTCGATGGCGTCGGCGGTCGCCTCGGGCTTGCCGAAGTAGCCCCGCATCACGTTGGGCCCCCGGGTCACGATCTCGCCATCGTCCGCGATGCGGATCTCCACGCCGGGTATCGGCCGCCCCACCGTGCCCAGCTTGGCTCCCCCGAACACGTTGACGGCCATGACGGGCGACGTCTCGGTGAGGCCGTAGCCCTCGAAGATCGGCATGCCGGCCGCGTGAAAGAACCGCGCGATCTCCGGCGCCAGCGGCGCGCCGCCCGAGATGAAGAACCGGATGCGCCCGCCGGTGCGCGCGCGAAGTGCGGAGAACACGAGCCGGTCGGCGAGGGCGCGCTGCGCGGCGAGGCCGGGCGGCACCGGCGCCCCGGCGAGGGTCCGGTCCACCCAGGCCTCGCCGACGCGGCGGGCCCAGGCGAAGATCCGCCGCCGAACCGCCGGCCCCGCGCGCACGCTGTCGAGCACCCGGGTGTAGATCTTCTCGTACAGCCGCGGCACCGAGGCCATCATGGTGGGCCGGAGTTCCTGCATGTCCGCGGCGACCGTGTCGATGCCGCCCGCGTAGTTGATCACCACGCCCGCGTGCAGCATCGAGTAGTGCCCGAACATCCGCTCGAAGATGTGCGAGAGCGGGAGGAACGACAGACACTCGTCGCCGGCCAAGAAGTCGAACAGGCCCACGCAGGTCGTGACGTTCGACGCGACGTTCCCGTGGGTGAGCATCACGCCCTTGGGATCGCCCGTGGTGCCCGAGGTGTAGATCAGCGTGGCGAGGTCATCCGGCGAGACGCCGAGCGCCCGGGCGCGCCAGTCCGGATGACGCCCGGCCGCCGAGCGGCCGCAGGCGAGCAGGTCCTCGAAACCGAGCACGTCTGGGCCGGACACGCCCGGGTCGAAGACCACGATGCGGCGCAGCGCCGGCAGGCGGGGCCGGATGGTCAGGACCTTTTCGAGCTGCGCGGCGGAGGAGACCAGCACCGCGGCCGCGCCGCTGTCCCTGAGGATGTACTCGGCCTGGCGAGCGGGCAGCGTCGGATAGATCGGCACGTCGGGACAGCCGGCGGCGAGGCACGCGTAGTCGGCGATCGCCCACTCGGGGCGGTTCTCCGACAGAATGGCGACCCGCTCGCCCTCGGCCACGCCCAGCTCGCGAAGGCCGAGGCTCACCGCCTGCACGCGCTCGGCAAGATCCCGATGGGTCAGCTCGCGCCAGCGGCCCTCCCGCCGGACCCGCATGGCCACGGGGCGCGAGGCGAAGCGGTCTACCGCGCCGAAGAAGAGCTCGGTCAGCGTGCCCGGCGTGACGCGCCCCCTGACACCGCCGCCGCCGTGAACCGCAGCACGAATCGCTGGCCCGAGCCGAACACGTCGGCGCCCCGGATGTGGTGCGCGCCGAAGCTCACCACCACGCTCTCGGGCGGCGCCATGCCGGGCACGACCTGGAGCGCCGCGGTCGCGGTGCCGTCGGCGCCGCTCAGCACGGTGTCGGCGGCGAGACCGTTGCTCGTGAACACCAGCGGAGGGGCCCCGGCGGCCGGGTCGGGGTCGGTGACGGCAAAGAGGACTCTGATCCCCACGACCGGGCCGGGCGGGTTGGCGCTCGCCAGCCGGGCCACGAAGCCGGGAAGGGGGACCGAGTCGGGCGCCACCGTGAAGATGGAATCGCCCGCGATCGCGACCGTATCGATCGAGGGCACCACGGCGAAGGTGATGAGGCCCGAGCCGAGCGAGCCGGCCGTCGCCTGCACGCGGGCCGCGCCGGGGGCCACCCCGACGAGCACCCCGGTGGCCGGATCGAGGGACGCGGTCGGATCGACCGAAACCCAGGTGATGGGCGTGGCGGCGCTGTCGCCGTTCTTGTCGAGCGGCTTGGCGGTGAGCTGGATGCTCTCGCCCACCTCGATGCTGTCCGGCCCCGGCACCCCGACCTGAATGCCCACGACCCCGCCCGAACCCTCGTCAAGCCCGCTGCACCCGACCCACACGATCGCCAGCGCCAGCGCCACCGCTCGCTTCACGTCGTCTCCGGGGCGGGGCTGCCGGCGATGTCGCGCAGCGCGGTCTCCGCGTGGCGGATCCACCGCTCGGCGTCCGGTCCCTTGGGCGGGCGCGCGAGAAAGGCGCGCAGGTGCTCCGCGGCCTGCAGCGTGTCGCCCCGCTTGAGCAGGAGAAAGGCCACCCCGTAGTGGGCTCCCACGAGCGTGTCGTCCAGCTCGAGCGCGCGCTTGTAGTGGCGGATGGCCTCCTCCGGCTGGCCCGTCTTGGTGAAGGCGATGGCCATGTTGAGCAGGATGCGCGAATCGGTCGGGTTGTCCCGGAAGGCCAGCCGGTAGGAGGTGAGCGCCGCCTCGAAGTCGCCCTGCCGCTCAAGCGCCAGACCCTCGTTCAGGTAGTCGAGCCGCTGCGGACGCAGCGACTCGCGTTGCTCCTTCCCGAACAGACGGCTCCAGAAACTCATGGGCGGCAGGGGCCCTCCGGGCAAAGTCGAACGGCCACAATGGCTTGGGATAGGAGAAGATAGCCCGCCCCGAAAAGGAGGGCAAATTGAGGTCGAGTTGCCCCGGCCCCGTGGCGGGAGTACGTTGCCGTCACCACACGGAGGCGTGCATGCGTCGCTCGGTTCCCCAGGCCCCCCGGGGCGTGCTCGAGGTGGATTGGCCGTTCTTCGGCGAGATCTGCCGCGCCCTCGCGCTCCGTGTCGCCCGCGACTACCAGCCGGAGATCGTGCTCGGCGTGGCCAAGGCGGGCGTCATTCCCGGCGTGGTCGTCGCCTCCATCCTGCAGTGCGAGTTCGCCTCGATGACCGTCACCCGGCGCGAGGACGGCGCGGCGCCGGTGCTGGTCTCCGGGCCGCCGGCCACCATCCGCAGCCGCCGCATCCTCCTGGTCGACGAGACCTGCGACACCGGCAGCACCATGCGACTGGCCCTGAGCGAGGTGCGCGCGCTCCGGCCCGCCGAGGTCCGCAGCGCCGTCTCGTTCAAGACCGGCGAGTACGCGCCCGACTATCACGCCTTCGAGACCGAGAGCTTCATCATCCTGCCCTGGGACCGCGAGATCGTCCAGGGCGGCGAGCTGATCGTCCGCCCGGAGTACGCCGCCCGCCTGTCCTGAGCCGCCGGTGCAACCCTGGCGGCGCTGCCGCCGTCCAACCGGGGTCCCCATTCATGGAGCGCCCCCGATGCGGTTCCCGATCGTCCCCTGCGCCGTCCTCGTTGCCGCGCCGGTACCGGCCGCGCTGCCCGCCCAGCAAGCCGAGCGCTACACGCTCGACCAGGGACCGGCGGCGGTCTACAACCTGGTCGGCAACCTGCGCGTGGAGCCGGGTGAAGGCCGGATCACGGTTCAGGTGAGCCGCGCCGGCACCGACGCCGGCAAGCTCACGATCGGCCAGGGCGAGATCCGGGGCCGCTCGACGCTGAGGGTCGTCTACCCCGCCGACCGGATCCGCTCCGGCAGGCCCGAAGATCACGGCTCGACCCGGCTCCGCGTGCGCGACGACGGGACCTTCGGCGGCGATGACCACGAGCATGATGACGACCACGATCACGGCCGCCACGACTGGGACGAGGGCCGCCGGGTCATCATCGGCAGCGACGGCCTCGATGCCCGCGCCGACCTGATCGTTGGCGTGCCCAAGGGCGAGCGCGTGTCGGTCCATCTGGCGGTCGGCGCGGTGACGGTGGCCAACGTGGATGGCGATCTCAAGGTGCACACCGAAAGCGCGCCGGTCACCGCCAGCGGCAGCCGCGGGTCGTTTGGGGTCGAGGTCGGGGCCGGCGAGGTGCGGATCACCAACGCCCGGGGCGAGCTCGACGTGGATACCGGCTCCGGCTCGGTCGAGGTCACCGGGTTCAGCGGGTCCAATCTCTCGGTGGACACGGGCTCGGGCGACGTCACCGGCAGCGATCTCACGGCCGATGACCTGGACGTGGACACGGGGTCGGGCGAGATCCGCCTCGCCGCCGTGACCTCGCCCCGGCTCTCGCTGGAGACCGGGAGCGGCGGGATCACGGCCGAGCTCCGCCGCGACGTCGCCTCGCTCGAGGTCGAGACCGGCTCGGGCGACGTGGCGATCCGCGCACCCTCCTCGCTGGGTGCCGAGGTCGAGGTCCAGACCGCGAGTGGCGACATCGACACCGACTTTCCGCTCCGAGTGACCCGGGGCGGCCGGGATCACATGGTCGGAACGGTCGGGGACGGGAAGGGGACGATCGCGATCGAGACCGGGTCGGGCGGAATCAGGCTGATGAAGGCGGATTGAGCCCCAGCGCCTCGGCGTAGCCGGTGCCCTGCGCCATGCGGTCGTACAGGGCGCTCAGGGTCTCCGGGGCGCCCGCGAGGAAGCGGCACCGGGCGTCGCCGCGGGTGCGACACTCGACCTCCATCACGGCCACGAGCCCATCCGAGAGCCGGCCGAAGAAGTCGGCCAGCAGCCCACACGTGAGATGACACGAGGGGAATTCGCCGCGCCCCTCGTCGCTCGCCTCGGCCCATTCGGCTGAATCCAGCGCGACGAGGGCGGAGCCAAGCGGCTGCACCGCGAGCGTGCCCCAGCCGAGCTCGCTGAAGAACTGCGACAGGACCTCGCTCAGGTAGCGCGCGTCGAGCTCGGCCGGCCGCTCGACACCGCGGGTGGCGAGCAGCCATTCCGAGAACTCCGCGAACAGCTCCTCGCCCCCGGCGAATCCCGCCTCCTGGAGGTAGCTCGCCGCCTGGAGTCCGGTGTCGCGCTCGAGCGCGGCGCGGAGCTGGTGGAGGACCTTGCGCCCGAGGCGGACGCCGGCGTGCGGCGGGTGGTGCGGCTGAGCAGTCATGACGGACCGATGAGGAGAGGACGGTCGAAGTTAGCGGGAGACGTAGGCCGCGGTAAAGGCCGCCTGCGGTCGCGGCGAGACGTTGAGATCGGAACACTGAGGCGGGGGCGAGTGCGGAGGGCCCCATAGGGACGCGTTAGGACGCGCAGGCGAGGAGACCGGGCGCAGTTTGCCCGGGCTCCGACCCGAAGCGTTCGGAAGCGCCCCTATGGGGCCCTCCGCGCTCGCCCCCGCCTCCACGGCCATCGCCGATGTGCTGCCGGCGCCGGCCCTTTACAGGCGTGGATCCGGCCTCACCTCAGTTTTTCCCCACCCGCCGCAGCAGCTCGGCCTCGTCGATGACTTCGACGCCCAGCTCCTTTGCCTTCTCCAGCTTTCCACCGGCCTCCTCGCCGGCGACCACGGCGTCCGTCTTCTTGCTCACGCTCCCGGCAACCCGGCCCCCGGCGGCCTCGATCAGCTCGGTGGCCTGACCCCGGGACAGCGTTGGGAGCGTGCCGGTGAGGACGTACGTCTTGCCCCTGAGCGCCCCGTCGGCCGACGCCGCGCGGGGCTCGGTGAAGTTGAGGCCCGCCTTCCTCAGGCGCTCGAGCAGCCGCAGGTTCCGCTTCTCCCCGAAGAAGCCCACCACCGCCTCGGCGATGGCGCCCCCGATGCCGGGCACATCGTTGATCGCCGCCTCGTCGGCCTTCATCAGGGCGTCCATGGTGCCGAACCGGCGAGCCAGGAGCTGCGCCACCGCCTTTCCCACGTGGCGGATGCCGAGGCCGAAGAGCAGGGTCGAGAGCGGGCGCTCCTTCGAGGTCTCGATCGCCGCCACGAGCTGCCCGGCCGACTGGTCGCCGAAGCGGTCGAGCTCGACCAGGCGGTCGGCCGTGAGGTCGTACAGGTCGGCGACGTTCTCGACGAATCCGGCCTCGAGCAGCTGGCGCACCCGCTCGTAGCCCAGCCCGCGCACGTCCATCGCATCGCGCGAGGCGAAGTGGACGATGCCCTCGAGCACCCGGCCCGGGCACGAGACGTTGGGGCAGTACCGCATCGCTTCGTCGGGCAGCCGGTCCGCCCGGGTGCCGCAGGCGGGGCAGTGGTCGGGCATGACGAAGGGCTCGCCCCGAGCCGCGGGGTCCACGCCTTCCAACACCGGGCGGAGCACCTGCGGGATCACCTCCCCCGCGCGGATGACCTCGACCCGATCGCCGACGCGGATGTCCTTCTGCGCGATGAGGTCCTCGTTGTGCAGCGTGGCCGCGCTGACGGTGACGCCCGAGATCTCGACCGGCGCGAGCACCGCCCACGGGTTGAGCGCGCCGGTGCGGCCCACGTTGATGCGGATATCCTCGAGCCGGGTGACCGCCACCTCGGGCGCGAACTTGCGCGCAATGGCCCAGCGCGGCTCGCGCCCGCCCACGGTGCCGAGCTCGCCCTGCAGATCGAGCCGGTCCACCTTGATCACGATGCCGTCGGCCTGGAACTCGAGCGTCGGGATCACCCGTCCCAGGTCCTCGACGGCCGCCTGCACCTCGGCCATGGTCTTGAACCGCGCGCGGTGCGGCTCGACCTGGAACCCCCACTCTCGAAGCTGGTCGAGCAGCTCCCAGTGGCTCCTGGCCGTGAGCCGCCCCTCGACCGGCTCGATGGCGAACGCGAACAACCGGAGACGCCGGCGCCGGGTGATGTTGGGGTCGAGCTGACGGAGCCCGCCGGCGGCGGCGTTGCGCGGGTTGGCGAACAGCGGCTCGCCCTCGCGCTCCCGCTCCTGGTTCACCCGGGTGAACCCGGCGTAGGGCATGTAGACCTCCCCGCGGATCTCCATGCGGCGCGGCCAGCCCTTGCCCTTGAGCGCGAGGGGGACATCGGAGATCGTGCGGAGGTTGGCGGTGATGTCCTCGCCGACGACGCCGTTTCCCCGGGTAGCGCCGATCGTGAGCCGGCCGTCTTCGTAGGTGAGGCTCACCGCCGCGCCGTCGATCTTGATCTCCCCGGTGTACCCGGCCGTCCGCACCTCAGGCACGATGCGCGCGTTGCGCTCCTCCCAGGCGTCCAGCTCCTCGGGGGTGAACGCATTGCCCAGCGAGATCATGGGTCGGAGGTGGGTGACCTTGACGAGCGCGCTCGCCACCGGGGCGCCCACCCGCTGGGTGGGGCTCTCGGGCGAGCGCAGCTCGGAATGCCGCTCCTCGAGCGCCTGCAGCTCGCGGAACAGGCGGTCGTACTCGGCGTCGGAGATCTCCGGCGCGTCGAGCACGTAGTAGGCGTGGTTGGCCCGGTCGATCTGCTCGCGCAGCGCGGCAACCCGCTCGGCTGCGCTCGGGGTCACCGCGCGGTGGACTCCTGGCTCAGGACGGCCTGCGCGACGCCGACCAGCCGCTCGATCTCGGGCGAGACGCCGTCGGCCAGCCCGGGTTCCTCGGGCGACGGCGGCGGGTATGCGGCGAGCAGCCGGCGCATGAAGCCGATGAGCGCGGCCTGCTCCTGCTCGCGGCGCCGCGCGTCCTGGTCTTCACCCTTCCGCTTGCGGAGCCGCTCGAACCGGTGCGCGTTCCGGAGCGCCTTGGCGGTGAGGTTGGCGACGACCTGGCAGAACTGGAGATCGGCCGCGGAAAAGCTGGGGCCGTCGCGGAACGTGCGCAGGAAGATCGCGCCGATGGCGGTGCCCCGCCACGAGATCGGGATGACCGTGATGGTCTTCACCTTGCGGGCGGCGAGCGCCCAGCGGGCCGGGCCCAGGGAAGGATCGGTGGCCGCGTCGGCGATGAACACGGTTTCGCCGGTCTTGAGCGCGCGGCGCAGCTCGGGGTAGCGGTCCAGGTCCACCACGTAGTTGCGGATGCCGGGATCTTCGTAGCTCGCCACCAGCCGCACGCTCTCGCCGCCCCGCTCGGCCAGAAAGATCGAGCAGCGGTCGAGTCCGAAGGTCTCCCCCAGCCGGAGGGTGACGGACTGCACCACGTCGGCGAAGTGGAGCGAGCCGCCGATGTCCTGCAGGATCTCGATGACCGCGAGCAGGTGCTTGCGTTCCTGCTCCAGCGCCGTGAGCCTGGTTTGGAGCCGTTCGATCTCGTCGATCGCCATGGCCGTCGATGACATGAAGCGTCCTGGGTAAAGGGGCCGGCAGCCGCCCCGTGGGGGCCGCCTGCAGCAGTATAAGGCGGCGGCCCCCCGCCGAAAATCCATGAAGGAATGTGCAGCCGTTCTGTCAAAAGTCTATGGTGTCACGATGGTTGACGGGACTTCCGAGGGGGGTAGGTTGCAGGGGACGGTGAGCCCGTAGCCTCGAGGAGAGACCCGGATGCACGACGACGAGCTGGATGACACGCTCGATGATGAGATAGAGGAACAGGAAGAGGCGGTTGTGGAGCTGGGCGGACGCGCGACCGGCCGGGGGCGGCCGGGGTTCGTTGCCGGCGTCCTGCTCGGCGCGATCCTCGGCGCCGGGCTCGGACTCTTGTTCGCGCCTGAACGGGGAGACCGGGCGCGGCGGCGGCTGCGGCGGCGGCTCGCCCGGCTGCGCGAGCAGGCGGCCGAACAGCGCAGCCGGCTCCGCGACGTCCGCTGAGGCCGGCTCAGTGCTTGTTGGCGATCTTCGCCTCCAGCCGCTCGGCCTCCCGGCGGTACGTGCTGTCCATGATCTCGCGGTCGGGCAGGGCCAGAAGCTCGCGCAGCTGGGCTCGGGCCTCGCCGTAGCGCTTGCGGTCCGCGTAGATCTGCGCCAGCTCCAGCCGGTGATACAGCCGGCCCGGATCGAGCGCGACCGCGCGCTCCATGTGGGAGGTCGCGGCGTCCCATGAGGCCTGCTTGAAGACGCCAGCCCCCAGCAGGGACTTCGCGAAGAAGCGGCTCAGCCCCGACAGCCGCATGATCTCCGCGTTCCACACGCCCAGGATGTGGTAGGCGCCATCGTGGCGCGGATTGAGCGCGATGGTCCTGAGCGCCTCGTCCCGGATGAGGCTGGCGCGCCGGATCCGCGCCTTCTTTCCCATGCTGAGCGACGCCCGGCCCACCGAGGCCGCGAGCGCGAAGTGCCCGTCGGCCCCGAGCGAGTCGGCCGCGACGGCCCGGCGGGCCAGCCGCTCCGCCCGGGCATAGAGCGAATCGCGCTGGGGACTCTTCACGTCGTCCGGGATCTGCTCGCCCTCGTCGAGCAGCGCGATGCTGGCGCGCCAGTTGGCCTCGTAGTCGGTCGAATCGAGCGCGAGCGCCGCCCGGTAGTGGGCGAGGGCGGTGCGCAGGTCGTGCACCTGCATCGCGGTGTTGCCGAGGCTGACGTGGTCGTGCACGCCTTGCGCGGCGGCGCGCGAGACCGGCACGACGAGGGCGAGCCAAGCGGCGAGAACGCGCCCGAGGGCGCGCGGCAGTCGGATCAGTGGTCGGTCCCGGTCAAGGGTGATTCCGAATGGTGATTCCGGCGCTCATCGAGCACAAGCGCGACGGCCGGCCGCTCGCGGCGGAGCAGTGGGCGTCGCTCGTGCGGGCATACACGGCGGGGCAGGTGCCGGACTATCAGATGTCGGCGCTGCTCATGGCGGTGTTCTTCCGCGGGCTCGACCCGGCCGAGCTGGCCGCCCTGACCGACGCGATGATCGACTCGGGCGACCGGCTGCGCTTCGACGGGCACCCGCGCCCGGTGGCCGACAAGCACTCGACCGGCGGGGTGGGCGACAAGGTCTCGCTCCTGCTCGCCCCGATGGTGGCGAGCTGCGGGGTCTCGGTGCCGATGATGTCGGGCCGCGGGCTCGGACACACCGGCGGGACGCTGGACAAGCTCGAGTCCATCCCCGGGTTCCGCACCGGTCTCACCCTGGCCGAGGCGCGGGCGCAGGTCGACCGGCTCGGCTGCGCCATGCTGGGGCAGACGCCCGAGATCGCTCCCGCCGACAAGCGCCTGTACGCGCTGCGCGACGTCACCGCCACGGTGGAATCCATCCCGCTCATCGCCGCCAGCATCATGTCCAAGAAGCTCGCCGAGGGGCTCAACGGCCTCGTGCTCGACGTGAAGACCGGCAGCGGCGCCTTCCTCACCGACCTCGACCGCTCGATCGAGCTGGCCCGCACGATGATCGGCCTGGGGGAGGCGCGGGGCTGCCCCACCGTCGCGCTGCTCACCGCGATGGACCGCCCGCTGGGCCGCGCCTGCGGCAACGTGCTCGAGGTGGAGGAGGCGATCGAAGGCCTGCGCGGCAGCGGGCCCTCCGACGTCATGGAGGTCACCTACGCGCTCGGCGCGGAAATGCTCGTGCTGGTCGGCGCCGCGCGCGATCTCGCCGAGGCGCGAAAACGGCTGGAGCACAGCGTCACCTCGGGACGCGCGCTCGAGACCTTCGGCCGGGTGATCGAGGCGCAGGGCGGCAACCCGGCCGTCATCGAGGATCCGGGCGTCCTGCCGCAGGCGCAGGCGGTGGAGGTCTTCCGCGCCGACCGCGCCGGCGTCGTCGCCGCGGTCGAGCCGCGGCGCTTGGGCCGGGCGATCGTGGCGCTGGGCGGCGGGCGCAACGCGGTCGAGGACGCGGTGGATCCCTCGGTGGGCTTCGTGATCACGGTCAAGCCGGGCGACCCGGTCCGGGCCGGCGAGCCGATCGCGTCGGTCTTCGCCCGCGACGCGGCGGGCATCGCGCTCGGCATGGCCGCGCTGGCGGAGGCGGTCGTCATCGGCGAGGAGGGGCGCCGCACGCCGCTGGTCTCCCACCGGATCACGGCGAAAGGCGTCGAGCGCCTCGCGGAGGGAGACTGACGTGCCGTTCGTGAGCGGTCCGGTGGGCACCCTGCTCGTCGCGGCTGCCGTGGCGGCGGCGCTGGCCGGCTGGCTGATGCGGCGACGCAGGCACCCGGGCCCGCGCCTGGTCGGGAGCGACGGCATCGACCGCGAGGAGCTCGAGGCCGCCGAGCGCGAGGTGCGCGACCTGGAGAGCCGCCAGCGGCCCGAGGACGGCTTCGAAGGGGACGACTGGGGGCCGGGCGCCGCGCGGCCGCGCCCGCCGGTGCGGCTCTAGCCGCCGAATCAGGGCTGTTTCCGGCCGCCTCGCGGCGGGGCGACGAACCGGCGCGAGGTCCGCTCGTACCCGTGGGCCAGCGCGAGCACGCGCGCGTCGTCGCCCGGAATCCCCACCACGGACAAGTTGAGCGCCGGCATGCCATCCGCGCCGACGCCGGCCGGCACCGATACCTCCGGCAAGCCAAGCCAGTTGCCGTAGCCCAGCGTGGTGCGGATGTCCGGCCAGTCGTCCGCCGCGCGCGGCGCGTTGAACGGCATGGTCGGATAGACCATCGCGGCGACGCCCGCCGCCCGCATCGATTCGGCGAGCGCGGCCACGACCTCCGCGCGCGAGCGGGCGAAGGCGCGGCCCGCCTGGTCCTCCGTCATCGGCCGGTCCAGCAACGGCTCGCACTCCTCGAACGTATCCGGCAGCGCGTCGTAGTAGGAACGGTAGGCGGGGTACCCGCGGCGCACGGCGGCGCGCGGGTCGGCCGTGCGGCCCGCGAAATAGCGGAGCAGGGCATTCGCCGTCGGCGACGGTGACTTGGGGTCTCCCACGACGTCGCCGCGGCGGCCGGCGGCCCGGGCAAAGGCCTCGCGGTACGTCGCGAGGGTCACCGCGGGCGCGAACGGCTCGACCGTCGCGCCCGCGCGCTTGAGGTCGTTCACCGCCCGATCCCAGACCGCCAGCGCCTCGGCGGTCATCTGTTTCCGGGGGACGTGCGCCTCGACGAGACCGAGTCGGACGCCGGCGAGCGCATCGTCCCGCAGCGCGGCAAGCCCGGCGCCATCCGGGCGGCCCCGCAGCGCGAGCGGATCGGAGGGATCCGCGCCGGCCACGGCGGCCAGGAGCAGGGTCGCGTCGGCCACGGTCCGCGCGAGAGGACCGTGAGTGTCCAGGTACGGCCAGGTCGGGATCACGCCGGTGCGCGGCACCAGCCCGAAGGTGGGCTTCATGCCCACGACGCCCGTGAACTGGGCCGGAATCCGGTTGGAGCCCCCG
>JAICJD010000039.1 GCA_025928645.1 Gemmatimonadales bacterium
AACGTGTGGAAGCGGGTCGAGAGCTATGCCAAGGACGGCTACACGGCGGTCATCCACGGAAAGCACTACCACGAGGAAACCAAGGCCACCGCGAGCCAGGTGATGAAATACCCGGGCGGACGCTACCTCGTGGTGCTCGACATGGACGAGGCGCGGGCGGTGTGCGACTTCATCGAGGGCCGGGGCGACGCCGCGGCGATGGAGCGCCGGTTCGCGAAGGCGGTGTCGCCCGGCTTCGACTTCACCCGCGATCTCCAGCGCGTCGGCATCGCCAACCAGACCACGATGCTCTCGGGCGAGTCGCTCGCGATCGCCGAGGAGATCCGGCGGAGCGTCGAGCGGCGGCGGGGCGCGGAAGCCGTCCCCGACCACTTCCGCTCGTTCGACACGATCTGCTCGGCGACCCAGGAGCGGCAGGACGCCGTGCTCGCGCTCATCCGCGAGCCACTCGACGTGATGGTCGTGGTCGGCGGGTACAACTCGAGCAACACGTGCCACCTCGCCGCGCTGGTCCAGTCGGAGGGTGTGCGGACCTTTCACATCGAGGACGCGGAGGGCGTCGATTCCGCCGCCGGCACCATCCGCCACCAGCCGATCGGCACCCGACAGGAGGTCACGACGGCCGGCTGGCTCGGCGACGCCCGGGTCGTGGGCATCACGGCCGGCGCCTCGACGCCGAACAACAAGGTCGGCGAGACCATCGCCCGGATCTGCGCGCTGGCCGGGGTCACCGAGGAGCTGCGCGCCCGCACCGCCTGACCGGTCTCCGTCATTTTTCCATGCGCTTCCTGGATCTGAGCCACACCATCGAGCACGGCATGACCACCTACCCGGGTCTCCCGGGGCCGCTGGTCTGCGACTTCCTGAGCCGCGAGGCCTCGCGGGCCCGGTACGCGCCAGGGGTCGAGTTCCAGATCGGGCGAATCGACATGGTGGCGAACACGGGGACCTACGTCGACGCGCCGTTCCACCGGTACGGCGGGGGCAAGGACCTGGCCGCGCTGCCGCTCGAATCGCTCGCGGGCCTCGAAGCGGTCGTGGTCCGGGGCGGAGGCCGCGCCGTGGGGGCCGGGGCGTTCCGCGGCCGCTCGCTCCGCGGGAAGGCGGTGCTGATCCGGACCGGATGGGACGTTCACTGGGGAACGGCGGCCTACCTCCAGGGGAACCCGTTTCTCACCCGCGAGGCGGCGGAGCTCCTGGTGGACCAGGGGGCGGCCCTGGTCGGGATCGATTCGCTCAACATCGACGACATCGAAGACTTCGCGCGGCCGGTGCACTCCGTGCTGCTCGGCGCGGACATCCCGATCGTCGAGCACCTGTGCCAGCTCGGACCCCTGCCCGAGGAGAACTTCCGGTTCACCGCCGTGCCGGCGAAGGTGGTCGGCTTCGGCAGCTGGCCGGTGCGGGCGTTCGCGGAGCTGTAGCGCGAGGCGGGAGCGCGACTCCTCCTCCCGGGTGGCGCGTTTCATCCCGAGCGAAGCGAGGGACCTTCTCCGCCGTTCCCGGAACAACGCAGGGTTCGAGGCAGGCGGGCAAGGTCCCTCGCTTCGCTCGGGATGAAATGCTTTGCCCGAGCTCACGCCACGCCACCCACTCCCTCCGAGCGCCCGCACCCACGATGCCCTATCGTCAGACCACCGTCTCGGGTTTTCCCGCCGTCGCGCTCCGTTCCGAGGAGCTGGAGCTCGTCGCGGTGCCGGCGGCCGGCATGCGGATCACCCACCTGCGCCGCCTGCGTGGCCGCGAGTGGCTCTGGCGCAACGACCAGCTGCCGCTCGCGCCGCCCCGGGCGGGAACCTCGTACGTGGAGACCGCGGACAGCGGCGGGTGGGACGAGTGCTTTCCGACCGTCGCGCCGTCGCCCCGGCCGGGCGCACCTCCCGATACCCCGCTCCTTCCCGATCACGGCGAGCTCTGGAGCGCGGAGTGGACCAGCTCGGTGTACGAGCATGCCGACGGCATCACGCTCGCGAGCGCGACACGAGGCACCCGCCTCTCGTACGAGCTCGAGCGCGAGGTCACGCTGCTGCGGGACGCGCCGGTGGTCCGGTTCCGCTACCGCTTGCGGCACACCGGCGATGCGCCGTTCCCCTGGATCTGGTCGTCGCACCCGTTGCTCAACGTGCAGCCGGGCAGCACGCTCGCGCTCACGGGTCTGGGACAGGTGAAGCTCGACCAGGTCCACGGCCGCCAGGACCTCGAGTGTGACGACGTGGCGAGCTGGCCCGGGGCGATCGGCGGCACGGTTGGGGTGTTCACGTTTCCCGAGCCGGCCGGCTGGGCTGTCAAGCTGTTCGGCGACATGCCGACGGGTGGACCGCTCGTAGTGACCGATCCGCGCGCCGGCGAGCGGCTCGAGATCACGGCGAATCCGACTGAGGTGCCTCAGGTGGGCGTGTGGATCAACGTCGGCGGATGGTCGCCGCCGGGCCGCCGTCCCTACTACAACCTCGGCCTGGAGCCCTGCATCGGCGCGCCCGACCGGCTGCTGGACGCGGTCGAGCGCTGGCACACCGCGCCCGTGCTGGAACCCGGCGCCGAGCGAACGTGGGGGTTGGAGGTGCGGCTGCCCGGAGCGTAGCGCATGTGAGCGGCCCGCTCCGGAGGGCGGCCTCGCTTCCACCGGAGGCGGCTAGCGCTCCCCGCCGCCCCCGCTGTCCGCCCGCTCGAGCCCCACGTCGGCGAACGACGCGGGATCCTCGATCGGCTCGAGATGCGTGAACACGCTGCTGTTCGGCACCGCCGCGCGCACCTCCTCCTCGATGCGCTCGAGCAGGTCGTGCCCCCGCTGCACCGACCAGTTCCCCGGCACCAGCACGTGGAAGTCGATGAACCGCCACGCCCCCGCCTGGCGGGTGCGGAGCGCGTGGAAGCGCACGCCGTCGCCCGCGTGGCGCGCCAGGATGCCGGAGATCTTCTGCTGGAGCTCCTCCGGGATCGCGGTGTCGAGCAGGCCCATGAGCGACCGGCGCAGGATGCTCGTGCCGGTGCGCATGATGTTGAGGGCCACCAGCACGGCGATGATCGGGTCGAGGCGCCGCCAGCCGGTGAGCGCCGCCGCCCCGACGCCCAGCACCACGCCGGCGGAGGTCCACACGTCGCTCATGAGGTGGTGCGCGTCGGCCTCGAGCGTGATGGACTCGTGCTGGCGGCCCGCCCGGAACAGCAGGCGGGCGACGAACAGGTTGATGAGCGCGGCCACGATCGCGATGGCGGCGCCGATGCCGATCCGCTCGATCGGCTGCGGGTCGAGGAACCGCCGCATCGACGCGTAGATGATGCTGGCGGAGGCGAGCAGGATGAGCGCCCCCTCGAACCCGCTGGAGAAGTACTCCGCCTTGCTGTGCCCGTAGCGGTGGTCCTCGTCCTCCGGCCGGGCGGCCGCGGAGAGCGCGATCAGCGCGACGATCGCCGCCGCGAGGTTGACCCCCGACTCGAGCGCGTCGGACAGGAGGCCGACCGACCCCGTGACGAGGTAGGCCGCGCCCTTGAGCCCGATCGTCGCGAGCGCGGCGGCGATCGACACCACCGCGTAGCGCCGGAGCGGCGGGCGCTCGTCCATGCTAGGCGGCCTCCGGCAGCATGCGCAGCACCTCGGCGACGGTCAGCGGGGCGCTCCCCTCGGCCCGGTTGTTGACCAGCAGGTAGGCGGGGATCCGGGTGCGCACCGCCGTCTGGATTAGGCGCAGCAGGTCGTCGCGCAGGTCGGGCGACGGGTCCTGGATCCGGTCGTACGGTGCGAACGCGTCCACCGCCTCGTCGTAGGTCCGGCCGGGGCGGAGCAGCGCGCGGGCCACGATGAACGGCCCCGACACTGCGCCGGGCAGGTCGAGCTGCGCGCCGATCGGCGGCATCCGGGTCCACGAGTTGAACACGTGCGCCACGCCGTGCTCCCGCAGCACCGCGAAGTACATCGGCGTCAGGAACTCCTCGTTGCGGATCTCGACCCCGTACATCGCGTCGCGCGGGATCGCCGAAAAGAACTCGTCGAGCCGGCCGGCGAACCGCTCGGGCGACATGCCACTCGCGCGGCCGATGGCCTGGAACTCGAACACGAACGGCCCCGCGTGGTCGGCGAAGTACCGGCGGTACGGCTCGTACACCGCCTCCACGAACACGTCGGGGTTGAGGAAGTCGGAGTTCTGCTGCCCCGCCCGTGCCCGGTCCTGGAGCTGGGTAAAGGTGTGGACTGTGAGTTGGTTCCACACCTTGCTCACGCACGGAAATCCGGGCGGCAGGTGCTCGGCATAGGCCCGGAGGGTTTCCTCGGTGGGCGGCGCGTAGAAGCTGGAGTCGATGCCGACGGTCCGGAAGAGGGGGAAGCGGGCGTACTCCTCGAGCATGCGGGCCGGGGCGCCCCGCCCGGCGTAGTCGCGCTGGTAGACCAGTCCGTGCCAGCCGGGGTAGTTCCACGACGACGCCCCGAAGCGGACCGCGGGCGGCAGCCGGGCGGCCAGACTCTCGAGCTCCTCGGCTACTGCGGCACGATCCGGAATACCTGTCCCCCGGAGTTCATGATGTAGAGCTCCCCGGCGGCGTCCACGCCGAAGCTGGTCACCGATCCGCCCGGCGCGAGCGTGGGCCACTGGAACTGATCGGCGGCCTGGCCGTCCTGCAGTCGGAAGCTGCGGACCCAGCCCTGGCAGAAGTCGGCGTAGAAATAATGCCCCTGCAGATCGGGAATGGCAGCGCCGCGGTAGACGTAGCCGCCGGTGATGGAGCAGCCCTCGCTGTGCGAATATTCGAGCACGGGCAAGGTGTAGAGCGAGGAATCGCAGGCGGCGCCCCCGAAACAGTGGCGGCCCTCCATCGCGTTCCAGCCGAAGTTGGCCCCGCGGCCGGCCCCTTGCGCCGCGGGCACCACGTCGACCTCTTCCCACTGGTTCTGGCCGACATCGGCGATGTAGAGATCGCCGGTGGCCGGGTCGAAGCTGAACCGCCAGGGGTTCCGCAGGCCGTAGCTCCAGATCTCGGGTCGGGCGTCGTTCCGGCCGACGAAGGGATTGTCGGCCGGGATTGTGTAGCCCGAGCCGCTCCCGACGTCCACCCTCACAATGTCGCCCAGGAGATCGGCCAGCGACTGCCCACGCCCGTCGGGGTCGTTCTCGCTGCCGCCGTCGCCCAGGCCCAGGTAGAGCATCCCGTCCGGCCCGAACAGGATTTGCCCGCCGTTGTGGTTGGCAAAAGGCTGGGGGACCGTGAGCAGCACCGCCTCGCTGGCCGGATCGGCCTGGTCGGGGTCGCCCGCCGACACGTGGAAGGACGAAACGGTCGTCGTGCCGCTCACGTCGGTATAGTGGACGATAAAGCGGCCGGTGCCGGCATAGGACGGGTCGAAGGCGAGACCGAGCAGCCCCTGCTCGCCGCCGGACGAGACCCGATCCGAGATGTCCAGGAAGGGAGCCGGAAGCAGGGCTCCATCCTGCACGATCCGGATCGTACCGCCCTTCTCGACGACGAACAGCCGGGGGTCGCCCGGAGGCGCCGTGAGATAGAGCGGGAAGGCCAGCCCGGACGCGACCGGCTGCAGGGCCACCGGGACCGTCCCCTCCGACGGGCCCTGCGCTCCGCCGCCGCCTCCGCCGCCGGCGGCCGACGGGAGCGCCAGCAGACAGAGAATCGAGGTGGTGGTGAAGGCTCGTCTCATGCGAGTGCCTCGCGTCCTCGGGTGGCTCGTCGGGGCCCTCGGCTGCACGCCGCTCGGCGTGTGGGTCTACGAGGACCCGCGGGTGACCGTGTCGCGCGTGCGGGTGGCCGCGGACAGCCAGACCTCCCGCCCCGTGCTCGTCGCGCTCGACGTGCGGAACCCCAACGACTACGTCGTTTCGGCCACGCGGGTCGAGCTCCAGCTGCTGCTCGACGACACGCCCATCGGCCGGTTCGACGAGGACCGCAGCGTGAGCCTGCCCAAGGGCACGGCGGAGGTGGCGGTGCCGCTGGTGATCGACCGGGGGACCGGCGCCAGCCGGCTCTTGGCGTTCAACAGCGGCGTGCACCGGTTTTCGGTGCAGGGCCGGGCCACGTTCGCTACGCCGGTCGGGAAGCGGAAGGTCCGGTTCGTCCAAGTGGGCGAGATGACGTTCGGGCCCCAAGCTTCGCCACCATCCGCTCCAGCCGCTCCAGATTCGTCACGGTAAGGGTCACCGCGCCGAACTCCTCCTCGACCTTGCCCCGAAAGATGAAGGGGCCCTGATCGAACAGCACGTGACCGCGCTCACGGTAGACGTCCGGGAAGAGCACGGTCTCGATGAGCCCGTGGCCGTCGTCGAACGTGGCGAACTCCATCGGCTCGTCCTTGAGCGTGTGCACCGGCTTGGCGGTGGTGAGCATCCCGGCGGCGAGCACGGTGCGGCCTACCTGCCGGTGCAGTTCGGTACTGGGGCAGAGGCGGAACCGCCGCAGCTGCTCGGCGTAGAGGGCCATGGGGTGCGCGTCGGTGATGAACCCCATGGCCGCCTGCTCCTCGCGCCGCCGGCGCTCGGGGCCGTAGGGCTTGAGCACCGGGACGGCGGGCGGCAGGTGGTCGAACCAGTCGCCCGGCTGGTCGGGCGGGCGGACGCAGTCGGCTGTCGAGTCCACCAGCCAGAGCATCATGGGCCGAGTCCAGCCGCCGCTGATCGAGTCGAGCGCGCCGACCTTGATGAGCGCGCGCAGGTCGGACGGGGCGAGGCCGGTGCGGGCGCGGAGATCGGCGAGGCTCGTGAACCGGCGGCGTGCCGCGCGATCCGGGTGCTTGGCGAGCGTGGGCGGCAGCGCCGTCGCGGTCATCGGAGCTGCTGTCGCCTCTACCCACCGGCGCGCCACCTCGCGCGCTCATTAGCCGCTCCGCTCCCTCCGCGCTCAACTCCTTCACGAACTGCAGGCCGATCCTGACCTCGCGCCCCTCTCCCGTGCAGCGGAACTCGCTCTCGTTCACATCCGGCGGGAGCACCGTGAGCCCCATCCGCATCGCCTCCGCCACGTAGGCGAACGGGTGATAGAACCCGCCGCCGTTCGCCAGCACCGCCGCCATGAACTCCGCGGGGTAGCGCGCGCGCAGATAGCAGGAGTGCTGCGCCACCTGGATGTACGACGCCGAGTGGCCCTTGCAGAAGCTGTAGCCGGCGAAGGACATGATCATCTCCCACACCCGCTTCGCCGTCTCGACGTCGCGGCCGAGCTTCATGGCGCCGGTGAAGAACTCCTCGGCGTAGCCCGCGAGCGCCTTGACCGGCCGCTTCTTCGAGAGCGACTTCCGGAGGCCGTCGGCCGTGGCGAGCGGCATCCCCGCGAACGTGTGGCAGACGTTGACCACGTCCTCCTGGTACACCATCACCCCGAACGTGTCGGCCAGCGTATCGCGCAGCACCGGGTCGAGCGGCTCATAGGGCGCGCCGTGCAGCCGCTCGAGGTACACCTTGATGTAGCGGTTGGAGGCGGGGCGGATGATGCTGGTGTTGAGCACCAGGAGCTCGAACGTGTCCGCCCGGCTCTTGGCGCAGAGCATCCGGGACGCGGGCGACTCGGTGTAGAACACGCCCATCGTCTGCCCGGTGCGGAACAGCGCCCTGGTCGGCTCGTCGTCGCCGGGATCGGACGAGGTGTAGTCGATGTGGTGCCCGGTGTGCGCGCCGACCGCGGCGATCGCGTCGCGGATGACGGCGAGCGAGCGGTTGCCGAGCAGGTCGATCTTGACCAGCCCCGCGTCCTCGGCGCCGTCCTTCTCGAACTGGATCACCGGCACTTGCGGAGCCTGCCCCGAGCAAAGCGAGGGGTCCACCGCGAGCGTCTTGACCGCGGGCTCGGTGGGCACGAAATCGGTGAGCGCCGTGGGCACCACGACCACCCCGCCCGGGTGCACCGAGAGATGCCGCGGCACGCCCACGAGCGGCGCCGCCGCGCGGGCCAGCTCCCGCCAGCTCTCCGGCAGGTCGAGCGCCTTGAAGTTGGGGTGGGTCGTGATCGTCTCCTCGAGCGGCAGGTCCTCGAAGATCGGGATGCGCCGCGTCACCTCGCGGATCTCGCCGGCCGGCCGCCCGTGCACCTTGGCCACTTCCCGCAGCGCGCCGCGCAGGCGGAAGCAGTTGTGGTTGGCCACCATCGCGGCCTGCGGGTGGGGATAGCGCGTGAACACGTAGGCCAGGACGTTGTCGCGCTCGTCCCACGGGAAGTCGAGGTCGATGTCGGGCGGGTCCTTCCGCTCGGGGTTGAGGAACCGCTCGAACAGGAGACCCGCGCCGAGCGGCTCGACGTGGGTGATGCCGAGACAGTAGCTCACGATCGAGTTGGCCACCGAGCCGCGGCCGCAGTGGGTGGGCCCGTGCTCGACGATGTCGCGCACCACCAGGAAGTAGTCGGCGAACCCCTTGGCGCCGATGATGGCGAGCTCGTGCTCCAGCCGCGCCGCCGTTACCGGCGCGACGGTGCCGTAACGCCGCTCGGCGCCCTCGTAGGCGCGGGCGCGGAGTGCCGCCAGCGCGTCGCCTGCGTCGGCGAAGCGCGGCGCCACCGTCCGGCCGATCGGGATGCGATACCGGCACCGCTCGGCGATCTCGACGGCCGCGCGCACCGCGTCGGGACAGTCGGGGAACTGGCGCGCGAGGTCGTCGGCGGGACGGAGCCAGGCGTCGCGCGGAGCCAGACGGTCGGTGAGAGCCGACAGCGTGGTATTGAGATGGATGGCGCGGAGCAGCCGGTGGCGCTGCCAGTCCTCGGGGTGCGCCATGACGGCGGCGCCGGTGACGGCGGCGGGGAGCCCGAGCCGGCGCGCCGCCGCGAGCACCGCATGGCGCTCCTTGCCCGGCACCAGTTCGGCGTAGAGATCCCGCGGCCCGCTCGCGCGCAGGATGTGCTCGAGGAACGCGGGATCGCGCGAGAGAAGAATGAGGCCGTCGCGGTCATGGGCGAGCTGATCGGAGAGGAGCCGCGCGGAGCCGGGCGGAGTCTTGGCGGGGGGCAGCGGGGGGGCGGGTGGGGGCTCCAGAGAGGCGCGTTGGAACGCGCCGGGGAGGAGACCGGGCGCAGTTTGCCCGGGCTCCGTACCAGAGCGTTCCGCAGCGCCCCGGAGGAGCTCCGGCCCGCCCGCCCGCTGCCCCCCTCGCGGGATCGCCGCCCAGTGCACGCGCGTCACCGCGCGGCACAGCGCGCCCCACCCGCGCTCGTCCGTCGCGAGCGCCACCGTCTCCTCGCCGCCGGTGACGAGGTGGACGCCCAGGATCGGGCGCACACCGGCCACCTCCGCCGCGCGCTGGAACTCGACCGCACCGTACACGCCGTTGGTGTCGGTGCAGGCGAGCGCGCCGAACCCGCGCTCCGCGGCCGCGGCGGCGAGGATCTCGGGGCTCGAGACCCCAAAGCCGAAGGAGAAGTGGGTATGGAGATGAAGGTGAACCACGGCGCGCCCCACTTCGGCTTTTGTTCGGACCCCTACGCCGAATCTAGGCGCGGGGGGCGGGCCGTCAAGCCGCTGTCCTCACGCCCCCGCCGCCTTGAGCCGGGCCCCCGCAAGCTCGAGGCTCTGCTTCCGGAGCTCCGCCGCGCGTGGCCGCAGTGCCTCGACCACCGCCGGCGGCACCGTCCCTTCCATTTGCTTGAGCTGGGCCTCGTTCCCCTTCCGCATCTCCTCGCGCTGCGCCGGCGAGAGCATCGTCGTGTCGATCCCGCCGATCTGCGGCGCGAGGTAGCCGGCCACGGAGGCGAGGCTGCTGCGGATCAGCTTGTAGCGGTCCTCGTCCACGCCGGCGGCCTTGGCGCCGGCGCCGGCCGTGTTCATCTCCTGCATCGCCATCATGGCCGAGAGCGTGTCCTCGCCGCTCTTGGCGCTCTTGAGCCGGCTCCCCGCATCGTGCACGGCCGCCAGCTCTGCTGCCATTCCCTTCTGCCAGCGGCCGATGTCCTCGGGTGTGAGCGGCGTGGAGGCCGGCTCGGCGGCGGCGGAGGGCGACGCGGCCGGCGTGGAATCAGCCGGCGCCGGCGCCTCGGCAGCGGCGGCCGCGCTGTCGGCCGAGTCGGTGCGGGACGCGTCTTTCCCTCCACAGGCGACGAGCAGCGCGCCGGCCGCACACAGGGCCGCGCGCGTGAGACGATCGGGGGTCATGCGAACCTCGGCAGGGTCGAGAGAAGGAGTGGGGTCGGTCGAAAAATCAGGTGCGCGAAGCGGGGTCGGGCGGCTCCGCGCGATCCGGCGTCTGCATCTTAGGCGCGCCTGCGGCGAGGGTCCAGTGGCGTCCGCGCCCACATCGGGTCGAGCGCGAGGATCTTCCGGTAGACCGGGCAGGTGGGCTGGTGCGCGCCGGGCAGATGGCCGGTGCTCATCAGGAACTCGCCCACGATCTCGCCGCCGGTGAACCGGAACGTGGTCCGGAACAGCTTCACCCACTCGTCTTTGGAACGGGGATGATGCGCCTCGAGCCACCCGGCGAACGAGCCGTGCGTGCCCCGCAGCTCGAGGATCTTTCCGGCATTCGCGATCGCCGCGTCGATCTTGAGCCGGTTGCGGATGATGCCGGGATCGGCGAGCAGCCGCCGGCGGTCGCGCGCCCGATACCCCGCCACGATTTCGGGATCGAACCCGTCGTAGGCGCGCCGGAACGCCTCGCGCTTCCTGAGAATGGTGAGCCACGAGAGCCCAGCCTGGTTGATCTCGAGCACGAGGCGCTCGAACAGCCCCGCGTCGTCGGTGAGCGGGAAGCCGTACTCGGTCTCGTGGTAGGGGCCGTGCCACTCATGGCGCGGGGCAACGTCGCAGTAGCTCATGGGCCTCGGTTGGGGGTTCCCGCGCAATATCCTCGGCGCACTCGCAACGGTCCAGCAAGAGGTCACGGCATCCGATGTCGCTGCGCCGTTGACCCCCAGCAGTTTTCCGTGGCCGTTGTCCGTGTTTTCCGTGGTTCCGTGGTGAACTCCCGCACCCGGAACCGATGCAGTTCCTGGCAGGCCCCCGGCCGCCCGCTTGCAGAATGCTGGGAGCCAGGGTTCGACCCGCGATCCACCCCGCCGTCCGGCGAAGGTCGAAGTGTCTGACAGACGCCTGTTTAGTGCACCGTTCGGCGGGAACGCCACGATCCTTGCGACGGTGCCCGCCCATGATCGAGCAGATCGTGACCCGATACGAGGCGGCCCGCCTCGGTTACCACCAGCGCGAGCTGCGCCGGCGGGAAGAGGCGGCGATTGCCCGGCTGGGCGAACGGACGCTGGCCGACGGCGCCGCTCGCGGCGGGCGGCTCGCCTCACTCTCGTCCGACGCGGCCGCCATTCGCCGGAGGCTGGCCGCCGTGACGGCGGAGCACGGCGCCGCCTCATCGGCCGCCCGGGGGCGACGCGGGGCCCTCGAGCAGCGGCTCGCGGAGATTCACCTGACCGCCGGCCGGCTCGCGCTCGCGCTGCCCCCGACCGGCGCGGAGAGCGAAGTCCTGGCGGTCCGCGCCGAGATCGCCGGCGCTCAGCACGAGCGTGACCGGTTGCGCGGCGAAGGCCGGCGCCTGGCCGACGAGACCTGGAGCCGTATCCACGCCTGGGTCGCTCCTCGGGGCCCGGCCCTGGGCGCGTTCGCGGTGGGCTGGCTGATCGCGCGCGGCTACGCGGTGTCTCACACCAAGGGAATTCTGGCGTCGCTCGGTCTCAGCGCCACCCGCCGAGGCTCGCATTGGGTGAGCCTGGCCGTGGATACGGCGCTGGTACAGCATCTCCTGCCGCTCTTCGTGGCGGCGGTCTCAGGGTACGCGGCTCACCGGCTGGCGCGCCGCGTGCGCGAAGCGGTGGACGTGGTGCGGGCCCGCTCGGTCGAGGCGCCGCGGCCCGCGTCCGATGCCGCGGAAGCGTCCACCCGACGCCCTGCCCGAATTTCCCGCTAAGCAGCGCGCGTCTCGCAAGCCAGGGCGCCTAAGAGTCCCGTGACGCACCGGCGTGGTGATCCTGCCGCTGGAACGCGAGAAACTCGTGAATCGCCGCGAGCGCGGCTGGATCCTTCGTGGTCAGTCGAAGCGCGGCGCCTCGAGGAAGCGACTCGACCGTGTAGCTGATCGCCCCACGCCTCGCCGCCATCGTGGCCGTGCCCGGCACCTCGCGCGCGTGCACGAAGCCGGGCAGACGGAAGTCGCCGGCCGCGAAGCGGCTCGCGATCATCGCCATGTGCCGCCGGATCTGCGCCGCGCCCGCGCTGTCGGCCGCATCCCGCTGGAGCTCGATTCGCCCGCCGTCGGGCAGCGGGGTGAAGTAGTGCGTCGACGTGTATTGATCTACTCCCATCGCCTCACGCCCGCGCACCTGTACGCCCGCGAAGCCGCCGCTGTCCGGTGCGGCCGCCGCTGACTTCGTCTCCCTGCTGCATGCGGCGCACACCAGCGCGATCACGATCCCGGTCGTCCCTCGCATAGCTCGGCTCCTCTCCTGGGTTGATCACGCAACTCTTTGCACCACAGTCGGCTTCGCCGCGCCCGCGGCGTGAGAGACGCCACATCCCCTGGAGCCGATTCGGACGTATGATGGCAGCGTCCTTCACGCAGCGAGCGTCCCATGGCGGCGACCCTTCGAACGGCCGGCGCAGTCGCGGCCGCGCTTCTCCTCGCGCTTGGCTGCGCCGGCAGCGACCTCACCCTTCCCGGACCTGACGGGTCCGGCGGCGGCGGAGGTTCAGGCGGGCCCGAGCCGCCCGGCTTGCCTCTCCCGGCGGTCCTCATCGCGCAGGCCGGCGATGGCCAGACCGCGGAGCCCGGAGCACAGCTACCCGACCCGCTCGTCGTCCAGGTGCTCGACAGCGCCGGCGCGCCGGTCTCGGGCACCCTCATCGCGTTCAGCTTCGTCGGCGACCCGGACGGCGCCGCGCTCGATCCCCCGGCGACCCTCACCGATGCTGACGGCCGCGCCGCCGCGACCGCCCGCCTGGGCGATGCGCCCGGCGAGCAGGTCGTCGTGGCCAGCGTGGCCAGTAGCCGGCTTCCCGACCTCCGCGCCAGCTTCAGCGTGACCGCCATTCCGCCCGACGATCATGGGCCCGGCAGGAAGGATAGACATCACCACGACAATGACTGAGCCGCGGCTACATTTTCTGGATGAGGATCACCGTCTTCGGCGCCGGCGCGGTCGGCGCGTACTTCGGCGGGCGGCTCGCGGAGGCGGGCCACGATGTTGCCTTCGTCGCGCGGGGCGCGACCCTCGACGCGCTCCGCGCGCGCGGACTTCGGGTGCAGAGCCCGGAGGGCGACTTCACCGTTCATCCCGTCCACGCGAGCGATCGACCCGCTGAGCTCGGCCCCACGGACGTCGTGCTCCTCGGCGTCAAGGCGTGGCACGTGCCCGAGGCCGCCCGCGCGATGGGCCCGCTCCTCGGGCTCGACACGTTCGTCGTCCCGCTGCAGAACGGCGTCGAGGCGCCGGCGCAGCTCGCCGCCGTCCTCGGCGCCGAGCGGGTGTTCGGGGGGCTGTGCCACATCCTCGCGTGGGTCGTCTCGCCGGGTGAAATACTCCACGAAGGCGCCGCGCCGTACGTCGCCTTCGGCGAGCTCGAGGGCGGCGTGAGCGATCGTGCCCGCCGGCTCGAAGCCGCCTTCGCGCCGGCTCGCGGTCTCACCGCCAAGGCCGTGGCCGACGTGCGGACCGAGATGTGGCGCAAGTTCCTGTTCATCGCCTCGGTGAGCGGGCTCGGCGCGGTGACTCGTGCGCCGATTGGGACGCTCCGCACGCTTCCGGAGACCCGCGACCTGCTGCAGCGTATGATGGAGGAGGTGCGCGAGGTCGCCGCCGCGCACGGGGTCGCCCTCCCTGCCGCTACGGTGGCGGAGACGCTCGCGTTCACCGACCGCCTCCCGGTGGAGGGGACCACGAGCATGCAGCGCGACATCGTCGCCGGACGCCCTTCCGAGCTCGAGGCTCAGAACGGGGCCGTGGTGCGGCTGGGTCGGGACCGGGGCGTCCGGACGCCGGTGCACGATCTCGTATACCGGTGTCTGGTGCCGCAGGAACGGACGGCGCGGGGCGAATCCCGGATCGCATTTTCGTCGCCCGGCGGCTGAGTTTCCTCCTATCGGGATCGCCCGGCGAGGGATAAGATGGCAGCGCCGTTTCATCCCTCACCCGCCCCTGAGTGGAGAAGTCATGGCCCAGCGCCGCCAGGTTCTGTGCGTGGCCCAGCGCGACCGCCCGAGCCCGCATGAGCGCATCACTCACGTGGGCGGCAGGACCCCGGACGGCGTCGCCTGGCGGATGACCCAGCAGGAGGCGGTCGAGGCGATCGAGGACGACGTATGGAGCTTCTTTGTGGCCGGGGAGGGACGCGAGCTGGACGTGGTGGTGGCGGTGAGCCGCTACGGCCGGAAGTACCTCAGGACTTCCGGCGGCGCCGAGGGTCCGGGAGAGTTGCTGGCTCTGCCGGGGTGCCCGTGAGACGCGAGGGCATGACCGCCGGCTCGCCGCTCAGTGCGAGCCGCCGAGCAGGCCCGCCACCGCCTTGAGCAGCGCATCAGGCCGGAACGGCTTCGCGAGCAGGGGGCCCGGCAGCTCCTTGTCTGCGGTGTAGCCCGAGATGAACAGGATGGGCGGCCGAGCCGCCCTGCGTCCCACCGCCGCGACCCCTCCCATGCCCGGCATGACGACGTCGGTGACGATGGCCGAAAGCGCCGCTAGCGTTTCGTCATGTCGTTCCGCATCGCATTGATGCCCGTCTTCGTGAGCATGTTCTCGGTGATCGCATCGACGCAATCGAGCATCGCCGAGTCGTCCGTGCCGGTCGCCGTGGCGTGGCCGCTCCATCCCAGGCTGACCATCTCGTCACCCTTGCCCGCTCCCCCCATGGCCACACCCTTGGGATATCGCGTGATGAAGCCGGACATCTTGCATGTCGTCTCGTGGTTCGCGACCTCGAGCTTGGAGATCTCGAGCCGCACGGTGTAGCCCTTCGAATTGGCGTCCTTGACCGTCGTAAAGCCCGCGGTCTTGTCGATGATTCGTTTGACGACCGCCTGCATCTTCGCCTCGGCCTTGCCCGAGGAGGCGCCCGCCTTCGAGCCGTCGTACAGCTTGTTGGTCGGACCGTGGGCGGTATCAACGAAGATCGCTGGCATTGGCGCCTCCTGCGCGGAATTCGGGTCACGACGCTGCGAAGGAATCGTCGGGAAACTGCAGGACCAGGCGAACCGGGGCAAGCGCCGGGCAGGATCTCGCGTCGCCACCGCCGTGCGTGGCGGCGGGGCGCCCCCCTCCTTACAATGCGGGCGTGACCATGCGCTCACGGATCGCGCTCGCCTCCCTGGTGGTTCTGTCGGCCTGCGGCGGCAGCGACGCCACGGGCCCCGACTTCGGCGCCGCGCAGTTCATCGGCACCTGGCAGGTGGACGTGTCCGCCGCCAACGGCTGCTGGGACGCCTTCACCCTCGCCTTCACGGTCGATCCCGACGACGTGCCGCCCACCGCCGACGGGGACAACCTGATCGACGTGGTGAGCGTGTGGTACGATCCGGCCAATGCGTCCCAAACCTCGCCGTTCACCGGCAGCTTCGACTGGGGCCACGGCCCGTTTACCCTGACCTTTCACGTCGGCCCTTCCGCCGCGCTCACCCTGACCGGCTCCGGCAGCAATCCCGACAAAGTCACCGGCACGTTCCGGGATGCCTCGGGCGCGCGGTTCCCGGCCGGCTGTTCGGCGGACGCGACGGCAACGCACCTCTAGGCGGCCCGAGGGTCGGTGTGACGCCGGGAACGTGAATCTCCGACCCACCGCGCCACGAGATCGCGAATGCGACAGGATCCGGCCGATTCTGTCGCATTTCGGCCGTTTCGCGCGCCTGTTTGCGCCTTCCATCGCGCGAAGGCCGGGACTAGTGTTGAGGGCTCTCCCGTCAGCACCGCCAATTCCTGCCCGAGGATGCATTGACGAGCCTCGATTCGCCTCGCCGCGTCCGGCCGGCCGTGTGGTCCTACGCCGGTGCGGTGCTCGCCGTGCTCCTGGCGACGCTGCTCCGTGCCGCGCTCACGCCGGTGCTCGGCTTCGAGCTGCCATACACGCCGTACTTCGCGCCGGTATTCTACGCGGCGTGGCGCCTGGGCTACGGCCCCACCATCGTCGTGACCCTGATAAGCGGCGTGCTCGCGCAGGTGCTGTTCCTGCCGCCGGGAAATGGCGAAAGCCGGTGGGCGCGCGACCTGATCGGCCTCTGCCTGTTCCTCGCCATCGGCTTCGCGACCGCGGTCATGGCCCGCTCGCGGGGCCGCGCCCTCGAGCGCGCCGAGGGGGAGGCGGCGGAGGCGCGGCGGCTGCAGCGGCTGGCCGAGGAGAGTGCGTCGGAGGCGGAAGAGTTCGCGATGCAGGCGGAGGAGGAGGCGGCGCGCGCGCGGCAAGAGGAGGCCCGCGCGGACAGCGAGGCCGGCCGCGCGGCGGCCGCCGACGCCCGGCACGAGGAGACCAGGGCCCAGCTGCTCCACGCGCAGCAGATCGACACGATCGGCCGCCTGGCGGGCGGCGTGGCGCACGACTTCAACAACATCCTCACGGCGATCGCCGGCTACTGCGGCCTGCTGCACGCCGCCCTCGCGCCGTCCGACCCTCGGCGCGCCGACGTGGACGGCATCCAGGAGGCGGTGGACCGCGCGGCGGCGCTCACCCAGCAGCTCCTCGCTTTCGGCCGCAAGCAGGTCATTCAGCCCGAGGTGCTCGACCTGCGCGAGGTCGTGGACGACACCGGGCGCATGCTCCGGCGGCTCATCGGCGAGCACATCGATCTCGCGATCAGCACCGGCCCGCTGCTGAGCCCGGTCCTGGCCGACCGTGCGCAGCTCGCGCAGGTGCTCATCAACCTCGCGGTGAACGCGCGGGACGCCATGCCCGACGGCGGCCGGCTCACCATCGAGGCGGCCGACGCGCCGCTCACCGAGGAGTACGCGGGCAGCCATCTCGCCGTCGCGCCCGGCCACTACGTGCGGCTCGCCGTGTCCGATACCGGCCACGGGATGACGCCCGAGGTGCGCGCGCACATCTTCGAGCCGTTCTTCACCACCAAGCCGCCCGGCAAAGGCACCGGGCTCGGCCTCTCCACGGTGTACGGGATCGTGAAGCAGCTCGGCGGGCACATCTTCGTCTACAGCGAGCCGGGGCACGGCACCACGGTGCGGGTCTACCTGCCGCGCTCGGAGGAGGCGGCCCGCGCGCGCAGCCATCGCGACGCCGCCGCCGAGCCCGCGGGCAGCGGCACGATCCTGCTGGTGGAGGACGACTTCGCGGCCCGGCTGGTGGCGACCCGGCTGCTCGAGATCGGCGGCTACCGCGTGCTCGCCGCGGACGGCCCGGCGGCGGCCATCGACCTCGCGCGCGGGCACGAGGGGCCGATCGACCTGCTGCTCACCGACCTGGTCATGCCCGACATGCGGGGCGACCAGCTCGCCGAGCACATCGGCCGGCTGCGCGCCGGGGTGCAGGTGCTGTTCATGTCCGGCTATACCCAGGAAGCGGTGCTCCACCAGGGGCGGATGCCGCAGGGCATGCACCTGCTGCAGAAGCCGTTCACGCCGGAGCAGCTTCGCACCCGGGTGCGCCAGCTCCTCCAGAGCGAGACGCTCCCCGGAACGGCGGGCGCCGCCGGCGCGGGTTGATGGCGCGGATTCTCGTGGTGGACGACGATCCGGGAATTCGCGGCGTGCTGCAGCGGGCTTTCGAGCGACAGGGTCACACGGTGGTGCTCGCCGCCGACGGGCTCGAAGGCGCGCGGGCCTGGCGCGAGCACGGCGCGGACGTCGCCTTCCTCGACATCCACATGCCCGAGATGGACGGGATCGAGCTGCTGGCGCAGCTCCGCGCCGCGGCGCCCGCGCTGCCGGTCATCGCGATGTCGGGCGGCGATCAGACCCACCGCCTCTCGCTCCTCCGCGACGCCCTGCTGCTCGGCGCGCGGGCCGCGCTGGCCAAGCCGTTCTCGCTCGACGAGGTGAACGCGGCGCTGGGGCGGGCGCTGGAGGGTCCCGGCGGCGAGCAGGCGGTGCCCTAAGCACTCGGATGCGGACGCGCCTGCTCGGCCGTCACCTACCTCTCTGGCCGGAGTGAACATGTACGGACTGATCGGCAAGATGACCGCGGCCGCCGGCCGGCGCGACGAGCTGGCCGCCATTCTCCTGGCGGGCACCCGCGCCATGCCGGGGTGCTTGAGCTACATCATCGCGAACGATCCGGCCGACGCCGACGCGCTCTGGATCACGGAGGTGTGGGACAGCAGTGAGAGCCACCAGGCGTCGCTCGCCCTGCCGGCGGTCAGGGACGCCATCGTCCGCGGACGGCCGCTGATCGCCGGATTCAGCAATCGGGTCGAGACTACGCCGCTCGGCGGCGTCGGGCTGCCGCGGGCGGGCTGAGCGGGGCTCGTCCGCCGAGGAACAGCTTCACCACGGAACCACGGAAAGCACGGACAACAGCCACGGAAAAAAGCCTTTGGTCAACGGCACACCGGTCGGGTTCCGTCGCTAGCTGAAAAGCCACCACGGAGGGCACGGAGGGCACGGAGGGCGCTGGGGAACGGAGCGCATCGGGACACGGAGCCACCATCAATAACTTGGTGTTGTCCGGGTCCTAGACGCCCTCCGTTCCCGAATCCTCCGTGATTCCCGTGCCTCCGTGGTGCATTCGTTTCCTCGGGGCAGGAACCCGACCGGTGTGCCGTTGACCAACGCTTTTTTCCGTGGCTGTTGTCCGTGTTTTCCGTGGTTCCGTGGTGAATCCGGTGCCGGCGCCTGCCCCGACCCCGATCCAGGCGAGCCTGGAGAAAACAATCCGCCGCGATGTTCAGCGTGCCCACACCGACTCCTCGATGCTGCCGTCGCTCGAGTGGCGCAGGACTAGGTAGGCGAACACCGGCTTGCTGAGCGACGCGGCCTCGAACACCGTGGCCGAGTCGACCGGGCGCCGGGCGCTGTCGTTGATCGTGCCGAACCCGCGCTCCCACGTGACCCGCCCGTCCTGGACGACGGCGATCGAGAGCCCCGGCACGCCGCTCGCCTGGAGCAGGCGGGGGATGTCGCGGGGCAGTGCGGCCGTGTCGGGCGTCTGAGCGGTTGGCGCCGCCCCTTTGGGGCTACGCGCAGCCGAGGTCCGGTCCGCCGCGCCGCGGCCGGCAGCGGCGAGCGGGATGAGGGCGGCAAGGGTGGCAAGCGCCAGGGGCGCGGCACGAGGCATGGCAGTCTCCCGGAACGCGGGCCGATCGATCATCTTCTCTGAGCCCGAAGTAAGGAGGGAGCATGTTCCGCGTCCAGTCGGTCGCCATGAATCCGGGCGGCGTTCCAGCCCCGGCCCGGGCCCGCGCCCGCCCGTCGCTCGGCGGGGTCGTCGGTCGAGCCGTCCTCCACGTCGCGTTTCTCTTCGTCGCCATCGGCTGCTTCCTGGCCTACGAGCACTTCAAGGTCGAGGGCCGGTCGGACATGGCGCTCGCGAGCCTGGTGGCCGCCGCGCTCTTCGCGCTGGCCCCGCTGCGCGACATCCTGCGGATCGTGTTCCGGGTCGAGGGCACCGCGCTGCATGTGGCGCACGGGCTGGGCGGGCTGGCGCTGGTCGCGCTGCCCTTCGCGGGGATCGGTTCGGGAACGCCGATGCTGACCCACACCGCGATGGCGCCGTTCGCGATCATGGGCGCCGCGCAGGCGCTGATGCACCAGCGCCAGCCGCGCGACGCGGCGCAGGCCGCGGCCATGCAGCGCTTCGCCGCCAGCCTGCCCGAGCTGGCGCAGGTGAGCGGGCGCAGCTTCTCCTCGCCCGAGAACGCGCGGCGCGCCGTCGCGGCGATCTCCGACGTCATCGCCCGGGCGCAGGTGCTCGGCGCGACCGAGCTCAGGTCCGATCCGGGGTTCCAGGGGGCGCTGCGGCAGGTGTCCGCGCGCTTCGGCGCGAACCTCGGGCTCGACGCGGCGGACCTCGCGCTGGGGAAGCTCGCCGCGAACCCCGCCACCAGCGCCGCGGTGCCGGCGCTCCGGAAGCAGCTCGCCACGGCACGGCACAGCGTGGCCGCGCCGAAGCGATAGCGCCGGCGGCGGGAGTCACCCTGACCCCGAGCGTAGCGAGGGGGAAAGGGGACATGCGTCAGCTCATGTCCCCTTTCCCCCTCGCTACGCTCGGGGTCAGGGTGACTCCCAGCCGTCTACGCCGTCCACCACCCGAGGCCCGACCGCATCACCGCGTCCCACACCCGCGGATCCACCAGGCGAAAGCGGCCGTCGTGCTCCAGGGCCGCCCGGAAGGCGACGCGGCCTGCCAGCTCGCCCAGGTCCGCCCGCAGCCGCAGATCCGCGAGGCGCTCGTTGAGCTGACGGTCGAATTCCAGGTCCGGATCGGGGTCGGGACGGGTCATGGCATTCCGCTCGTATGTTTGAGTGAAGGCCGAGGCGCGTCTACGCCGCCGGCGCACGTCCAACCTCGCGTCACCCCGTCAACCGACCATCAACCGCGGGCCGCTGCATGGACTTCGATCTCGATCAATCGCTGGACCTGCTGGAACGGACCCCGCCGGCGCTGCGCGCGATGCTGGAGGGCGTGGCGGAGCCCTGGGCCCGCGGGAACGAGGGCGGGGACACGTTCAGTCCGTTCGACGTCGTCGGCCATCTGATCGACGGCGAGGAGACCGACTGGGTCCCGCGGGCGCGCATCATCCTGGCCGGCGGTCCTGACCCGCGTTTCACGCCGTACGACCGTTTCCGCCACCGCACCCGCAACGCCGGACGCTCGCTCGTCTCGCTGCTGGACGAGTTCGCCCGGCTCCGGCGCGACAACCTCGCCCTGCTTCGCTCCTGGCATCTCACCCCGGCACAGCTCGAGCTCCCGGGCGCCCATCCGAGCCTCGGGCCGGTCACGCTCCGCCAGCTCCTGGCGGCCTGGGTCGTGCACGACCTGGGGCACGTCGCGCAGGTCGCGCGGGTCATGGCCAAACAGTATCGCGGCGCCGTCGGCCCGTGGGTCGCGTATCTCCCCGTGCTGACCGATCACGAGTCGCCGCGCTCGTGACGGCCGATCCGAATCCGGCGGCACCCGGGGCGCGCATCGTGGTCATCGGCGGCGGATTCGGCGGCGTGGCGGCGACGCGCCGGCTCGAGCGGCGCTGCCGCCGCGAGGCCGTCGAGATCACGCTGGTGAGCCGGGAGAATTTTTTCGTGCTCACGCCGCTCCTGTTCGAGGCCTGCTCGGGACGGCTCGAGCTCCGGCACTGCGCGCAGCCCATCCGCCCGGCGCTCCGCCACGCGCGCTTCATCGAGGCGAGCGTCGACCGGGTGGACGTCGAGCGTCGCGTGGTCCGCGCCGTTGCGGCGGACGGCGGGACCTACGAGCTCCCGTACGACTATCTCGTCGTGGCGCTCGGCGCCGAGACCAACGAGATGCTGATCCCGGGCTCGCCGCTCGCGTTCACCTTCAAGTCCATGGCCGACGCGCTCCTGCTCCGGAACCACGTAATCGAGCAGTTCGAGCGCGCCGACGCCGCTGCGGATCCGCTCCCGCGCCGCCGGGCGCTCAGCTTCGTCGTGATCGGCGGCGGGCTCGTCGGCGTCGAGCTCCTGGGCGAGCTCACCGCCTTCGCCGGCGACGTGCTGCGCTATTACCCGCGGCTCCGCCGGGACGAGCTGCGCTTCCACCTGTTCGAGGCGGGCGGCCGCATCCTGCCCGAGGTGGACCCGAAGCTCGCGGCCGTGGCGGAGCGGGTGCTGGCGCGGCGAGGGGCCGACATCCGCGCGGGAACAGCGGTGCGCGGGATCGAGCCCGGTCGCGTCCACCTCGGCGGCGAGACGATCGAGGCCTCCACCGTTGTGCTCGCGGCCGGCATCGTCCCGAACGCGGCGACCGCCGCGATCCCGGTGGAGCACGACGAGCGGGGCCGGATCGCCGTGGACGCGACGATGCGGAGCCGGAGCCATCCGAACGTCTGGGCCCTGGGCGACTGCGCCGCGATCCCATCGCCCGACGGGCGGCCGTATCCCGCGCTCGCGCAGCACGCGATCCGCGAGGCGAAGCGCCTCGCGGACAACGTGGCGGGGATGCTCGAAGGCCGGGCGCCGCGGCCGTTCGTCTATCACTCGCTGGGCACGATGGCCTCGCTGGGCCAGACCCGTGCGGTGGCCGACGTGAAGGGCGTCCGGATCACCGGCTTTCCGGCCTGGTGGCTCCGGCGCACCTACTACCTGCTCCAGATGCCGCGGTGGGACCGCCGGCTCAGGATCGTGCTCGACTGGACGGTAGCGCTGTTCTTCCGGCCGGACATCACCAAGGTGGACATCGCGCCGGGGCATTCGGCGCGGGCGCCGTAGGTGGTGGGCATGCCGCCGATCTCCGCGTTCATCCTGGCGCTCACCGGACTGGGATTCATCGGCTTCGGCGCGGCGGCCGCGCTCAGGCCCGCGCGGGCGGCCGCGGTCACCCAGCTCTCGCTTCCCACCGCATCGGCGCGCGCCGACTTCGCGGCGACGTACGGTGGGTTTCAGGTGGGCTTCGGCGTCTTCCTCCTCGTGTGTACCCGGATGCGCGGCTGGCACGAGCCCGGGCTGTGGGCGGCGGTGGCGGCGCTGGCCGGCTTCGCTATCGTGAGGGGTATCGGCATCCTCCGGGCGCGCGGGCGGGTGATCCGCGCCATCTGGTTCGGCCTGGGGCTCGAGGTTGCGGGCCTGCTGCTCAACCTCTGGGCCGTGGCGCACCTGCGATGACTGGCCCGCCAAGCCGGCGGCTGCCGGGCGGCGCCGAGCTGGTCGAATGGAACGAGCCGCCCCCGATGAGCGCTACCGCGCCCGCGCCGGCCGTGCTGTCCTCGGACGGCACGCTCTGGCTGGCCTACCGGATCGCGCGCGACCCGCATCATTGTGCGGTCGTCCGGTTTCACCACGTGGCGCAGTACGAGTGGGGAGCCCCGCCCGCCGCGCACGCGGAGGCCGAGGGTGACCTGTCGCGCGGGAGCTTCTACGAGGTGCCGGGCATCGCTCCGGCCGCGGGCGGCGAGGCCGCCAGACGCTGGCTGGTCACGTTTCCCGACGGGATCCTCGACGTGCGCGCCGCCGATGGTGAGGTCGTCCTGCGCGCGGCCGCGGCGCTCGGCCCCGCGCATGCGCTGGCCGCGTTGCTGGCCTAGGAGTCACCCTGACCCGAGCGCAGCGAGGGGGAAAGGGGACATGAGCTGACGCATGGCCCCTTTCCCCTCGCTGCGCTCGGGTCAGGGTGACTCTGGATTAGTTCTTTCGAAACCAGCTACCCGCTCGGAGGCACCGTGACCGCCCCCGTCAACCTGTACGACAACGTCTACGCGGACTTCGCCAGCGACGCGGAGCGCGCCGTCCGCCGCGAGGCCTACGGCGAAGACCTCGGCCAGAGCAGTTGGCTCACGGTGGAGGAATGGCTCGGCTTCGCCGACCAGCTCGGCGCCGGTCCGGGCGCGGAGGTCCTCGAGGTGGGCAGCGGCTCGGGCGGGCCCGCGGTCTACCTGGCCGCCGCGCGCGGCTGTCGGGTCACTGGCGTGGACCTGAACGAGCACGGCGTGCGGAACGCCCGCGCCCTCGCCGAGTCGAAAGGCGTCGCACAGCGGACCCGCTTCGAGGCGGTGGACGCGAGCCGCCCGCTCCCCTTTGCCGACGGATCCTTCGATGCCGTGATCTCTAACGACGCCATGTGCCACATCGCGAACCGCGCGGCGGTGCTGCGCGACTGGCATCGGCTGCTCAAGCCCGGCGGGCGCGCGCTGTTCACCGACGCGATGGTGGTCACCGGCCCGGTCTCCCACGAAGAGCTGGCGGTCCGGAGCTCGATCGGCTTCTACCTCTTCGTCCCGCCGGACGCCAACGAGGCGATGCTGTGCGAGGCGGGGTTCACGGTCCTCGCGGTGCAGGACGTGACCGGCAATGCGGCGGAGGTGGCATCGCGCTGGCATGCCGCGCGGGCACGGCACCGTGCAGCGCTCGTGGCGCGCGAGGGCGAGGCCAACTTCGAGGGGCTCCAGCGGTTCCTTCGGTGCGTGCACGCGCTGTCGGTCGAGCGGCGGCTGTCGCGGTTCGCGTATCTGGCCGAAAAGTCGGCGTAGACGTAATCGACTGTCGACTTTCTTGTTCGAGCTCCTCGCTCCGGACCAGTGCCGCGAGAGCGTCTCCGAGCACGCTCCAGGCGACGGCCGATGAGCTGCCGCCGGTAGGAGCCTCAGGGCGCCCCCCCCTCGACGACCCGGGCTACTCCTCCTCCGCCCGCCCGAACATGAGCTGCATCAGCGCGCGATCCTCCGGCTGGGTCACCAGATACACGTGATCCCCCGGCTCGAATACCGTCGAGCCCTTGGGCGGCACCAGCCGGTTCCCCCGCACGATCAGCATCACCGACGACCCCTCCGGGAAATCCAGCTCCTCCAACGGCACCCCCGCCACCACCAGCGCTTCATCTATATGGAAGGAGAGCAGCTCGCCCTCGAGCGGGACCCGGCTCTCGATCGCCAGCACCGCCTGCGGCGCCGGCGGCTCCTTCGTCTGCAGGCCGAGCCGCCGGGTCAGCCACGCCACCGTCGCGCCCGGGACCAGCGTGTTGGCCACCACGATGAAGAACACCAGGTGGAAGATCCGGTCCGCCCCCGGCGCGCCCGCCAGCACCGGAAAGGTCGCGAGGATGATCGGCACCGCGCCCCGCAGGCCGACCCACCCGATGTACGCCGTCTCCCGCCAGGGATAGCGGAACGGCGCGAGGCACAGCGCCACCACGGCCGGCCGCGCGACGACCACCAGCACCAGCGCGAGCGCGATCCCGGTCCCGGCGACGTCCAGCAGCCGGCTCGGAAACACCAGCAGCCCGAGCACCAGGAACATCCCGATCTGCGACAGCCAGGCGAGCGCGTCGTGCACCCGGAGCAGGCCGCCGTGGTACGGCAGGTGCGCCTTGCCCAGCACCATGCCGGCGAGATACACCGCGAGGAACCCGCTGCCGCCGAGCAGCGTGGTCACGCCGTAGGCGAGGAACGCGAGCGCGAGGGTGAGGGCGGGGTAGAGCCCGCCGGTCGGAAGCGGGTTCCGCTTGAGCAGCTCGCGCCCGCCGAGCCCGACAGCGACACCGAGCGCTGCCCCCACGGCGAGCTGGATCGCAATCTCGCCCGCGAGCTGCGCCGGCGGCAGCTCGCCGGGCCGCACCAGGTTGGCGGTGAGCGCCACCGTGAGAATGACGGCGACCGGATCGTTGAGCCCGGACTCGAGCTCGAGCGTGGTGCCCACCCGCCGCTTGAGCTGGAGCCCGCTGCCCCGCAGCACGGCGAACACCGATGCCGCGTCGGTGGACGACACCACCGCGCCCAGCACCAGCGCCTCCGGCCAGCCCAGCCCGAAGGCGCGCGCCGCCCCGGCGACCGCGAGCGCGGTGAGCACGACCCCGGCGGTCGCGAGCGTCGTCGCCGGCGCCCAGCTTCGCCGGAGCTCCGCCAGCGGAGTGTTGAGCCCGCCGTCGAACAGGATGAGCGCGAGCGCGACGGTCCCGAGCCGGAAGGCGAAGCCGTAGTTGTCGAACGCGATCCCGCCGAGGCCCTCGGAGCCCGCCACCATCCCGACCACGAGCAGGAGCAGCGCGATCGGCACCCCGATCCGGTGCGACGCCCGGCTGAACAGCACGCTCGCCCCCAGCAGCAGGCCGGCGGTGGTGAGGAGCAGGGCGGTGCGGAGCGGCTCGGCGGGGGGCATGGGCGCTCGTGAAGGCTGGTGACGTGGAGAGCATCCTTCATCCCGAGCCCGAGCGAAGCGAGGGCGAGGGACCTTGCCGGCCTGGATCGAGCGCCGTGCGACGGTCCGAGCCGGAATAGCAGGTCCCTCGCTGCGCTCGGGATGAAGAACGCGTCGCTATAGTATACTTGTCGCATGCCCCACGAGAGCTTCACCGGCCTCCTCGCGCTGGTCGGGATCGTCGTCATCGTCTCGTCGCTGCTCTCGGGAGCGGTCGAGCGCTCGGGCCTGCCGCTCGTCGTCATCTTCCTCCTGGTCGGCGCCGCGCTCGGCCCCGCCGGGTTCGGCGTGGTGGACCTCACCCTGGATTCGCCCACGATCCAGGTGATCGCCACGCTGGCTCTGCTGCTCGTCCTCTTCAGCGACGCCATCGGCGTGGACACCGGCGAGGTGCGCAAGCAGCGCCGCCTCACGGCGCTGATCCTCGGCCCGGGCACGCTGCTTCCCGCCGCGATCGTGACGCTCGCCGCGTGGGCGCTCCTCGACCTGAGCCTGCCGGCCGCCGCCATCCTCGGCGCCGCCCTCAGCTCGACCGACCCGGTCCTCCTCCGGACGCTCATGCGCCATCCGGCGCTCCCGCCCTCCGCCAAGCTCGCGCTCCGCCTCGAGAGCGGGATGAACGACGTGCTGCTGCTTCCCATCGTCGTGCTCTGTATGGATGCGCTGGGTACCGGGGCCGCGGTGCCCGCGTCCGGGCTGGGGCGGCGAGCCGTCGGCCTCTTCGTCCTGGGCCCCGTGCTGGGCGTCTTCTCGGGATGGGTGGCGCTCACGCTGCTCGACCTGGTGCGGAAGAAGGTCGGCGTGCGGCGCGACTACGAGTCGCTCTACGCGCTGGGCGTCGCGTTCACCGCGTATGCCGCGGCGGAGTCGGTCGGGGGCAGCGGCTTCCTCGCGGCCTTCGCGGCCGGGCTCACGATCGCGGCGCTCGACGTCGAGCTGTGCGATTGCTTCCTCGACTACGGCGAAGCGTCGGCGCAGATCTTCCTGCTGTTCACGTTCGTGGCGTTCGGGGCCGGCATCATCTGGACCGGGCTCACCCTGGTGGGCGACTGGCGGATCCTGGCCGTCGCGGCCGTCGCGCTCGTGGCGCGCACGGTGGTCCTGCTGCCGGTGCTCCGGGGAGCGCAGGTGGACGACCGGGACCGGCGGCTCATCGCGACGTTCGGGCCTCGGGGCCTGAGCTCGCTGCTGCTGGTTTTGCTCCCGGTGTTCGCCGGCATGCCCGGCGCCGAGCGGCTGTTCACGATCGTCTGCCTGGTGGTGCTGCTCTCGGTGGTGATCCACGGCGGCGGCATCGCCATCTACCTGCAGCGGCACGGCGGCGCGGCGATGGCGGCGCCGGCGCCGTCCGCCTCGCCCGCGCTGTGGCCCGGCACAGCCCCCGGCAACGCCCCGACCGCCGTCCCGCCCGACCGTCCACCTGCTCGCCTCGCCGATCGTCCGTCTCTCGCCGACACGCTCGCCCACCCCACGCCGTCGCGCCCGGTGCCGGCGGCCACGCGCCCGGCGTCCGACGCCGAGGTCCCCGAGCGGATCACCATCCAGGAATTCCGCGATCTCCACCGCTCGGGCGAGCCCATCCTCGTGCTCGACGTCCGGACCGAGCGCAGCTACCGCGACGACCCCGGCATCGGCGTCGGCGCCATCCGCATGCCGCCGGACGACGCGGTCCGCCTCGCGCGCGAGCGACGACTCGACCCGGACGCGACGCTCGTCCTGTACTGTGCGTGACAGGACGAAGCCACAAGCGCCCGGGTGGCGCGAGAGCTTCGGCGAGCGGGATGGAAGAAGGCGCGGGCGCTGACCGGCGGCTGGGCGGCCTGGAAGGCGGCGGGGTTGCCGGTGGAACCGAAGTAGCGCGAGCAGCGCCTTTCATCCCGAGCGAAGCGAGGGACCTCGCCCCGGAATGGCTCGAACTCGGCCCGGCAAGCTCCCTCGCTGCGCTCGGGATGAGGGCCTGACTCGCCCTGACCGCCTGACCGCCCGCCTGATCACCCCCTACTTCGCCCCCAAGCCGGCCGCGATCTCCTCGTTCCCACCACTTCCTGCAGCGACTGCCGGATCGCCTGCTCCACGTAAACCATCGGACCGCTGACCGGAGCGAAGTCCGCGGCGCGCGCTCCGACGCTGGGCCGTGGAACCAGCCACCGCACTCCGACCGAGAGTTGAGCGGTACCGGCCGCGGGCACGGGGGTTGCCCATCCCTCGCTCGCTGCGCCGCGTGACTGCGATCGCCGGCCGCTGCAGAAATCAGCACTCGACGGCAATTCCAAGAACCCCAAGAGCTTCGAACGCGTCCCGTTCACTCCGCCCGGAGGTCGTGCCCCATGCGCGTCACGCATTCCGCAATGCGCTCCCTTGCTGCCGGCGCGCTGGCCCTGGCGCTCGCCGCCT
>JAICJD010000187.1 GCA_025928645.1 Gemmatimonadales bacterium
CGATACGCCGCGTTGCTCACATCCTCCGGACTGATTCCCATCCCGCGAATTGCTGGGTAGGCCAGGCCGATGATCGGCAGCGGGATCCAGAGCGCCGAGTTCACCGCGCGCAGCGGAAACAGCGCGTCGGCGGCGGAGAAGCGCCCGCCGTGAGGACCGCCCGTGAGAATCGGATGGTGCCCGGCGACGATCGCCTGCCGCCCGGCCGACGCGGCGAGGATCCGCTCGATCGCGGCGACGACCTCGGCGCCGCTCGCGGCGGCGCAGTGCGAGTCCGCGCCCGACTTCTCGTGCGGGAACAGCCACCACTCGGTATCGAGCAGCACGAGCAGGATGCGGCCCACCGCGACCGTGTCCGGGCCCGGACAGCCACCCGCTGGAAGCAGGCGGGCTCGGCCCTCGCCCTCACGCGCGATGAACCTGCCCTGGCGCCGAATGCGCGCCAGCCCCTCGCGCCCCGACCTGTCCCAGTCATGGTTTCCCGGCACGAAGTAGGTGGGCACGATCGAGTCGAGCGCGAGCTGCGCGCGAATGCGGCGGGCGGCCTCGGGGAATTCGTGATCCGCGCTGTCGGGCATGCCCCGCGGATAGATGTTATCGCCGAGGAAGAGGATCGCAGCGGTATCGGTCCGGGTTCCCAGGACGCGGCGCGCTGCGGCCAGCACCGGTTCTCCGGACGCCTTCGGATTCCCGGCGTCTCCGATCAGGAGCACGGTGGCTGCGAGGTCCGCTTCCGCGGGCCGGGGCACATCAGATGGCGAAACAAAGTGCGCGGCACAGCCGGAGAGAGAAAACGCCAGCAGGACGGCAAACGAGCGGCGGAGACGAGGCGTGTGGCCGACCGTCGACGCGGCCCCGGCATAGCGCCGGGCGGCAGTGGCCGAGCACTGATGAACTACTGGAGCCCTGTCTCCGTGGTTCAATTGTTACTTGAACTTAACAACTTCACGTGACATCATTCCGAGCCTCGGTGGTCGCTGGTCTGCTCGTACTGGCTGGGCGCCGCACCGCCCGAATCGGATGCGACCGCGGCCAGGAACTGCGGCTTCGTCAGCGCGACGAGCCCGCCGGTCAGCTGAAAGTTGTCCACCAGCAGCCGCGAGAGAAATGCCGTATCGCGCTTGGCGAGCGCCTCGCGCCAGCGGCCGTGCAGAGCGGAGATCTGCTGCGCCGCCTCGAGGCTCGAGCGCGCCGCCGTATCGGGCGCGACCGCGCGCGGCGGCGCCACCGACCGGCCGCCGCACGCGGTCAGCGCGAGCGCCGCGAGCAGCCCGAGGGTCCGGAACACGGCGCGACCCGCGGCTTCTGCCACGCCAACGATTGTATCGGAGACTCGGGCTTCCCGCTACGGCCGCTCGGCTCCGCCAACTGGGCCGGACGCCGGATGGGTCAACCTGGCGCGCGGGCGAGAGTTCAGCGCAGGATCAGCACGTTGATCACGAGGAGGTACTCCACCAGCACGACGGTCCAGAGCGCCACGCGCCGGAGGTTGACCGGATGGAGCACCGAGTTGCACAGCGAGCAGGTCCGCGCGCCGGACGGCGCCGGGAAGCCGCAATGGGGACAGGTGATGGACGTCGAGGCGGGCATAGCGCTACCGATGCAGACGGACAGGGACACAGGAAAATAGGCCCCGGCGCGGCGACGTCAATCGGGCAGCCCTTTGGGTCACCAGATGAATCGGGCGGCCACGCCGATGCCGCCGGCGACAAGCACGAGCCCGAGCGCGACGGCGACCCGCAGCGTGAGGAGGCGATTCTCCGCGACTCGCGCCACGATCGGCAAGTTGACCAACGCGCTCGCGCCCGACGCGATGAGGGCGCCGACCGCGGCGACCTCGGGCGTGAGGAGGCTCGCCGCGGCGAGGTTTCCCGCCGAGGCCACGGCGGTCGCGCTCGACACCAGCCCGCCCAGCGCCGACACTGCGTAGAACCCGCCTTGGCCCAGCGTCCGCTGGGCCAAGGTTCCGGTCACCTGAAGCGCGAGGAAAATCGCGCCGAACTTGAGCGCCGCCTGGAGCGAGAACGGCGAGCTGTGCGCCGGCATCAGCCCCGCCGGCGCAGCAGCGGGTGCCGCAGGACGGTGGTGGCTCAAGCGGGCGACGCCCACCGCCGCCAGGGTCATGAGCGCGATCGGCACCGCCGCCGCCAACGCCGTCGCCGGCGCGATGAGCACGAGGAGCACGGCGTTTCGAATCAGCATGGCGCCGGTCGCGAGCATGATGCCGCGGAAGGTGAGATCGGCCGTGCCGCTCCGGCTCCCGCTCGCGCGCTCGGAGAGATCGGTCACCGTCACCGTGCTGTTCACCAAGCCGCCGAGAAAGGCGCCGAGCTGGATGCCGCGGGCGCCGTACAGCTTGAGCAGGACGTAATTGGCGAAACCGAGCGCCGCGATGAGGATGACGGTCACCCAGGCGGCACGCGGGTCGATCAGGTGCCAGGGGTCCACGCTCCCCTCGGGCAGGACCGGGTACACCACGAACGCCAGGATGGCGAGGATGATCGCCGAGCGGAGCTCGCCGTCGGTGAGCGCCTGGCTGAAGCCCGCGAGCGGCTCCTTCCAGGCGAGGAGCGCCGCCGTGACCACGCCGAGCGCCGTCGGCGTGAAGGCGTGGCCCGAGCCCGCCAGCAGCCCGATGTACCCCGTGAGCACGAGCGCGGCGGAGGTGGTGATCTCGGCGCCCTCGCCGGTCCGGATGGTCTCCACGTTGAGCAGCACCACGAGCACGCCGATGAGCCCGATCGCGAAGAGGGCGTAGGCCTGGCCCAGGATCGCGCCGACCGCGCCGAGCACGGCGACGAACCCGAAGGTGCGGAGGCCCGCTTCCTTGCGGCGGCGCTCCCGCTCGATGCCGATGAGCAGCCCGAGCGCCAGCGCGAGCGCGAGGCGGGCCAGCGTGGGGAGGTAGGGGAGCGCGGCGTCGGACATGGTCAGATCAGACGGCGCGACGGCGCCGCGCCCACGACGCTAGGCGGCGAGGCATTGCCGCACCCGCTCGAGCAGCTGTGCCGGCATGAACGGCTTGGCGAGAAGCTCTTCCTTGCCGAGATCGATCCCGTGCCCTGAGAGATCCTTGCGCGAGTAGCTCGACATGTAGAGCACCCGGACGCGCCCGTGCTCGCGCCGGACTTCGCCGGCGAGCTGCGGGCCCATCCCGCCGGGCATCGCCACGTCGGTGAGCAGCAGGTCGAGCGGGCCGTTGAGGCGCGAGAGAACTTGGCGGGCGTCGGGCGCGTTCGCGGCCGTCCACACCTGAAAACCCTCGGTCTTGAGCGTCCGCCCGACGAGGGTGCGCATCATCGCGTCGTCATCGACGACCAGCACGGTCGTTTCGGCGGGTGACCGTGTGCGGCGGCCGGGCTGCGGTTGGTTCATTCCTGCTCCGGTTCAGCGATATCTGGGGGATGGGTATCTAGACACACGGCATGCCTCCGTCAACGGCCGCAACCGCGCCGAAACGCGTCCATGGATGCTGGGCGAGGCATGGTGAAGGCAGCGCTACCGGGAGGCGTGCTGCTCGCCGAGGGTGTCGGACGGCTCCGAGGCGGTGGTCGAATCGTCGGGGTCACTGGACGGCGTGGACGGCGGCGAAGGCGGCGCCTGCCGGACCCCGCCGGGTGCTCCTCCGCTTCCGGTGTACGTGCCGCCGCCCCCGCCACCGCCGCCGCTCCCACCCGAATACACCAGCTCGGGCGTGTCCGCGATCTTGCTGGGGCTGGGAGCATGATGGCAGGGGGCGTGCCTTCGGCCCGCCGAAGTGAGTGCCGGGACATTAGTCTGCTGGCCGTAAACAGTTGCTTCGCACGGCGGTAAGACGGCACCGGGATTGTGCCGGGGAGAGATGACGCGTTTTGCACTCCGGTTCTCGGGACGCCACGGGTCGAATGGCTCGGGGGGGGGGAGCGGCGGTCTGTCTCCGAGGCCTATGGACGGATAAGGCCCGCACACCGGCGTCCGAGACGTGGCCAGCCGGGCGGAACGCCTCAAAATTGAAGGGCGCCCTTCCGCGTACTGTTCAAACCAGGGAGTCGGCAGTGCCAAGCAGGAAGGAGAACATCAACATCATTCGGGGCATGGTCCTACGTGCCGCGGCAGCCATGGCCAGGAATGACGCGGTTGGAACCGACGTTCACGAGGACTTCGCTAACGAGCAGGTGAAGATCCGCGTGCACATCGGCCGGCAGCGTGCCGAGTTCGCGGTGTACAATGGCGACGTGGAGCGGGTCCAGGGCAGCCGCGCGGTAGCTCGGAAGATCGAGCGGCTGATTCAGGACGAGCTGGCGAAAATCCCGAGTTGACGCTCCCCATTTGTCCGCGATGGAAGAAACCACTTGAGCTCTGGGGCCCAAGTGGTCGTGAGGTAAGTAGCAGGGGCGGGACTCGAACCCGCGACCCCGGCATTATGAGTGCCGTGCTCTAACCAGCTGAGCTACCCTGCCCCGTTCCGCGGAGCGAACTCTAACCGCGAGCGGGTCGAACGCAACCCTGCGCGAGGCTTACCCCGCGCGCCCCGCCTCCCGCTTGATCAGGCGCCCCACCCGCTCGCCCAGCGCCTCGGGCGTGAACGGCTTCTGCAGAAAGGGCTGGCCGGCCTCCAGCAGCCCGCGACGCACCACCTCGTCGTCGGTGTACCCGCTCATGAACAGCACCGGAAGCCCGGGCTTGACCGCTTGGGCCCGGCTCGCGAGCTCGTGTCCATCCATCCCCGGCATGACTACGTCCACCACCACGACCCGAACCCCGGACTCGTTTCGCGAAAGGATCTCGAGCGCCTCCACGCCATCTCCCGCTTCGAGGACATGGTACCCGAACTCCCTCAGCGCGCGCGATGCCATCTGGCGCACTCCCGGGTCATCCTCCACCACGAGCACCGTCTCTCCCAGGGCGCGCGGCATCGGCGGACGAGGCGAGCCCTCCGGAACCGAGTCCACCGACTCGGGCAGGTACACCTTGAACGTGGTCCCCCGGCCAAGCTCGCTGTACACCCATACGTAGCCGCCGCTCTGCTTCACGATTCCGTACACGGTGGCCAGGCCCAGGCCGGTGCCCTTGCCCACCGGCTTCGTGGTATAGAACGGCTCGAACACCCGCGCGGACGTCTCACGGCTCATGCCGTGTCCGCTGTCGCTCACGGCGAGCACGACGTACCAGCCGGGCACCACGGTGACGCCGGGATGCTCGCCCGCGTAGGCCCCGGTGAGCTCGGTGCGGAAGGTTTCCACGGTGAGCCGTCCGCCCATCGGCATGGCGTCGCGCGCGTTCAGCGTGAGATTCAGGAGCACCTGCGCGAGCTGGCCCGGGTCGGCCTTGACCAGTGCCGGAGACGACCGCAGGTTGAGCCCGAGCGTGGACCGCTCGCCGAGCGTGCGCTGCAGCATGGCCTGCAGCCCCAGCACGGTCTCGTCGAAGTCGAGAATCCGCGGCTGCAGCACCTGCCGGCGGCTGAACGCCAGCAGCTGCCCCGTGATCGACGCGGTCCGCTCGGCCGCGGCCCGGATCTGCTCCACGTCCTCACGCGCGCCTCCCGTGAGCTCCGGGCGGCGAAGCAGGAAGCCAACCGCACCCAGAACGACGGTCATCTGGTTGTTCGCCTCGTGCGCCACGCCGCCGGCCAGCTGGCCCACGACCTCGAGGCGCTCGCTCTGCCGGGCCCGCTCCTCGAACTCCCGGCGCGCGGTCTCGTCGGTGTCCACCTGCACCATGCCGGCCGCCTCGCCGTCCGGCCCACGCCGGAGGAGCCACTGCGACGCGATGGCCAGCTGCCGCCCGTCCTTTGCGGTGCGCACCAGGGGTCCTTCCCATCTCCCGCGGTGCAGCAGGTCGCGTCGGATGTCCGACAACGCCAGCGGCAGCTGGGTGTGGAGCAGCTCGGCCGCCGGGCGCCCGAGAGCCTCCGCCTCGCTCCACCCATAGAGGCGCTCGGCCCCGTGACTCCAGTACGTGATCCGCCCCTCGCGGTCGAGCATTATGACCTGGGCGGCGTCCAGCGCGTGGCCCAGCTCGCGGCTGCGCGCGGTTTCGGCGGCGAGGAGCCGCTCCGTGCGCCGCTCCGACGTGATGTCCCGCTTGATGGACGACGCGCCCACCACCCGCCC
>JAICJD010000119.1 GCA_025928645.1 Gemmatimonadales bacterium
CGCCGCGGTCTCGGTGACCGGCAGATAGACCTTGAGGGTGGTGCCCTGCCCGGGCTCGCTGTAGGCCCAGAGATATCCCTCCGACTGCTTCACGATGCCGTACACCGTCGAAAGCCCGAGTCCGGTGCCCTGGCCCACGCCTTTGGTAGTGAAGAAGGGCTCGAAGGCATGGGCGAGCGTGTCCGGGTCCATCCCGCAGCCGGTGTCGCTCACCGCCAGCATGGCGTAACTGCCGGGGCGCGCCACCACGCCGTGCACCGCCGCCCTGGCGCCGGCGCCGAACGTCACCTCCGCGGTTTCGACCGAGAGCGCGCCGCCGCGCGGCATCGCATCCCGCGCGTTGAGCGCCAGATTGAGCAGCACCTGCTCGAGCTGCCCGGGATCCGCCCTGACCGAGCCGAGCGCCGGCGTGAGCGTGAGCGTCACCGCGCAATCCTCTCCCAGCGTGCGCTCCAGCACCGGCCGGAACTTCTCCACCAGCGCGTTGAGGTCGACCACGCGGGGCCGGAGCACCTGCCGGCGGCTGAACGCGAGGAGCTGGGCTGTCACCGCCGCGGTCCGTTCGGCGGCGCGGCGGATGTACTCGGCGTCGGCGCGGATCGCCGGATCGAGGTTGGGCCGCGCGAGGATGAAGTCCGCGGCGCCGATGACCACGCTCATCTGGTTGTTGGCCTCGTGCGCGACGCCGCCGGCCAGCCGGCCCACGCCCTCCATCCGGTGGGCCTGCCGGAGCCGCTCCTCCGCCGTCCGCCGGTCGGTCACGTCCGCGCACGTGCCCGTCATGCCGATCGGACACCCGTCCTCGGCGGTCACGACCCGCCCCTGGTCCACGATCCACCGCACGCGGCCATCGGGGAGCACGATCCGGAACTCGTAGTCGAGCCGCCCGCGGTCCGCGAGCGCGCGGCGAACCGAGCCCTCGACGAACTCGCGGTCGTCGGGATGCACGCGCCGGATGAAGTCGTCATACCCCGTCACCTGGTCGCCGGGCGCCAGCCCGTACAGCCCGCGCAGCGTCTCGTCCCAGGTGAGGCGGTTCTCCTGGGCCGACCAGTACCAGACGCCCAGCCGCGCGGCGTCGAGGGCTTCGCGGAGCTGCTCGTCCCGGCGCCGCAGCGTCTCGGTGGCCGTCTCCCGCTCGTCGGTGATGGCGGCCGCGAGCAGCAGTCCCGTCACGGCCACGATGCCGAGGTAGCAGCCGATCGCGAAAAGCGTCCCGACGCCCGTGCTGAGGTTGAAGGGTCCGCCGCCCGCCACCGTCCGCGCCACGGCGAGTGCGGCGATCACGAACGTCATGAGCGAGGCGCCGCGGCTCCCGAACCGAAGCGCCGCCCAGACGACGAAGGGGAACAGGAGATAGAGGTAGTCGAGCCGCCGCAGGACGTCCGGGACCGGCAGCAGGCGTCCCATGCCGAGCTCCGCCGCGAGCACGGTGCCGAGACAGAGCAGCGTGATCTCGATCGGGCCGCGCACGGCACGGGAAGACGGTCGCTCGCCCAGCCACGCCAGGAGCAGCGGTGCGACGATCAGCGCGCCAAGCATGTCGCCGGTCCACCACAGCGCGCCGGCGAGCGTCGCGCCCGACCTGAGGATGCCCGCCGCCGCCAGCGCGGCGAGCCCGACCACCGCGCTCACGGCGGCGCTCGCCGGCGCGGCGAGCAGGATGAGCGCCCGGACGCTGGGCATCGCATCGAGACGCACGGGTCCGCCGCCCGCGCGGAGGAGGAGCGTGGCGCCGAGCAGCGCCTCCAGGGTGTTGCCCACGGCGATCGCCGCCGCCACGCCAAGCGGCACCGGCGTGGCCGCGTTGGCGAGGAACGCGCCGATCGCGACCCCCGGCCAGGCTCCCCGGCCGAGCATCACCAGCGCCGCCAGAGCCACACCGGTCGACGGCCAGACCAGCGAGATGCTCTGCCCGATGGACGCGTACCGGAGCCCGAGCCGGGCCGCGGCGAAGTACACCGCGGCCAACGCGAGCACCCTGAGCAGGGAGGCTGCCGGGCGGGGGAGCCGAAGGCCTGGGCTCACGGCTGAAGCATCCGATCCGCCGTGGTCTGAAGTCTGTTGGATTCGGGTGGAGCGGAACGACGTTGCTGCCTGATAGTAAGGCGGCGCGCCGGGCCCCGCTACGGCGGGCGGCCCCCGGACGCACCGAGGGCCCTCGTCCGGGATGTGTCCGGCCAAGGGCCCTCCGTGCGCCAGATGCGCGCAACCGACTCAGGTCGTCGTCTTGCCCAGCGACTTCTGCAGCGCCTCGGCGCGGTCGAGGTGCTTCTGCAGGGTCGGCTTCGCCTTTTCGATCAAGGCCTTGAGCTCGGCGTTCTGGGCCTCGTCGTGCCCCTTGTTCGCCAGATCGATGACCGCCTTGTGAATCCCGACTTCCTGGTCGATGTAGACGCGATCGAAGGCGGCGCCCTTGGCGGCCGCGCGAAGCGAATCCATCTCCGCGGCCCCGGCCGCCTGCACCGGATCGTTCGCGGGCGGCTCCGGGGTGATGTTCAGCTTCTTGGCCAGCGCCTGGCCTTGCACCCGGAGCGCGTGGTGCTCGCCCATCATCATCTTGGCGAAGGTTTTCACGCCCGCGTCGTGCGCCTTGGTGAGCGCGTACGCGCCGGCCGCGCTGTCCGCCTTGTTGGCCTCATCGAGCAACGCCACGATGTTGGCGTCGGTGAGCGTCCCGCTCGCGCCCGTAGCGTTGGTGGCCGCCCCGCCGGTCGTATCGGCGGCCGCCGGCGCCATCCCGGTGGTGCCGGAGCCGGTAGTGTCGGCGGCGCTCATGCCGCCGGTGTCGGTTCCGTTCGTCTTGCCCTTGCACGCTCCTGCCGCAAGCACCCCGAACAGGGCCGCGCCCACCACCGTGTAGCGCGCGTGGCGCGCCAGTTCGATAGACATAGGACCTCCCTTCCAGTCCACCTAGCCTACGCCGCCGGACCCGGAAGGGGTGTGATTCGCGTCACCTGGCGTAGCGGCGGGCGGCCCGCGCGCGCGCCTTGGCGGCCTCGACCTCCCGGTTACGGGGCGGAGCGTTCGTCACCAGCGAGTCGAGCAGCCGCTGGACGACCTCCGAGACCTCCCCCACCGCGCGATCGAACGCCGCCTGGTTCGCGGCGGACGGCTTGGCGAACCCGCTCACCTTGCGGACGAACTGCAGCGACGCCGCCAGGACCTCATCCTCGGTGACGGGTGGCTCGAAGTGATAGAGCGGGCGGATGTTGCGGCACATGGGCGGCGGCTCCTGCGTGGGTGTGAGGACGGCCCGAGACAGTCTGGCCGCTGGCGAGAACGGCCTGCGGGTATTATAAGGGAGCGTCGCGTGAACCTCGCGCGGCCGATTTTTCCGTTGGCGGACCGTCACGCGGGAGGCATCCGATGCCCTCTATCATGGATATGGTGCAGGAACACCTGGGCGGCGATGGCGTTGCCCAGCTCACGCAGCACCTCGGCGTCGACCAGGGGACCGCGCAGGCCGCGGCCGCGGCCGCGCTCCCGATGCTGGTCAACGCGATGTCGAGCCGGATGTCCTCGTCCGGGGCGGCCTCCATGCCCTCCGCCGGCGCCGGCGACCTTGGCGGCGCGGCCGGCGGCCTGCTGGGGAACCTGCTCGGCGGCAACCACGCGGAAATGAGCCAGCAGGTGAGCAAGCACAGCGGCCTCGACGTCCATCAGGCTGAGAAGGCGCTGCTGTTCCTCGCGCCGATCGTGATGGCGCAGCTCGCGAAGAAGCGCCAGCAGGCCGGCGGCACCGTGCCGGCCGGCACGGCGACCTCCACCCCGACTGCCGGCCCCGCCGCGGGGGCCACCCCGACGGCCGAGCCCGACACCAAGCCAGGCGGCCTCAGCGGCGTCATCGACGCCGTCGAGCGCATCTTTCACAAGGGCTCCTGATCCGCGCGAGGAATCCGCGAGCCGTTGTTCCGCGGCCGGCGACATGCCTGTCGCCGGCCGCGTTGCGTTATCGGAGCCCGAGGTCTGGCCGACAGCACATTCGCGCGGTAAATCCATGCAATGGGGACGAAGCGGTCGGCACGGCGACCAATGCGATGGGCGGAGCGTCTGCGGCAGATGCACGCGGCCCGGATGGCCGCCGTTTCCGCGATCACCGTCGTCGTCGTGCTCTTCTGCGCCAACCTGTTCGGCGCCGAGCGTAAGATCGAGCGCACGCTCCCTCACGCCTACGCCACGGGCGACTCGCAGTTCGTCCGCAGCATGAGCAGTCTGCTGGGCCCCGGCTTCGTGCCGGGCAATCGTGTGACCCCGCTGATCGACGGCGACCAGGTGTTTCCCGCGATGCTCGCCGCCATCCGCGCCGCCAGGCGCTCCATCACGCTCGAGACCTACATCTACTGGTCGTCCAGTGTGGCGCGGCAGTTCACGGAGGTGCTCGCCGAGCGGGCCCGCGCGGGCGTCCGCACCCACGTGCTGATCGACTGGGTGGGCTCCCAACGCATCAGCCGGGACGACCTGCGCCGCCTGCGTGAGGCCGGCGTCCAGGTCGAGCTGTACCGCCCGCTCCGCTGGTACGATGTCGACCGGATCAACCATCGCGACCACCGCAAGCTGCTCATCGTGGACGGCCGCGTCGGCTTCACCGGCGGGGTCGGAATCGCCGACCAGTGGCTGGGGCACGCGCAGGACCGTGACCACTGGCGCGACTCGCAGTTCCGGGCCGAAGGTCCCGTCGTGGCGCAGCTCCAGGCGGCGTTCATGGACGACTGGCTGGAGACGCGTGGGGTCGTGCTCGATGGCCCGGACTACTTCCCCGATCTCGACCCAGCGGGCCCGGCGCTCGCCCAGGCGCTCAAAAGCTCGCCTTCGAGCGGAAGCGCCAGCCTCCGGCTCATGTACCTGCTCGCGATCGCGTCGGCGTCCCGGCGCATCCTGATCGGCAACTCCTACTTCGTGCCGGACGAGATGACGGTCGCGATGCTGGTGGCGGCTCGGCGGCGCGGGGTGGAGGTGGAGATCGTGGTGCCCGGGCCGATCCTCGATGCCCAGGTCGTGCGCCGCGCGTCGCGCGCCATGTGGGGACCCCTGCTCGAGGCGGGGGCGCGGATCTACGAGTACCAGCCCACCATGTACCACACCAAGGTCATGGTCGTGGACGACCGCTGGGTGTCGGTCGGCTCGACCAACCTCGACGACCGATCTTTCCGGCTCAACCAGGAGGCGAACCTGAACGTGCTCGACCCTGACTTCGGCGCCGAACAGGCCAGGCAGTTCGCCGAGGACCGGGCGCACGCGCGGCGCATCACCCTCGAGGAATGGCGCCGCCGGCCGGTGTGGGAGCGGGTACAGGAGCGGTTCGCCGCGCTGATGCGGAAACAGCTGTGACCCCCCGCCCCGATACGTGTCTTGCGAGGGGCCGCCCGGCGTCATATAGATGGGACCACGACGTCTCCCATCCCGCTGGGCGGCCTCGAGCATGCAGCTCACCCTGCTGGAATCCGAACGAGCCTGGTTTCACTCCGCCGAATGGGCCTGCGTGAGCATTGTGGCGCACGTCGGCATCATCTGGTACGCGGTCACCGCAACCACGGGCGGCCGGCACCTGCCGGTCGACGAGCGCGAGGCCAGGGTGTTCTTCCTGCTCCCGCCCGACCGGGTCAAGGCCGAGGCGCGGCAGCTCGATGTGGTGGACTGGAAGCGGCTCGGGCAGGACCTGGCGAACGGTCCGCCCGCCATGGGGCCGGCCGCGACGCTTCGCACCAGGGTCCGGGCCGCCGGCTCGAGCCTGGGCGTGCAGAACGGCCGGAAGGGCACCTTGCCGTTCGGTCCGACCCCGTTCGTTCCCGACTCGGTGTACAGCGTCCTCCAGGTGGATCAGATGGTGGAGCGCTACGAAGGGAGCGCGGCGCCGGTCTACCCTGACGAGCTGCGCGACAAGGGCGTCGAGGGCATGGTGCAAGCCACCTACGTGGTGGACACGGCCGGGCGGGTGGACACCGCCACGATCCGTGTGTCGCAGAGCGACGACCCGCGCTTCACCCAGTCCGTCGTCACCGCCCTCGGCGAGATGCGCTTTCGGCCCGCGCGCCGCAGCGGGAAGACCGTGCGCCAGCTCGTCGAGCAGCGGTTCAGGTTCAAGATCGCGTCTTGACCCGGCCCCCCGCATACTTCTCTCTCCATGACCACTTCTATCGGCGACCCGCTCGACGGTCTCGTCCGGCTCTCCCGCGTCCTCGGCAGCGACCCCCGCCTGGTTCAGCCCGGCGGCGGCAACACCTCCGTCAAGCTGGGGGAGGCGCTCCTGGTGAAGGGGAGCGGCACCGACTTGGGCACGATCGGGCGGGACGGGTTCACCAGACTTTCGCTCCCACGGCTCGCGGCCCTCGCTGACGCCGACGCCATGAGCGACGCCGAGATGATGCGGTTCATGGCGAGCTGCATGCTCGAGGGCGGACCGGCCCCGAGCGTCGAGACCCCACTCCACTCCCTGCTGCCGCACCGCGTCATCGCGCACACGCACGACGTCGCCACGATGAGCCTCACGAACGTGCCCGATGGCGTCGCGGAGCGGCTGGTCCGCGAGCTGTTCGAGGGAGAGATCGTCTACGTCCCGTACAGCCGGCCGGGGTTCCCGCTCGCGCGGGCCGTGAGCGACCTGGTGAACGGCATCCCCGCGGGCGCGACGGGCCTCGCGCTGGCGCACCACGGGCTGGTCGTCTGGGGCGACGATGCGGAGGAGGTGCATCGTCGGCTGCTTCGGGTGGTCGCGAAGATCGACGGCTATATCGAGGTGTACGGCCGCGGGCGGCTCAACGGGTTCTCGGCGCTCGCCTCGCCGCGGAGGACGCCCAAGGACACCGCGGGAGATCTCCCTGCATCGAACGCGGTAGCCGGCGTGGCGACCGCTCCCGACCGTGATCGCCGCCGCCGGCTCGCCGAGATCGTGCTTCCAGCCGTCCGCGGCAGCCTCGGCGTTTCGGACCGCGTCATCCTGCATTTCGACGACGGCGAAGACATCCTCGCCGCCCTGGCGGACGAGCGGGCTCCCAGTCTCACGCAGCGCGGCATGGCCACGCCCGAGCACATCCTTCGAGCCGGTCGGCTCCCGGTCTGGCTCGATCTCGACCTGTCCGCGTCCGACGACGCGCTCGCGGGCCAGGTGCGCGCGCAGCTCGTGGCGGCGCGGACCGCCTACGAGGCGTACCACGAGCGTCACGCGGCGCCCGGCGAGCCTCCGCTCGGCGACTGGGCCAAGGCCGTGCTCGTGCCTGGACTCGGCCTCATCACGGCGTTCGGCGACAAGCGAAGCGCGGTCACCGCGAATCTGTGCTATCGCGCCACGCTCGCGGCCATCGGCGGTGCGGAGGCGGTGGCCACGTTCGAGTCGCTGCCCGAGGCGGACGCCTTCGAGTTCGAGCACTGGCCGCTCGAGCGGCGGAAGGTGGAGGAGGCGGCGGCCCGCGAGCGTGCGACGCGGGAGCTGCCCAGACACGTGGTCGTGGTGATCGGGGGGGCGAGCGGCATCGGCAAGGCCGCCGCCCGACGGTTCGTGGAAGAGGGCGCGCACGTCGTCGTTGCGGACCTCGACGGCGCCGCGGCGACGCAGGTCGCCGGCGAGCTCGCGGAGCGATATGCGGGCAAGATCGTCGCCGCGGCGGTGGACGTGCGCGACGATGCCAGCCTCGATGGCGTGTTCGGGCGCGCGGTGCGCGAGTTCGGCGGTCTCGACTGCCTGTTCTATACGGCAGGGCTTCCTCCGCGCTTCGCGCCGATCACGGAGACGCGCCGGGAGGACCTCCTGCGTCAGCTCGAGGTACACTATCTGGGTGCGGTCGCAGCGATCGGCCGGGCGGCGACGATCATGCGCCGGCAGGGAACCGGCGGCTCGATCGTGGCTTCAGTGTCGAAGGCGGCGATTGTCCCGGGGCGGGAGGCGGTCGCCTACGGCGGCAGCAAGGCCGCCCTGCTGCAGGCGCTCCGGGTCGCGGCCGTCGAGCTCGGCGGCGACGGTATCCGGGTCAACGCGATCAACGCCGACCAGGTGGACACGCCGCTGTTCCGGCAGTTCGTGCGCGAGCGCGCGGCGAGCCGCGGGGTGACCGAGCAGGAGCAGCTCGAGGCCTACCGCAAGCGGAACCTCATGGGCGCCGGGCTGATTCCTGCGGACGCGGTGGCTGAGCTGGCCGTGGCGCTCTCGGGCGACCGGTTCCGGTTCACCACCGGGGACATCCTGACGGTGGACGGCGGGCTGCCGGAAGCGTTTCCGAGGTAGGCTGCAGCTTGCCACAATTCACCACGGAACCACGGAACGCACGGACAACAGCCACGGAAAAGGCTGTGGGCAACAGCACACCCAGACTCCTGCTCCGAACGCCACCGGTGTGCCGTTCACCCCCAAGCAGCTTCCGTGGCTCTTGTCCGTGTATTCCGTGGTTCCGTGGTGAATTCCTGGCACCCGGAACTCCACCGCTGTGCTGTTGCCCGAGCACCGCGGGAGACGGCAGCCTCGCTCGCCAGCCCGGCGTTACCGTCCGACGATGACTCGCAACGCCTGGCTTCCGACCCCGTCCGAGACAACGAGGTCCAGCGCCGCCTTGCCCGTGGCGACGCTCGCCGTGCCGCCTCGGGCGAACGACACGATCTCGCCGGTGTCGGGATCGCGCACCATGACCATCGGGTGCGCCGACGCGTCCCAGCGAAGCGCGACGCCGTCCGCCACACGGTGCGCCTCGACCGGCGGCGCGGCGCGGTTTACGCCCGGACGCGCCGCCGCTCGCGAGGCCACGATGCGACCCGCCGGACCGGACAGCGCGAGCGTGCCCACCGCCTCGGCGGAGGCGCCGCGGAGCGGCACCGCGAACGCGAATTGGCGCGCGCCGCCGCGGCCATCCTCCACCTCCCGCGCGTCGAATGAGAGGCTGAATATCCGCGACCCGTCCCGACCCACTCCCTCCACGGTATACGGGCCGGGCCTCGCCGGCAGGCTCGGCCGCGTCACGATCTCGAACGCCGGCTCGAGCACCGGCCTCCCGTTGATGATCCGCCCCCACACCAGCAGGCAACGCTCCGGCGCTGCTGCCGCCGACGGCGTCAGCGCAGCCTGGCTGCCGGACCGAAACGCCAGCACGCCCTTGTACGTGTAGTCGCTGATCCAGGGGCTCGGGCAATACCCCATGATGTCGGGGACCAGCGGGCTCTTGAGCACGTCCGCCTGCAGGTCGTAGCCGTACACGCCGGTGAGCCCGCCCCCGTAGGGGTAGCTCGGGTCGGCGTCGCCGGGACCACCGCAGGGCGAGTGGAACCGGCCGAAGTTGTGGCCGATCTCGTGTGCCATGACTCGGCTGCCGTCGGTCGGGTCGTCGTAGCCGATCGCGGTGGGCGCCCCGATGTAGCCGAGCCCGGCGACGCCGGAGAAGTAGCTCAGCCGGACCACGCCGTAGTAGTTCCGCGACCCGCCCTCGGCCACGCGCACGGCGTCCACTTCGGAGAGGATGCGCTCCCACGCACCATTGGCATCGTCCGCCTGGAGCGCATCGGTCGTCGTGGTCGTGTACATCGCGTGCATCGTGCCGTCGGCGGTGGAGAGCGGATACATCCGGCGGGGCAGGTCGAGGAAGTGCGACTTGTTGGCCGCCGATACGTCGCCGGTCAGGCCGCTCACCTGCTGCCGCACCGGCACGAATGTGACGCCGAGCGGCGGGGCATCGCGCATGACTTCCGGCTGAGGCGTGCCGGCGGTCGGATAGCTGTTGTCGGTCTCGTCCTTTTCTGCGATCGTGTTGTCGGGGTCGACGTCGGCCAGCACGGCCATGCCGGGCCCGAACAGATCGCGGGGGATCTCGATGTTCCACGAGCTCCCGAGCGTCGCTTCGTCACGGCTCTGCGGAGTCGAGGGGCCTGGAGCGGGAATGGTCAGGGTCCCCGCGAGCGCGCCGTTGCGGTAGACCTGCACCCGGACGGTGGGCTTCGCCGTGTTGGGCTGGTCGGCCACGACGAAGACCCGGATGAGCCCGGTACGGTTCGACACGAGCGGCACGTCGCCCGCGGTGGTCTGCACGCTCTGAATCACTTCCCACCCGTCGATCCTGAGGTTGAGCGACGGGCCCGCCGCCGAGCCGTAGGTGACCGTGGCTGTCGCCGTCGCGCCGGCCACGACGCTGACCGTCTTGGTTGCCGGGCTTCCGTTGTACTGGGTGCCCCCGCTGGAGACCGGCTGCGCGGCCACGGTGTAGGGGCCCGCGACGAGGTCGGTCAGCGTGCCGCTCGCGGCAACCGGCTGGCTGAAATTGCCGGGACCGGTGACCGTGACCGCCGCGTTCGCGCCGGCCGGCAGGCCATTGATGGTGACAGCGAGGGAGCCCGTCGTGGCGCTGCAGGTCACCGCGAAGCTCACCGCCGCGGTCGCGCCCGCCTGCACGGCCACGGTGCGCGGGTTGCCGCCCGCCTTGCAGTTGGCGGCGAGGCCGCCGAGCCGCACGCCGTGCGAGCCGGGCGCGAGGCTGGGGATGGTGACGGTCGCCCCGACGGCGAGCGCCGCCGGCGCGCCGCTGTCGACGCTGACCGTGTAGCCGTCCGGGTCGGGCGGGCTGCCGGTTACCGCCGTGGTCACGGCGATGCCGCCGGTGGCCGCCACGCACGTGATGCTGAATCCCACCCGCGCGGTGCCGCCGGTGGTGACGGTCGCCACCAGCGGGTTGTCGCCGGTGATCGTGCAGTTGGCCGCGGCGCCCTGGAGCGCGATGGAATGGCTGCCCGGCGCCAGGCCGGCGACGCTCACCGTGGCACTCACCCCGATCGGCTGCGGGCTGCCGCCGTCGACGGTGAAGGCGTATCCGTCCGGATCCTGGCTCGGGCCCGTTGTGGTGGTCACGATCTCGAGCGAGCCCGTGGAGGCCGGAAGCGCCTCGCAGACGACGCTGAACGTGACCGGTGCGACCGTTCCGGCCGATACGGTGAGTGCGCGCGGGTTGTCCCCGTCGAGCCGGCAGTTCCCGGCCAGCCCGGTGAGGCCCACGGCGTGCAGGCCGGCGGCGAGGTCGGGCAGCGCCAGCGAGGCCGACGCGCCGATCGTCCCCGCCTCGGTGCCGTCGAGGGTCACACTGTAACCGTCAGGATCCTGATCGGGGCCGCTCGTCTGGGTCGTGACGCTGATGCCGCCCGGCGCGGGCGGCGGCGTGGGCGCGCCACAGGCGACCGACAGGGCGAGGTGCGCGGTGCTGCCAGGCACGACGGCGACAGCCACCGGGTTGTCGCCGTCCACCGAGCAGTTCGCCGCCAGGCCCGCGAGTCCTACGGTATGGTCGCCGCTAGCCACACCCGGAATGGCGAGCGTCGCGGCGGTACCGATCGGCTGGGCGGCGGCGCCATCGATCTGTACCTGGTAACCGTCAGGATCTCCGGGGCTGCCGGTGGAGCTGGACGTTACTTCGATCGTCCCGCTCGTGGCGGCACACGCGATGTCGAAGCGCACCGCCGCGGCATCGTGGGCGTCCACCGAGACGGTCGCGCTCCCGCCGCCCGCGCTCGTAACCGCGCAGTTGGCGGCGAGGCCGCCGAGCGCCACGGTATGGGCGCCGACCGACATGCCCTCCGAGTGCCGGGTCGCGTTGACGCCGATGTTCTCCGGGGCCGCGCCGTCGATGCTCAGGGTGTAGCCGTCGGCGTCGGGCTCGGGACCCGACGTGGCGATCGTCACGTCCAGACTGCCGGTCGGCGGCCCGCTGATGTCGGAACCGCCTCCACATCCTGCCCACGACGCGGCGAAGGCCAGCGCCAAGACGGCGAGGCCGCGAGCGGCACTGCGAGATCGCATGGCGAGCCCTTGCGTGTGCGAAACGGCTGAGCAGCGAGATTGTGAAGGGTGGGGATCCGAGAATCTGCCCGGATGCCGCCGCCGTCGCAAGGTGATCGCCGCTAGAGAGTCTTGAGATAGGCGACGAGATCCTCCTTCTGCTGTGGCGAGAGCGAAAGGTCGAAAAGCCGGACGTAGTGCGCG
>JAICJD010000026.1 GCA_025928645.1 Gemmatimonadales bacterium
CGCCTCCCGCGCCGAGAGCGGCCGCCCGAGATAGCTCTCGGAGACGATGAAGACCGTGGCGCCGGTCGCGACCAGGCTCAGGACCACCGTGCTGAGCAGGTACACCAGCAGCAACGGAATGCTGCTGAACACGCCGCCCCCGGCCTCGAGAAACAGTCGGAGCACCAGCGGCAGGCCGGTACAGATGACGGCCACCGTGGCCAGGGCCGCGAAGTGTCGGCGGTACAGCGAAAACGAAGTGTCCAGGATCTCGCCCACGCTGAGCGGGCGGAGAACGGGGGGCGACATGAGCGAAAAGATATTACAATCGCCCCATGCCCGCGCCGCCCCCGCCCCCGCCCCCGCGTCCCGCGTTGCCCGACTACCGCCAGCACCTCGAGATCGAGACCCCCGAGCACGTGGTGCTCGATCTGGAGATCGCCGGCCTCGGCTCGCGGGCGCTTGCCGCGGTGCTGGACATGGCCATCCTCATCGGAGCGGCGCTGGCCGTGCTCCTCGTCGCCTGGATTCTGTCGACCTTCGGGATGAGCCTGGGGCACATGGGGTCGGCCCTGCTCCTGCTCGCGAGCTTCGTGGCGTGGAACGGCTACTTCATCCTGTTCGAGGGACTGCGGCGCGGGCAGACTCCCGGCAAGCGGCTGGCCGGCATCCGGGTCGTGATGGACACCGGGCATGCCGTCTCCTTCGGCGCGGCCGCCGCGCGGAATCTCCTGCGCGTGGCCGACGCGCTGCCGCCGCCCTATCTCATCGGCCTCCTGCTCGTCGCCTTCCACCCGCGCGGGAAGCGGCTGGGCGACCTGGTGGCCGGGACCGTCGTCGCGCGGGACCGGCCGCAGGAGGCCGGGTCGGCTCGCGCGGCGGTCGCCGCCCAGGTGTCGCCCTCCATCCCCGAGCTCGACGATGAGACGTTCCGGCTGCTCTCTCAGTTCGTGGCTCGGCACGCCGCCCTGGAGCCTTCGGCGCGCGGGCGGCTGGCCCGCAGCCTGGCGGAGCGGCTGGCCGATCATCCGACGCCGCCGGGCCGGAGCGACGTGGCCCACCTGCTCGAGCTTCACGCGGCGGAGCTGGCACGGCGGCAGGGCGGACTCGCCGCCCGGGGTGCCGCAGGCGCCGGCACCCGCTTCGCGGCGCAAAAGCAGCCCCGGTGGGACGAGTTCGAGCGCCTGGCCGAGCGGGCGGCGCGGAACGGACTGGACAGCTTCGCCTCGGCCGAGCTGCCGGACTTCGCCGCGCGCTACCGCGAGGTGGCGGCCGACCTGGCGCGGGCCCGCACCTATGGAGCCGATTCCGCCATCCAGTCCCGGCTCGAGCGGCTGGCCGCCGCCGGCCACAACGCCCTGTACCGGGACGAGCGGAGCACCTGGCGCAGGCTCTGGATCGTGCTCGCCCGCGAATGCCCTGCCGCCGTGGTCGAAGCGCGAAGGTACGTGGTGATCGCGTTCCTGACATTCGTCGCACCGGCGGCCTCCGGATTCATGCTGCTGCACGAGCAGCCGGCGCTGGCGGCGGAGCTCCTTCCCGAAGTGATGCTGCGCCGCGCCGAGGCCGGGCAGGCGCGGAAGGCCGCGGGCCGCGGCTATGTGGACGTCGCCGCCGAAGACCGGGCGCTCATGGCCTCCGGAATCATCACCAACAACGTGCGGGTCGCCGTGGCGTGTTTCGCCGGCGGCATTTTTCTCGGCGTGGGGTCGCTCGTCTTGCTGGCCTACAATGGGCTCGCGATCGGCGCGTTCGCGGCCCATTTCGCCAACGTCGGCCTGCTCGACTACCTGCTCACCTTCATCCTGGGCCACGGCGCACTCGAGCTGTTCGCGATCTGGGTTGCCGGCGCGGCGGGCTTCATGCTGGGTCGCTCGGTCGTGGCGCCCGGGTCGTTCAGCCGGAGCGATGCCCTGGTCGTGAGCGGCCGGGTGGCCATCCGGATGGTCGGCGCCACGGCGGTGCTGCTCGTGGTCGCGGGACTGATCGAGGGTTTCATTTCCGCGGGAGGGTACAGCGTCGGCGTCCGGCTGGGGGCCAGCGCGGCCAGCCTGATGCTGCTGGCCGCCTACCTGGGCAACGGCCTCAGATTTCGCGCAGCATCGTCCGCATCCGGATCGCCAGCGCCTCGATCTCGCGGAGGCTCGTGACGGTCGCCGGATCGATCTGCGCCTCGTTGAGCAGCAGGAGCTGGGTCTCCGCCAGCAGCGCCGAGAGCGGGTTGGACAGGTCGTGCCTCAGCTTGCTGAGACGGTCGGTGTCGGACATGCGTCAGACGAGCGAGAGGTACAGCGCCCGCACGTGGTGCTCGGGCAGGCTCCTCACCGCGTCCCACAGCTCGGGCTCCGACTCCGCGCAGAAGATCTCCGCGGTATCGTGGGTCTCGAGATCGGGATCGGTGAACCGGAGCCGCGCGCGCCACGCGCCGTCGTCGGCGCGGCGGACGAGGAGGTGGATAGCAATGGCCCGATTGGACAAACGGAGGGCGGGAAGATCGTGGACGGCGGGGTCCCGGGCGGCGGTGGGGCCGAACCGGAATGGTTGAGCCGTCATCGGCATGCCTCCGGGAATCAACGGGGACCGTTCAAAGATCGTACGGGACTGCAAGTTATGCAATGCGTGGGCTCCCTCTTGACGGTTATTCGGAGTGGCTCTAAGTTGAGGTGCTTCTTGGGTCGGCAGGAAACTCCCCGTCACAGCTTGTGCGCCGCGCGCTCCTCCCGGGGCCCCATTCATACATCGCACCGACAGCACCCAAACACCGTCCAACCTGATCAAAGGTCCTGACGTTCCTATATCCCTTCCGCCGGCCGGATCACCGGCCGACAACGCCCCTCTGGAGTCTCGTCCGTGGATATCGCTGAGCTGAAACAGAAGTCGGTCGCGGAGCTGCACACGCTGGCTGAGCAGTTGAACATTTCCAACTACTCCGGCCTGCGAAAGCAGGACCTCATCTTCCGCATCGAGCAGTCGCTGCTCGACTCGGATACCGTGATCCGGGGTGAAGGGGTGCTCGAGATTCTCCCCGAGGGCTACGGCTTTCTCCGCAGCCAGGACTGGAACTACCTCTACGGCCCCGACGACATCTACGTCTCGCCCAGCCAGATCAAGCGGTTCGATCTCCGCACCGGCGACACCGTCATGGGCCAGGTCCGGCCCCCCAAGGAGGGCGAGCGCTACCTCGCGCTGCTCAAGGTCGAGCAGGTCAACTTCGAGGAGCCGGACAAGACCAAGCACCGGATCGCGTTCGACAACCTGCGGCCGCGCTACCCCGACGCGCGCATCCGGCTCGAGCGCAACACCGGCGACCTCAGCATGCGGGTGGTGGATCTGCTCTCGCCGATCGGCAAGGGCCAGCGCGGCCTGATCGTGGCGCCCCCCAAGGCGGGCAAGACCATCCTGATGCAGAAGCTGGCCAATGCCATCAGCGAGAACCACCCGGAGATCGTCCTCATCGTGCTGCTCATCGACGAGCGGCCGGAGGAGGTCACCGATATGGAGGAGAACGTCAAGGCGGAGGTCATCTCCTCCACCTTCGACGAGCCGGCCGACCGCCACGTGCAGGTGGCCGACATGGTGATCGAGAAGTCCAAGCGCCTGGTCGAGCACGGCCGGGACGTGGTCATCCTGCTCGACTCCATCACCCGTCTGGCCCGCGCCCACAACGTCGTGGTGCCGCACTCCGGCAAGATCCTCTCGGGCGGTGTCGACGCCAACGCGCTGCAGAAGCCCAAGCGCTTCTTCGGCGCCGCGCGGAACATCGACAAGGGCGGCAGCCTCACGATCATCGCCACGGCGCTCATCGACACCGGCAGCCGCATGGACGAGGTGATCTTCGAGGAGTTCAAGGGCACCGGCAACATGGAGCTGGTGCTCGACCGCCGCCTGGCCGACCGCCGGATCTATCCCGCCATCGACATCCAGCGGACCTCGACCCGCAAGGAAGAGCTCCTCATGGACAAGGACGAGCTCAACCGGGTCTACCTGCTGCGCAACTTCCTCGCCGACATGCCGCCGGTGGAAGCGCTCGAGTTCCTGCTCGAGCGGATGAAGCGCACGAAGAACAACAAGGAGTTCTTCGCGACGATGGCACAGTAGAAGGACGGAGAGGACGGAAACGACGGAGAGGTGGGTTGAACCTCTCCGTTTCCTCTCCGTCTTCTCCGTCCTCTCCGTCCTCTCCGTCCTCTCCGTCCTCTCGAACCCCCGCTACATTCTACGCATGCTTCCCACCTCCGGCCGCCTGCTCGCCGTCGATTGGGGTGACGTCCGCATCGGTCTGGCCCTGAGCGACGAAACCCAGGTGCTGGCGTCACCGCTGGAGACCCTCGTCCGGCGCCCCGGCAAGCGTTTCCCCATGCCGCGCTTTCTGGAGCTCATCGCCGAGCACGCGCCGGTCGGTCTGGTCGTCGGGCTGCCGCTCACGCTCGAGGGCGAGGAAGGGCCGAGCGCCGCCGCCGCCCATGAGCTCGCCGACGCGCTCGGCCGGCGGACGGCGCTGCCGGTGGCCCTGTGGGACGAGCGGATGAGCACGGCCCGCGCCCTCGCCGCCATTCGCGAGCAGGGCGGCTCGACGCGCGGACGCCGGGAAGACGTGGACGCGCTGGCCGCGTCCGTGGTGCTGCAGCACTTTCTCGAGAGCCGGCGGGCCGTGCGATGACCGCCCGGTCCACGGCGCGGCTGTCGGTCGCGCTCCTGGTCACCGCGTGCGCGGGCAGCAACACCCAGCCCGAGCGCGTGACCGTCCCGCCCGGCACCTCGTTCGCCGCGGTCACCGACACGCTCGCCGCGCACGGCGTCATCGGCAACCGGCAGGTCTTCAAGCTGATCGCGCGGGCGCGCGGGGTGGATCGGTCGGTCCAGGCGGGCGTCTACGAGTTTCCCCCCGCCACCCCACCCTGGCGCGTGCTCGGCGTGCTCTCGAAGGGGGCCGCGGTCTCGCAGCGCCTCACCGTGCCCGAGGGTCTCACGATCCCGGAGGTGGCCGCGCTCGCCTCGGCGCGGCTCGGCCTCGTGGAGGACTCGGTGGTACGGGCCGCGTCCGACGGTGCCGCGGCGACCGCGATCCTGGGGTTCCCCGTCAGATCGTTCGAGGGATTTCTCCGCCCCGAGACCTACTCGCTTCCCCTGGGCGTGCAGCCGAAGGAGCTGGTGCGCGTGATGGCGGAGGGCTTCAAGGCCTCGTGGCGGCCGGCCTGGACGGCGCGGCTCGACTCCATCGGGATGACGCAGGCGCAGCTGGTGACGTTCGCGTCGATTGTGGAGGGCGAGGCCCGGGCCGACGACGAGCGCGAGACCATCGCCGGGGTCTACCACAACCGCCTGCGTATCGGCATGGCGCTGCAGGCGGATCCGACCGTTCAGTACGCGATCTTCCTCGCCACCGGGAGCCGGAAGCCCAGGCTGTATCAGAAGGACTATCAGTTCGTCTCGCCCTACAACACCTATCTGCACCCCGGACTGCCCCCCGGGCCGGTGAACTCACCCAGTCTCCGGAGCATCGAGGCCTCGCTGTATCCGGCGCAGGTTCCGTATCTCTACTTCGTCGCCCGGCCCGACGGACACCATCTCTTCGCCCGGACCTACGAGGAACACCTGCGAAACATTGCCAAGGTACGGCGGGCGCAGGCTACCGCGCCCTGACCGCGGGCTCGGCTCATCCAGCTTCACCCGAGCTCCACCCGCGCGCGTACGCCGCCGCCGCGCGGCGTACGTCGTCGGTCGCCAGCAGTCCCGAGATCGCGGCGACCCCGGCACCTCCCGCCGCGCGCACCAGCGGCACGTCCTCCGGCCGAACCGCGCCGATCGCGATGCACGGCCGTCCGTTCGCGAGGGCGACCAGCCGGGCGAAGCCGGCCGCGCCGAGTGCTTCACCCGCATCGGCCTTGGTGCTGGTGACCCGCCACGGTCCGATGCCCCAGTAGTCGGCGTCGGTCGCGGCGGCGGCCTCCGCTTCGGACCCGACCGAGGCGCCGACGATGAATCCCGCGGGCGCGATGGCGCGCGCCACCGGCACCGGCACGTCGTCCGGGCCCAGGTGAACGCCGGCGGCGCCGGCGGCCAGCGCCACGTCCGGCCGGTCGTTCACCAGAACCGGAATCCGGAGCGCGGCGACCAGCGCCCGCGCGACGGCGAGCTGTTCGCGCGGGCTCGCCTGCTTGAGCCGGACCTGCACCGCGGTGGCCCCGCCCGCCTCGGCCTCCCGTGCGAGCGCCACCGGGTCGCGCGCACCCAGGAGACGATCGTCGGTGACGAGCATGAGCCGAACCAATGCCGCTACATTAGGTCCCATGATCGCTCCCACGCCCCGGCTGCAGGGTATCCGCGGCGCCACGACCGTGAGCCGCAACGACGCCACCGAGATTCTCGAGGCCACCGACGAGCTGCTCCGGACGCTGATCGAGGCCAACGGCATCTCTCCCGACGACATCGTGAGCGGCCTGTTCACCGTCACCCGCGATCTCGACGCCGTCTTTCCCGCGCGCGCCGCCGAGATCTACGGCTGGAACATCGTCGCGCTGCTCCACGCCACCGAAATCCCGGTGCCCGGTTCGCTGCCGATGTGCATTCGGCTCCTGGTGCACGCCTACACGCCGCGGAGCCGGGCCGAAATCAAGCACTGCTATCTGCGGGGAGCCACCGTGCTGCGGCCCGACCGGGCGTGAGCGGCGTGCGGGTCACCGCGCGCGGCGCCGAGCGCTGGGTGCGGGGCCATCCCTGGATCTACCGCAGCGAGGTGACTGGCGAGGGCGCGCCGGCGGGCGTGGTGCCCGTGCACGACGCCCGCGGCCGCTTCATCGGCCAGGCGTTGCATTCGCCCGCCTCGGAGATACGGCTCCGGCTGCTCGAGCGCGCCGACCGGCCGGTGGACGCCGGCTGGTGGCGTGAGCGCCTGGCGGCGAGCGCGGCGCGCCGAACCGGCCTCGATGCCACCGCCTACCGTCTGGTCCATGGGGAGGGCGACGGGCTCCCGTCCCTCGTCGTGGACCGGTACGACCGGTGGATCGTCATGCAGATCCTCTCGGCGGGTCTCGAGACCATGCGTGAGATGGTGGTCGGCGCGGTCGCAGAGGAGTTCGGGCCGGAGGGAATTCTCCTTCGGAACGACGTGGCCGTGCGCCGGCGCGAGGGGCTCGACGAGGCGGTCTCGCTTGCACTGGGCGACGTGCCGCGCCGGATCGAAGTACGCGAGGGCGAGGTTCGCTACGTCGCCGCCCCCTGGGACGGCCAGAAGACCGGAGCGTTCCTCGACCAGCGGCCGAACCGGCTGCTGGCCGGCGAGGTCGCCATGGCGGGCGGCCGTGCGCTCGACTGCTTCGCGTATCATGGGTCGTTCGCGGTTCACCTGGCGCGCCGTGCCGCCTCCGTGTTGGCGCTCGATGTGAGCCGGGAGGCGCTCGAGCGCGGCGCCGCCAACGCCGCGCTCAACGGGCGCACCAACATCGAGTGGCGCGAGGGCGACGCCTTCGAGACCCTGCGCGCCTTCGCCCGGGCACGGGAGCGGTTCGACACCGTGGTGCTGGATCCGCCGGCCTTTGCCAAGAGCCGGGCCGCCGTCCCCGGGGCGCTCCGCGGGTACCACGAAATCAACCTGCGAGCCATGCGCTGCCTCGCACCCGGCGGCACCCTGCTCACCGCGAGCTGCTCGTTCCACGTACGGCTCCCCGAATTTCTCCGGATGCTGGCCGACGCTGCCGCCGACAGCGGCCGGCGCATCCATCTCCGCCGCGTGCTTGGCCAGGGCATCGACCACCCCGAGGTGCTGACCATCCCGGAAACCGGCTACCTCAAGGGAGCGCTGCTGCAGGCGGAGTAGCGGGGCGGCGCTTTGGGAGCGGTTCGGATTGACACGACTCGTCCTGTGTATGACTTTGCAGTCGATGCCTCCCGCTGCCCTCGCCTTGCCTTCACGTTCCCTTGTCCCGACGTCGCGCGCCGGCCGCGCCGAGGCCGCGTGCTGAGCGCCCTCCAGGCGCGGGGAAGCTCGCAGCGCCGGCGCTCGCCGTATTCCGACAAACAGTACTATCAGGAGTACATTCTCCAGCGGATCGAGGGCTACAAGAACTCGATCGGCCGAGACGAGCTGCTCCGCCTGGGCGATGAGGCCGCTGCGGAGCTCCACTCCGCCGCTGAAGGTCAATTCCTCCTCACCGAAGTGCTCATGCTGGAGTCGGTGGACCGGCTGATCATGAAGCGGCTGTCGCTCCGGCCGTACAGCCGCTGGCGCCGCCAGTTCCTCAAGCTGCGCGAAGCGCAGCGGACCCCGACGCACTGGGGCTTCGAGCCCACCTCGCCGATCGCGCGGCTGCTGCCGCGTCTCGAGCCCGAGGACGTCGCTCTCGTCATCGGCATCGGCGCCGAGCCTGCCACCTATCTGCTCGCGGCCTACGACGCGGTCGTCACCTTCCTGGCCGGGGATCTCGGGTGCGTCGAGCGGGTGGAGTCCCGCATGGCTGCCGAGGCGCTCGGTTACATGTTCGAGGGGTACGTGGCGCAGACCGGGCCGTGCCTGCCCGAGTTCGTGGATTTCCCGCGCGACCTCGATCTGGTCGTGCTGGATCCTGGCGCGCTGCTCGACCTGGGAACCAACTGCCGGATGAATTTCGTTGCCGACCTGCAGCGGCGAAGCGCTCCTGGCGCGCTGCACGTGGTCCTGCCGTGCTGCCCCTCGCTCGCGCCCGAATCCCTGCTCGCCTACTACGAAGGCTGGACCATCGAGGACGGCGCCGGCCGGCGTCGCCGCCGGTCAGGCGGGGGGCGGCGTCCCGACGGCGTCGTGCTGAGCAGCCCGCCGTGTCCCGCTCACACGGAGGTGCGGCGCTCGAGCGCGTCATAACGACGCGCGCTCCCGACGGCGGCATTATTCAAGATCTTGTCGTGGGCCACTTTAGCTAAGCACCTGGTGTGGCACGCCGGGTGCTTTTTGCATGGCCGTTCCCCCTATGCTTCCCCGGCCATGAGAGCGCCACGATGAGCACACGCCACCTTGCCGATCCGGCCTCCGCCCTGGGCATCGTCATCAAGGATGCGCCGCCGAAGCCGAAGCCGGTCCGGTTCTGGGCCTACATGTGGGCCGCGGACGAGGAAGCCGGTGACGATCACTGGCATCGCCACGTGCCCGCGGAGCGCGCTGCCTGATATCGAGAGGGCCGACCGGCACCATCCTGGGCGGCCCGAAACGCCCCCGGACTTCGGTCCGGGGGTGTTTGTATGTTCGGGTGAGTGGACGGTGTGGTGGTGAGTCGAATCAGCTCTACGCTCTTCATCCCGAGCGCAGCGAGGGACCCGCTTCCCTGGATCGGAAACTCGCGCGGCGCTCCGGATCGGGCGAGCAGGTCCCTCGCTGCACCCGGGATGAGGTGGGCGTTCGCGATAGTAGGCACCCGAGATCAAGATTCCGCGACCCTTCCTCAACCCGACCGCCAGCTAGCCCCACGCCGCCCGCCCGACTTACCGCTTCTCCGATGCCTCCCCTATATTCCGCCCGACTTCTCACCGAGGCTCGATGCGCGCTCTCGTCAAGCCGGCTCCGGGCCCCGGGATGGCCCTCCGGGACGTCCCCGTTCCACCATGTGGCCCAAGTGACGTGTTGATCCGGGTTCACCATGCCGGTGTCTGTGGTACCGACCTTCACATCTGGGAGTGGGACAGCTGGGCCAGTAACCGGCTCAAGCCGCCGGTCGTCATCGGACACGAGTTCGCGGGCGAAATCGTGCAGCTCGGGCGGGAGGCTGAGGCCGCCGGCCTGCTCGCGGTAGGCGATCTGGTCACGGCCGAGGGCCACATCGTGTGCGGGCATTGCCTTCAGTGCCGACGCGGCGCCGCCCACCTGTGTCAGCGCACCCAGATCATCGGCGTGGACCGGGACGGCGCCTTCGCCGAGTTCATCGTCATGCCCGCCTCGAACGTCATGCGGCTCGACGGCATTCCCACCGAAGTCGGCGCGATCATGGACCCGCTGGGGAACGCGGTCCACACCGTGCTCGAGTCCGAGGTTCCCGGGAGCACGGTTCTGGTGCTGGGCTGCGGACCGATCGGGTGTTTCGCCGTGGGCGTCGCGCGCGCGGCGGGCGCTTCGCTGGTGATCGCGAGCGACTTCAATCCGATGCGGCTGGCCCTCGCCCACACCATGGGCGCGCACCTTACCCTGAACGCCGGTAGCGACGACGTGCTGGCGCGGGTGCGCGAGCACACCGGCGGCGACGGTGTTGACCTGGTCTGCGAGATGAGCGGTCACCCGAGCGGCCACGCCCAGGCGTTCGCGGCCGCGCGTCTCGGGGGCCGGGTGAACCTGCTCGGGACGCCCAGCCGCACCACGGAGGTCGACTTTGCCCGCGACGTGATCTTCAAGGGGCTCACGCTGTACGGCGTTACCGGGCGAAAGATGTACGAGACCTGGGACGAGATGCGGCGCTTCCTCCGCGCCGGGCAGCTCGACCCCCGGCCCGTCATCACCCACCGTTTTCCGCTCGAATCGATCGGCGAGGCCATTCAGGTCATCAAGGACGGCCAGGCCGGCAAGGTGATTCTGGAGGTCGCCGCATGAGCACCGCGTTCGACGCCCGCCTCGAGGGCGAGCTCGAGCAGTTCATCCGGGACGGCGTGTACAAGCGCCTCAACTACCTGGACAGCCCGCAGGGTCCGCGGGTTCGGATGGAAGGCCGCGGCGACATCATCATTCTCTCCTCCAACAACTATCTGGGCCTGAGCGCTCAGCCCGAGGTGATCGCCGCAGGAAAGGCCGGGCTCGACCGTTGGGGCGCGGGGACCGCCTCGGTCCGCTTCATCTGCGGCACCTTCACCGTGCACCGCGCGCTCGAGGCGGCGCTCGCGCGGCTGGTGGGCACCAGCGCGTCGCTCAGCTTCGTGAGCGCCTGGAACGCCAACGAGGCGGTGCCGGCCACGGTGCTCGGCGAGCAGGACGTCGTGATCAGCGACCAGCTCAATCACGCCTCCATCATCGATGCGGCCCGGCTCGCCAAGGCGATCGTCAAGTGCCAGACCGCAGTCTACCGCCACGCCGATCTCTCGGATCTGGCGCAGAAGCTGGTGGCCGCGCGTGACCGCCGCCACCGGATGGTCATCACCGATGGCGTGTTCTCCATGGAGGGCTCGATCGCGCCGCTGCCGGACCTGGTAGAGCTCTGCCGGCGCCACGACGCGGTGCTCGTCGTGGACGACTCACATGCCACGGGCGTGCTCGGCGCGAACGGCCGGGGCACGGCGGAGCACTACGGGCTGCTGGGCGAGGTGGACATCATCACGTCCACGCTCGGAAAGGCCCTCGGCGGCGCCGCCGGCGGTTTCGTCGCCGGCTCCGCGGCCCTGTGCGACTACCTCACGCAACGGGCGCGGCCGCAGCTTTTCTCCAACGCGCTGCCGCCCACGGTGGCGGCGAGCGCGCTCGCCAGCGTCGAGTACCTCGAGGCCCATCCCGAACGGGTGCGGATGCTGCGCGACAACGCGGCCTACTTCCGCGACCGTCTGCTCGAGCTCGGCTTCAGGCCGCTCCCGGGCGAGACCCCGATCATCCCCGTGATTCTCGGCGAAACCGCCGACGCCATCCGCATGAGCGATATGCTGCTCACCGAGGGCGTGTTCGTCACCGGCTTCGGGTTTCCGGTGGTCCCGCAGGGTCAGGCGCGGGTCCGCTGCCAGATCTCCGCGGGCCATACCCGCGAGGATCTCGACGAGGCCTTGGCGGCATTTCAGAAGGTCGGACGTGCGCTGAAGCTGATCTAGGTCCTCTCTAGGTCCTCTCCGTCGTCCGCGTCCTCTCCGCCCTCTCCGTCCTCTCGTTGGCCCCGACCTTGCACCCCCACCGCCTCCGACGGGTGGGAACGGCCTGGCGACTGCTTATATAAGCTGCCGAGCAGCAAGTAGTTAGCCGGGTCACCGCTCCCTCTCCCATCCCGCGAATTCCGGCAGATTCCGCATTTTGACGGACCCGCGCCGACCGAGCGCGGCAGCCGCCAGGACCCGCCTGGCGCGGACACCTTACGGAGGTAGGCAGTGATGCGCACGCTCATCCGATCGATGTCTGCCGTAGGTCTGGCCCTGACGCTCGGTGCCGGTCACCTGTTCGCCCAGGCGCCCGGGAACGGGAACTTCCAGTGGTACATCGGCGGACAGGGAGGCGTCACGTTCTTCAAGACGCCGGACCAGGGCCGCAGCGGCATCCCCACCTTCGGTGGCCACACGCTCATCGTGGCCAAGCGAACGGGGCTCATGTTGTCGTTCGACGAAGCGGTGGGCGACAACGAACAGAGCTCCTATACCGACGCCAGCGGCGTGCAGCCCGTCACCTTCAACGACATCCGCCGCTACTCGGCGGTGCTCATGGCGTTCCCGATCCGCGCGGCGGCCCAGCCCTACCTCGGCGTCGGCTACGGCATCATTCACGTGGTGAACCCGACGCCGTTGAGCGGGTTCCAGAGTGATGCCAACGAGCTCGGATCCTCCGGCTTCGGCACCTTCGTGGGCGGTCTCCAGTTCCAGGTTGGCCGCTTCATGGCGTTCGGCCAGTACCAGATCACCACCAGCGGCTCGCAGAAGACCGTGACCGATGGGGACGGCAATCCGGTGGCCTTCGGCCGACTGCTCGACGGTCCGACCCACACGTTCAGCGGCGGTCTCCGCATTGGCCTGGGGAGCGCCCGAGAGGACGTCCGCGCCGGCGGCTACTGAGCGGCGCGCGACACAAACGACGCGGGCGGCGAATCACATTGATTCGCCGCCCGCGTCTCGTTTCCGGGTGGGCAGCCCAAACCCTCCCCCTGCCCGCGCCAGTCAGGCCGGCCGAGCCGCCGGACGAGACGCCCATGGCGAGCCGTCGACCACGAACCGGAGCGGCCAGTCCGCGGCCTTGGTGATGCCGATACGTGGCGTCACGGCCACCGGCAGCTCGCCGCTTTCGTCCGCCAGGACCCGCACGGGTGAGCTGTGCATCGCCTTGCCATCCTCATCGCGGGTGATGGCGAGCGCCTGGCAGAGCTTCCCCGGCCCCGAGCAGAGCTGGCGGTCTGGGACGCCGCCACGGCGTGCGCGCATGACCGCGAGCCCTTCGACCGGCTCGACCGCGCGCAGCAGCACCGCGCCCGCGCGCCCCTTGGGGCTACATACCAGGTTCGCGCACCAGTGCATGCCGTAGGAGAGATACACGTACCAGGTGGCCGGGGGACCGAACAGGGCCTCGTTCCCGGCGTGGCGTCGGTGCTTGTAGCCATGCGACGCCGGATCGTCGTACCCCAGATACGCCTCGGTTTCGACGATCCGGCCGGCCGTGCGGCGTCCGCCGACGGAGGAGACGACCAACGCGCCCAGCAGCTCCCGGGCGACCATCTCGGTCGGCCGGTTAAAAAAGGAGACGGGCAGCGTCGCTGCCCGTCCCGTGGCGCTCACTCCGCCTTCTTCTTGGCTCGGGCTCGAGGCCGGCGAGGCTTGGTCGCCGCGGCAGGTGCTTCGCCCCCCGCGCCAGTCTCGGCTGCGGGAGCCGCGGCCTTCTTTCGGGGTGTGCGCGCGCGGGCGGGCTTCTTGGCGGGCTCGGACGACGCTTCGGGCTCCGCCTCGGCCACGGCCGCGGCGGCGCCGGCGTCGGCGGGCTCGATCTGCACGACTCCGATCAAGGGAACTTCCCCATGCCGGAGCGGCGCGCGCGACCCGCGCCGGAAGCGCACGCCATAGCGCTGGCCGTTCTCCCGGGTCCCGTCCGCTACCGGCTCCGCCGGCACCTCCTCGGATGGGGCGGGGGCCTGCGTCGAGAATTCGCGAGTGACCGCCGGGGGCACCGCGGTCCGGTGGGGCGAGATCTCGTACTCGTCGTCACCCACCTTGCGGACGTCGGCGACTTCGGCGTCATTGGCCTGCCGCAGCAGCCGCTGGAAGCGCGACGCATCGAGCAGCGGATCCTCGCGCCCGTGCAGCGCCACCATACGGAGCCTGAGCGCTTCGTGCGGCACCGGCGCCCGCAGCTCGCTCAGCGCCTGTGTCATGAGCTGAAAGGCGCGCGCCAGTGACAGGCTGCCGTCGGCGGTGCGGGCCCGCGGCACCGGCGCCTCCCGTGGCGCATCCGCCGCGGGCTCCTCGGTGCGCTCGCGGCCCGCGCCCCGCTCACGATCGCGCCCGCGGCCCCGGCGTCCGCGGCCTCGGCGACCGTTCTCTTCACGCGGGCCTTCGGCCGGCTCCCGCGCCGGGCGCGCCGGGGCCACGGCGCCTCCCGGGGGCGCCACCTCGTACTGGCCGTTGTCCAGCTTGGTGACCTGCACGACGCCCTTCTGCCCGGCCTCGACCACGAACTTGCTGAATCGATTGAACCCCGCATTCCGCTCGTCGAAGTTCGGGTCGATCTGCTGCATGACCTGCTTGAGTCGGTCGGAGCGCATGACGTCGCCGTTCCGCGCCATCTGGGCCACGGCCTCGCCCGCCAGCTCCCAGGGATCCCGCTGGGTCGACGGGGTGTCGACTTCCTTGGTCAGGCCGGCGAGGTCGTTGTAGGAGTAGTACTCGTCGCAGTTCTGGATCAGCAGGTCGCTCGCGCTCTCCCGGATCCCGACGCCGATCACGTACTTCCCGTACTCCTTGAGCTTGATCACCATCGTCGAGAAGTCGCTGTCGCCCGAGAGCAGGATGAAGGTCCCGATCTCCGGACGAGTGAACACGAGCTCGATCGCGTCGATGGCGAGGCGGATGTCCGTCGCGTTCTTCTTGCTCGAGCCGAACGCGGGGGCGAAGATGAGATCGATGGAGGATTCGGACAGCGGAACGATGTACTGCGGATAGCGGCGCCAGTCGGCGTAGGCCCGCTGGACCGCCACCTTGCCCTTGATGATATCGCTGTTGAGGAGGGTCCTGAGCTCCTTGGTCAGGTCCTTCTGAATGCCCAGGGTGACGTTATCGAAGTCGATCAGAAGGGCGGCGTTCGGGGCGTGCACCGGAGGCTGGCTCAGGTGCCGGGCGGGCCGAATCAGTGGTCGGGTCACGTAGCGCTCGGTTCTTCGGGGATCGCCGTCCCCGCGCCGGTCCCCCTCGATGCGCCTGGCCGGACCCGGACCGCGGCAGGGCTGCGAGGAGTGCGCGAGGACCCGAGATCCCACCAGGGTCGTCTGCTGAGCCACCGGAGGAACGTTCGGTACATGGGCTCGACGCGGGTCGGCCGGGTCGCCGGGGCGGACGAGCGTGACGTTCCGGAAATGGCTGCGGGAGGAAGCTAGCCGCGGACGTGAGCGGCTGGTAGTGGGCGGGTGCTCAGCCGAACTGGGGCTCGCCCGCGAACGGCAGATCGAGGACGAAGTAGAACCTCGTGCCGTAGCCTGGGGCGGTCTCGACCTCGAGGGTCGAACCCATGGCCTCGACCAGCTTACGGCAGATCGAAAGACCCAGCCCCGACCCCGAGAAGGCGTATTCGCCCGGCTTCTGGCGCCGGCGGAAGGGCTCGTACAGCGTTGCCATGCTCTGCGGCGGGATGCCGCGCCCGGTGTCCCGCACCGAGAACTCGACGCGCCGGCCGCCCGCCTCGCGCGCCGTCACCTCCACGAAGCCTTCGGCCGTGAACTTGAGCGCGTTCGTCGTGAGGTTGAGCAGCACCCGGCTCAGCGCGACCGGGTGGCCGATGCGGAAATCGGCCTCCGGCGGCGCCAGCTTGACCGTGAGACTCTTCTCTTCGGCGATCGGCTGCACGATGTCGCGCACCGACTCGAGGATGTCCGTGACGGAGAATGGAATGGGGTCGAGGTCCACCAACCGGTCGCCTCCCCGGGCGAGCTCGATCACGTCGCTCGCCACGGAGCTCAGCCCGAAGGCGGCGCTGTAGATCAACCCGAGCTGGCGCTCCTGAACCGGGTTCACCGGGCCGCTTCGGGCGCGCTGGAGGGTCTCGGCGAGAAAGAGAATGGAGGTGAGGGGCGATCGGAGGTCGTGGGCCACTTCCACCACGAGCTCGAGCCCATCGGGCCCGGAAAGCCGGTCGGCGAAGTGCTGCGACCAGTCGGCCTCGAGCCGCTGGCTTACCGCCTCGATCGCGGCCAGCATCCGGAGGACCTGGGCGACGTCCGGCGCCGGCAACGCCTGAGCACGCTCCAGGAAGGAGGCCCGGATGAGACCGGCGAGCCGCCGAGCCAGCGGGTTTCTCGGCAGGGCGCCGAGATCGGGATTCTGCCCGCTGGCCTGCTGACGGATGGCGGCGGAGAGCTGGGCGAGGTGGGCCGTGACCTCGTCCATCCCCGAGGCGTGCTCCACCACGCGCTCCCACTCCGCCTGGGCCCATAGCACCGCGTCCCGGAGCGCGTCCCAGAGCGGCGCAACGATGGCGCTACCCACCGGGAGGTCCGGATCCCACACCCGCGCCGGCGCCGCGCCCGCCGCCACCCGGCGGCGATCGCCGCTCGTCGTTCCGGGCAGGGCGGTCTCAGGGGTCACTCAGGAGACCCTTGGCTCTCGTCGCGGTGAAAGGCGTGCTTGTCCATGAGGCGGTAGAGCGTGGTCCGGTCGATACTGGCCAGCCGGGCGGCCTTCGACATGTTGCCGCCGGCGCGCGTGACCAGGCGGGTCAGGTATTCCTTCTCGAACTGCGCCACCACCCGGTCCTTCGCGGCATGATAGGCCTCGTCCATGACGCCGGTGGTCGCCACCGTCTCCGCCGGCCACTCCGGGTTATCGTCGTAGACCGGGATGTCGTTCGGTTGAATGATCTGGTCGGGCTCCGCCAGCACCGCCACGTGCTCGATGACGTTCTGGAGCTCACGAACGTTGCCTCGCCAGGGACGCGAACGCAAGAAGGCGATGCTCGCGTCGCTCAGCCGGGGCACGCGGTCGCCCATCTGCCGATGGCGCTGCCAGTAGACCGTGAGGAAGTGGTTCGCCAGGAGGGGAATGTCCTCGGGCCGCTTGCGAAGCGGCGGCAGCTTGATCGGTACGACGCGGAGCCGGTAGAACAGGTCGCCGCGCAGCACGCCCGAGTCCACCGCGTCCTGCGGCTCGCGATTGGTGGCCGAGATGAACCGCACGTCGACGACGGCATCGTGCTGCTCGCTCCCGACCCGCCGGACCACGCCGTCCTGGATGACGCGCAGGAGCTTGGCCTGGAGCGGCATGGTCATCTCGGTGAGCTCGTCGAGGAACAGCGTGCCGCCGTTGGCGGTCTCGAGCAGGCCGGGCTTGTCGCGGTCGGCGCCGGTAAAGGCTCCCTTGCGGTGGCCGAACATCTCGCTCTCGAGCAGGGGTTCGGGCAGCGCCGCGCAGTTGATCGGCACCAGCGTCCGGCCCGCCCGGCGGCTGTTCTGGTGGATGAACTGGGCGATGACCTCTTTCCCCGTGCCGCTTTCTCCGCTGATGAAGACCGACGCGTCGGTGCCGGCCACCTTGCGCGCGAGGTCGACGGCCTGCCTGAAGAGCGGCGAGATCCCGATGAGGGCGATCTTGTCGCTGTGCCCGTGCTGCTTCATGAGCTGCACGCGCAGGTCCTGCGCCTCGCGCGACATGATCACCGCGTGGGAGGCCCGCCCGATGAGCACCTGGAGATGCGTGGCGCTGAACGGCTTCGGGAGATAGTCCCACGCCCCCGCCCGGAGTGCCTCGATGCTGCTGGTGACGCTCGGGTTGCCGGTCATGACGACGACGATGGTGTCCTTATAGGCCTGCAGCGCCGAGCGCAGAATGTCGAGCCCGGAGACCTGCGACATGTAGAGATCGACGAGGATGATGTCGAACTTGCGGCGCTTGACCGTGTCGATCGCTTCCTCTCCCCGCCCCACCAGCGTGACGTTGTAGCCGTCCATCTGCAGCACGCTGGCGCAGCTCTCCCGCAGCGTGCGCTCGTCGTCGACCACGAGCACACGGATACTGGCCTTGACCTCGCTCGGGATGGAGAACGGATCGCGTGACGCGGGATCGGCGGCCGGTGCGCCCGACCGTTCCTGCTGGGCGAGCGGGTTGGACATCCTGGTCTCCTGGGCGGGACCGCGCTGGCGGTCTGTGGAGGTGTCGCTGCCGGCCAGCGGGGTGATGGACTGGCACATCGACGGGCCGGATGCGGTGTCTTTTGGTACCACAGGCTGCTGCGGCTGTCAAGCAATTGCCGCGCCAGATCAACAGGGTCCGGCGCGGCTCACGCAACATAGCGTAGTGTCGAAGCTACACTTACCCGAGCTCGCGGCTCAGCTCGGGTACTGGAGCGGGACCTGCTCGAATGCCCGAATCCGCTCCTCGCCGCCGGTGCGACGGAGGTCTCGCAAGGCGGTCGTTGCACGAAGCAGCAGTTCCGTAGCGTCCACGGCGGATTCAGCGAAGTCCGGGACCGCGCAATATCCTGCCTTCACCCGCAGAGGCCGCTCGCCGCCGCGCACCGGGATCCGGGTGGCTTCCACCGCCTCTCCCAGCCGGTTCACCAGCCGGACGGCGCCATCCGCTCCCGTTGCCGGGGCGATGACGGCGAACTCGGTGGGTCCCAGGCGGCCGATCGCGTCGGAGCCGCGGCCCACCTGACGGAACACGGTGCCGACCTGATCCGAGAGCCGGATCTCCACGTCGCTGGGCGACTCGTCCTCGGTGGTCTCGTCGGCATCCGGCGCGAAGACCACGCAGGCGAGCGCCTCGCGGCGGCGAATCGCGTCCGCGCCGATTTCGCGCGCGCGCCGGGTGAGGCCGCGCATGTTGTAGAGGCCGGTGCCCGAATCGAGCAGGTTCTCCTCGCGGAGGATGTCCACCTGTTGCTTCGACTGGAGGAACGTGCCCAGCTTGAGCAGCAAGGCCTCGCCGTCGAGCGGCTGCCCCAGAAACTCCCAGGCGCCGGCGCGATAGGCCTCGAGTCGCTGAGTGCGGCCGGACGGACCGGAGGTGGTAATCACGATGGGTGTCGTGACGCTGAAGCGCGGGTCGCTGCGCAGCGCGCGACACACGTCGAACCCATGCATGTCGGGCATCTGGGCATCGAGGATGATGATGTCCGGTTGCGCCGCCCGGGCCCGCTCGAGTGCTTGCTGCCCCGTGTACGCGCGGACGACCGAGTAGCCGTTCGGGCCCAGGATGCTCTCAATGGAGCGCGCTGACCATTCCTGGTCGTTCGCGATGAGCACGAGCGGTGCTGGGGCGTTGTCTCGATTTGCCATGGGTGCCCGCGAAAAGGTGGGAGGGCAGTGGGTCCCGGGCCGGCGCTGAATGCAGGACTCGTGCGGCTGGCCCGGATCTGGGTAAGTTGTACGATCGCATACGATTGTGGTTATCTTGACCGGCGGCGTTTCGCGGGACCGCCGACCGCGCGCAACAGTTTGCGGGGCACCGCGCTACGCTTCCCGAGCGGGGTAGTGTTGCGCCAGACCGTGATGGCGCTGTGGTCCCGCAGCAACGGCCCCCGGAAAGGCCGGCCGTGCATCTGGTCCCGACAATAACGGCTAACATTCTGTTGAACAATGCCTTAGATTCTGAGATCGCCCCAGCCCCCCTGCCGGGCGAACCGCCGAAATTTGCGGCGTCATCCTTGAACATGTGCCCGACGTCCCTCGTGGCTTCCCCCAGCCCTCACGTGGACGTCGAGCGTATGACACAGCAGCCAGATCCGGATCCGGTGACGACACCGGGCGACGCCCCTAGTGACGCGTCGCCGGCGGCGCCTGACGCGCTGCCCCCGGCGGAGCCGACGGTCGAGCGCTCCCGTTTCAGCCAGTGGCTCGCGAGCTTCGGGCTGGGGGAGTTGCAGCACCCGCTGTTGACCCGGGCTCGCCCACCGCGGCCGTGACGCGAGTGCGCGTTGGTGAGAAGCGTCACAATGACGGTCCCGCGGATCGATTAACCTAGCGACCGACAGGTCGTCGTCCGGCAACTCGAGCCACGAGCACATATCCACCGCATGGGAACAGCAACTTCAGGAGTCCGCCGGCGTCAGGTGTCGGCCCCGCTCGCGCCGCGGCAGGCGTGGACACGCGCCTACACGCGAGCCGTGGTTCGCGTCAGCCGGACGCTCCCGAAGCAATCGTTCGCCTGGGCGCGGCGCACGCTGAACTTCGTCGTCGCGCTCGCGGCGATCATCGCGTTGGCGCCCGTCTTCGTGCTCCTGGCCGTGCTGATCAAGCTCACCTCCCGCGGACCGGTGTTCTACACCCAGGAGCGCGTCGGGCTCGACCGCCGCAGTAGCGGCGCGGCGGCACGCAATCACGGCCGCTTGCAGGATCTCGGCGGCCGGCCGTTCACCATTTACAAGTTCCGCACGATGCAGGTGGATGCCGAGCGGCTCTCCGGCGCCGTGTGGGCCACTCCGACCGATCCGCGAGTCACCCCGCTCGGGCGCGTGCTTCGACAGTACCGACTGGACGAGCTGCCCCAGCTCATCAACGTGCTCAAGGGCGAGATGAACATCGTCGGGCCTCGCCCCGAGCGGCCGAGCATTTTCGCCGAGCTGCGCGGCCACATCGCCGAGTACCCGCTGCGCCAGCGGGCCAAGCCGGGCATTACCGGCCTCGCTCAGATCAGCCTGCCGTATAACAGCTCGCTCGATGACGTGCGGGCCAAGGTGAGCTTCGATCTCGAGTACATCCGGCGCCAGAGCCTGCGCGAGGACGTGCGGATCATGCTGAAGACCATTCCCGTCATGTTGTTCCGCCGCGGCGGCTGGTGAGTCCCCGGACCCGGCCACCGATCTTCTGTTGCGCCTGAGCATCACCATCGCAAAATTCGCGACGCGTCCCCCACCCCGAGCCTCGACCACGAGGCTCAAGTCGTTTGTCGGCCTGTGATTACCCGATCCGTAGCGGCCGGCCTGACGCGGAACGGGCATTGCTGGAAGCGCGGTGGCGCCCAGTCTATCTTCGAAGACTGACCTGTCCCTCAGACGAGTGAGCATGCCGGACCTCTCCGTGGTGGCACCGCTCTACAACGAGTCGGAAAACGTGCAGCCGCTGGTCGACTGGATCCTCGAGGCCCTTTCCACCTACCAGGGCACCTATGAGATCATTCTGGTCGATGACGGCAGCCGGGACGACACCTGGAGCCGGATCGCCGGAGCGGCGCTGGCCCATCCTCAAGTGCACGGCCTGCGGCTCGGCAGGAACGTCGGACAGACGGCGGCCATGATGGCGGGCTTCGATCATGCACGGGGCCGTGTGGTGGTCAGCCTCGACGGCGATCTGCAGAACGACCCGCGCGACATCCCGATGCTCGTGGCCAAGCTGGATGAGGGCTACGACCTGGTCTGTGGCTGGCGTCAGCGGCGGCAGGACAAGCTCATCCTCCGCAAGGTGCCGTCGTGGGTCGCGAACCGGCTGATCCGGCGGCTCACCGGCGTTCCGATCACCGACAACGGCTGTTCGCTGAAGGCGTATCGGCGCGAACTGCTGGACCGGATCTCTCTGTATGCCGAGCAGCATCGCTTTATTCCCGCGCTGTCCGCCAGCGTCGGCGCGCGGATCACCGAGCTGCCGGTCCGCCATCATGCCCGGCGCTTTGGCGAGAGCAAGTACGGCATCAGTCGAACGGTGAAGGTGCTGGTGGACCTGGTCACGCTCAAGATGATCACCACGTTCCGCTCGCGACCGCTCGTCGGCTTCGCGGTGGCCTCCGTGCCAATGGTGTGCGCCGCGGCCATCTTTCTGATGCTGTGGGGCTACGCGGCCACCCATTTCCCGCCGCTCAAGGCGAACGCCGTCGTCTTCCCCGGCGCGGCGTTGCTCTGGCTCGCCGCCGCCTTCTATCTGACCATGCTCGGCCTCGTCGCGGAGGTCGCGCTGAGCAGCGAGCGCGAAAGTGCCCGCGAAACGCCTACTGCGAGGGAGGTGCGCTGACCATGACCGCCGAGGGCACGCTCATCGCGCCGACGGCCGGGACCTCACCCGACTCCAATTCGTCCGGGAGCCGGCTCGTGTCCGTGGTCGTACCTGTCGTAGAGCGGGCGGACGACCTGGTTCCGCTATACCGCAGCTTCGCGGTGGAGCTCGACCGCCGTGGGGAGGAATACGAGTTCCTCTTCGTGTTCGACGGCGGGTTCGCACCGCCACCCGACCTCATGGCGTTGAGCCGCGCCGGCGAGCCGATCCGGCTGCTTTCGTTCGCCCGGACCTTCGGCGAGACGGCGGCGCTCCAGCTTGGCATCGAGCGGAGCCGCGGAGACGTCGTTCTTACCCTGCCCGCCTACTTCCAGATTCAGGCCGAGGGTGTCGGCCCGTTGCTGGACGGCCTGCGCGGCGGAGCCGACATGGTGGTGGCCAATCGCTCTCCCCGGGTGGACAGCTGGTTCAACCGGCTGCAGTCTCGCGCATTTCAGCGGATGGTCGGGGGCGCGGGCGACCGCCGTTTCCACGACATGGCCTGCGGGGCACGCGCCATCCGGCGTTCGGTTGCCGAGGGCCTGCCGCTCTACGGGGACCTGCACCGTTTCATCCCCGCGCTGGCCTTGCGCGAGGGCTACCGGGTGGACGAGGTGGACGTTCCCCAGCACCCGAAGGACAGCCGGACGCGGATCTACGGTCCCGGCGTGTACGTCCGGCGGCTGCTGGACATCGCGGCCTTCTTCTTCCTCGCGAAGTTCACCGAGAAGCCGCTGCGGTTCTTCGGTCTGGTGGGCACCGTGTTCTTCGGTCTCGGAGCCGTCGTGAGCCTGGTCCTGGTGGCCCAGCGCCTCGAGGGCCAGGGCATCGCGAATCGGCCACTCCTGCTTCTCGCCGTACTGCTCGTGGCCCTCGGCGTTCAGCTCATGGGCCTCGGGCTCGTGGGTGAGATCATCGTGCACCTGCGCTCTCCCCATCGGCGAGCGTACCGGGTGCGCGAGCAGGTCTAGCGCAGTCCGCCCGCGCGGCCCGGCGACGCCGACGCGCCGGGTCCGCGGCACTCCGGGATTCGGATGGAACGCGATATCGCTCGCCTGGCTGCCCCGGTGTACGACGTGGTCGTCGTGGGCGGAGGCATCCTGGGGGCCTGCATCGCCTGGGACGCGGCGCTGCGCGGACTCCAGGTCGCGCTGCTCGAGCGCGGCGACTTCGGCGCGGCAACCTCCGCTAACAGCCTTCGCATCGTTCACGGCGGCCTGCGCTATCTCGCGCGGGGCGATTTCCGCCGCATGCGGGAATCCATCCGGGAGCGCTCGGCCCTGCTCCGCATCGCGCCCACCCTGGTCGAGCCGCTCCCGGTGCTGGTTCCGACCGAGGAGCTTGGCACCCGAAGCCGAGCCGCGTTCCGGGCCGTCCTGGGACTCAACGATCTCCTGTCGCTGGACCGCAACCGGGGCCTCACCCCCGAGCGCCGCCTCCCGGCTGGGCATCTCATCTCACTCGAGGAGTGCCGGCGCCGCTTCCCCGCGTTTCCCTCCGAGGGGGCAAGCGGAGGAGCAGTGTGGTACGACGCCCGGCTCCGCCATCCTGAGGGGCTGGCGCTGGCCTTCGTACGAGCCGCGGTCGAACAGGGCGCGGCAGCGGCCAACTACTGTCGCGCCCACGGCCCCAGCATCTCGGACGGTGCCGTCACCGGCGTGACCGCCACCGATGTGCTGAGCGGAGAGGAGTTCTCCGTCCGCGCCCGACGGGTGGTCGTCGCGGCCGGCCCGTGGACGCCCGGCCTGACCCGCAACCCGCCGGCTGCGGACGATCCTTCTGCTCTGCCCCAGGCCTTCGCGCTCAATGTGGAGATTCCGGGCCAGAGGACGGATGTAGCCGTGGGCATTCGCTCTCGGTCGGGCAGGCGTGATGATCCTATTGGGGGCGGCAACCGATACATTTTTATAGTGCCCGGAGAGAGCACCACCCTGCTGGGGACCTGGTATGCCCCCTGGCCCGGGGGAGACCCCGAGCCGCTGATAGGGCGCGGGGCAGCGGCCCTGGTCGAGGAGTTCCGGGCCGCCTGCCCGGGCCTGGTGATCTCGTCCGGCGACATCCTTCGGTGTCACTGGGGTCTGTTGCCGCTCAAGGCAGGCCGCGAATCCGGGCGGCCCGACGCCCTGGCTGCCCAAGAGCGTGTCATAGACCACGGAGCGGGCGTGGGGCCCGCCGGTATGTTCTCGGCCGAAGGCGTCAAGTTCACCACAGCCAGGGGGGTAGCGCAGCGGGTGGTCGATCGGGTGGTGACCAGCCTTGGGCTCCCCAGGACCCGCTGCCGAACCGTCGAGGTTCGGATCGACGATCTGGGCGATACGTCCAAGGCTCCGCCCGAGGCCCTCCTGCGCCGCGCCTTGAGAGAGGAGATGGCAGTACGGCTGTCCGACCTGATGTTTCGACGGACGACCTTCGGTTTGCCTTTCGCGGCTGCCCCGTTGACGGTGGCCGCCGTCGCGCGGATCGCCGCAGCCGACCTCGGCTGGAGTCCGGCGCGGGAAGCAGCCGAGATCGACGACGTAATGCGGCAGCTCAGGCCACCCGGACCGACGGTCGGCCCCGGCGGGTGAGGATTCTCGTGCTCGCTCCTCACCCGTTTTTTCAGGCGAGGGGCACACCGTTGGCCGTGCGCGCCGTGCTCGAGTTCCTGAGCGCGCGGGGCCACCAGGTGGACGTTCTGACCCTGCACGAAGGCGAAGACGTCGAGATTCCCAACTGCCGCATCCACCGGATCCCCCGTCTTCCGGGCGTCCACAACGTGCGAGCCGGCTTTTCGATCAAGAAGGTGCTGTGCGACCTCGTGATGGTCGTGAAGTGCCTGCTCATGGTGCGGCGCGCGCGATACGACCTGATCCACGCGGTGGAGGAATCGGCCTTCATCGCGGCGGCGGCGAGCGCCCTGTCGGGGGTCCCCTACATCTATGACATGGACAGCTCGCTCGCCGAGCAGCTGGCCGAAGCCTATCCGCGGCTCAACGTGGTGCTGCCCTTCCTCCGGTTCTGCGAATCGGTGGCGGTGCGCCGGAGCATCGGCGTGCTGACGGTGTGCGCCGCGCTCGAGGACGTCGCGCTGGGTCATGCGCCCGGGAAGCCGGTGGGACGGGTCGAGGACAGCACGCTCCTGGCCAACGGGAGCTCCGCCGACGAGCGGCAGCATGGGCTCGTTCCGGAGCGGGTTCGGCGGGCCGGCCCGGTCGCCATGTACGTGGGGAACCTGGAGCGGTACCAGGGCATCGATCTCCTGCTGCAGGGCTTCAGACGCACGCTGCAGCGGATGCCCGGGGTGAGCCTCGTCATCGTCGGGGGCCGGAAGGAAGACATCCGGCGCTACCGCCGCGTCGCGGCCGGACTGGGCATCCGCCGGCGGGTACATTTCCTCGGTCCCCGCCCGGTGAGCCTCCTGCCCGAGCTGCTCAAGCAGGCGGACGTGCTCGTTTCTCCCCGACTCAAGGGGCTCAACACGCCGATGAAGATCTACTCCTACCTCGACTCCGGTACGGCGGTGCTCGCGACCCGGCTCAGGACCCATACCCAGGTACTGGACGACCGCACCGCGTATCTGGTCGATCCGGAGCCCGAGTCCCTGGGTGACGGCCTGGCCACGCTCCTGGCCGACCCGTCCCTGCGCCGCATGCTCGCCGCCCGGGCCAAGGCGTATGTCCAGGAGGAGTTCACCCCGGATGCCGCGCGTCGGAAGCTGGCGCAGTTCTACGACGCGATGGAGGCAAAGGTCGTCGGGGCGCACGCGTGAGGCGCGTGTGGGAATCGCCCACGCTGCGCAGCATGGTGGTCTACGCCCTCTCGGGCGTCGGCTTTACCGGCTCGAACCTCATTCTCGCCCGGGTCCTGCCCACCGAGCAGTACGCCATTTTCACGCTCGTCATCGCGTTGGGCAATCTGGGCTACGCGATCGCCCCCGCCGGCCTCGACGGGGTGGTCACCCGCCGTCACCTCGATGCCAGTCCCGCCCTGCTGGCCCGATCGGCCCGAGTTTCCATGGCAGTGGGCTTCGCCTTCGCGGTCTTCGGCCTCGCCAGCTACGGCCTGTCGCTGCCGCTCTCGGCCATGCTCTTCGTGTCCGCCGCCACAGGTGGCCTAATGGTGGTGGCCGCCGCGCGGTTCCAGAGCGAGCAGCGGTTCGCCCGCGCGCTCGCGCTGAACCAGAGCCCGAACATCGTGCTGCTGCTCGCGGCGGGCGCGTCACTACTGGCCCGGGTTCCCGGCGCGTGGCTTCCGGTCCTGATCTCCACGGTGGGGTTCATGGCCGCCGCGGGCTACGGCTGGACGGCGCTGCTGCGCGAGCGCCACCGGCGGCCCCCGGGCGCGGTGGGGTTCTCCTGGGGCGAGGCACTGGCGTTCGCGGGCCTCAACGCGAGCGGCCTGCTGCTCATTCAGCTCGAGCGTCTCGTGCTGCCGCACGTGCTTCCGCTTGCCGATCTGGCGCTGTTCGGCGTGGTCGGCGCCATCGCGGGGTCGGTGTACCGGGTCATGCAGATGGGCGTGGGGTTCAGTCTGCTGCCGCGGCTCCGGGCGGCGACGACGGTGCTCGAGCGGCGACGGCTGGTGTCGCACGAGGCACGCCTCGTCGGGGGCATGGTGCTCCTGGCGTCCGCCGCGATCTGGCTCTTCACGCCGCTGGTGGAGCGCTGGTTCCTGGCGGGCAAGTACCACCTCGCGGGTCCGCTCCTGCTCGCCGCCATCGTGAGCGGAGTCGCCAAGATCGCGAACGCGTTCGCCAAGGCCGTCGCGGCGGCGGTCGCCGAGCCGCGCGAGCTCTCCCGGATCAACGTCTCGGGCTGGGTCTCCGTGGGCCTGGCCGTCGCGGGCGCCTGGATCGGTGCGCGCTGGGGACTCACCGGCGTCATCTACGGTGTGGCCGTCGGCTGGTTCCTCCGCGCCGTGGTGACCTTCGGATTCGTGATGCGTCACCTGCGCCTGCCCGTGTCGATTCCCGCCGTCGCCCCCTGACCAGCGAGCCACGATGACGGCGCCCCAGACGGCGTGGGCGCTGGCGCTGTTCCGGAAGTCGGTGCTCAAACAGGCCAAGCTCGACCGCATCCTCGAGCTGCTCGAGGACCCCGCGGGCAAATCGAATCTCGACATCGGCGGCGACAACGGCGTGATCAGCTACCTGCTGCGGCAGCGCGGCGGCCGCTGGGCGAGCGCCGACCTCAGCGAGCGCACGGTCGCGTCGATCCGGCAGCTCGTGGGGAGCGACGTGTACCGGCTCGACGGCCCGCGCACACCGTTCGCGGACCGTTCCTTCGATCAGATCGTCATCGTCGACTACCTGGAGCACATCGAGGACGATCGCGGCTTTGGCCGCGAGCTGGCTCGAATCCTCCGGCCCGGCGGCACCCTCATCGTCAACGTGCCGCACGTGCAGCCCGGCTCCCCGCTGGTGCGGCTCAGGCACCGCATCGGTCTCACGGATGCGTGGCACGGACACGTCCGGCCCGGATACACGCTCGACTCGGTGCGGGACACATTGGGTCCGGCGTTTCGGATCGACCGGACCATCACGTATTCCCGATTCGGCTCCGAGCTGGTGGATACCGCGCTGAACGGAGCGTTCGAGCTGGTGCGCCGCCGCAAGGCGGGCGCCGGGGATCCTACGGAGGGGAGCAAGGGCAGCGTCGTCACCGGTGACGACGTCGGGCGCTATCGCACGCAGTTCCGCGTGCTCGCCTGCCTCTATCCCGCGCTCAGGGCCGTGGCCGCCGCCGACCGGCTCCTGCCGTGGCAACCGGGCCACAAGTTGATCGTCCGTGCGACCCGGCTGTAGCGTCGTGACAGCCGTCACACCCCGGGGACCCGGGCGGGTGCATAGTCCTGGAATGATCGGAATCATGCCCCTCCCCCGACGACGCGCGGCAGGCACGTCGGTACTCCCGTTTGCCAGCCCGCCAGGGGTCGAGACGTGGCGATGGCCCAGCCGCTGATCGCGATGCGTCGGCCGGGCATTCTGGGGCGGGCGAAGCTGCCGGGAGGGGTGTTCGGCCGCAGCGTCGCCACGATCGCCTCGGGCACGGCGACGGCGCAACTGCTGCTCGCGCTGGCCACGCCGGTGCTGACCCGGCTCTACACGCCCGCCGACTACGGTACGCTCGCGGTCTACTCCTCCACGCTCACCGTGCTGCTGGTGGTCGCGTCGCTCCGGTACGAGGTGGCGATCCCGTTGCCCGAAGACGAGCCGACCGCCGCCTCGCTGCTGCTCCTGAGCTTCACGCTGCTCGCCGGGACGGCGACGATCCTCGCGCTCGCGATCTGGGCCGGCGGCGACGCGTTCGTGGCGGCGGCCCGGGTGCCCGCGCTCAAGCCGTATCTCTGGCTCGTGCCGATCGGATTTGTCGGCGGTGGTACGTATCAGGCGCTCTCCTATTGGGCGATTCGTCGCAGCGCCTTCGGGCGGATCGCCCGGACCAAGCTGAGCCAGGGAGCGGGTCAGGTGGGAACTCAGGTGGCACTCGGCGCCGCCCGAGCCGGCGCGCCCGGGCTGCTGATCGGTGACGTGATCGGTCGCGTGGCCGGCGGCGGCGGACTGGCGGTGCTCGCCTGGCGCGACCGGCCGGCGTCGCTCGTCACGGTGAAAAGCCTCGCGGCCGCCGCCCGGCGATACCGCCGGTTTCCGCTGCTCACGACCTGGGCCGGGCTGTTCAACATCGGCAGCCTGCAGCTTCCGTCCATTCTGTTCTCCGCCAGCTTCGGCGTCGCGGCGGCGGGCCTCTACGCGCTCAGCTACAAGATGCTGGTGCTGCCCACCATGCTGGTGGGCCAGGCGGTAGGCCAGGTATTTCTCTCCCGCGCGGCGACCGTGGCGCGCGAGCCCGAGCGGCTCCGGCAGCTCACCGAGCGCATCGCGCTGGTGCTGTTCGCCTGCGGGCTGCCGGTCTTCGCCGCCATCGCGCTCAGCGGCCCCCGGCTCTTCGCGATCGTCCTGGGCGCGCAGTGGGAGCAGGCGGGACGGTACGCGCAGGTGCTCGCGCCGTGGTTCGTGGTGTGGCTCGTGAGCAACCCACTGAGCGGCCTGCTCAGCGTGCGCGAGTGGCAGGGCTCCGCGCTGGCGTTCAGCCTGTTCGAGTTCGCCCTGCGGCTCGGCTCGCTGCTGATCGGCGCTCACCGGAACTCTCCTCTGCTGGCGGTGGCGCTGCTCTCCGCCAGCGGCGTGATCATCTCGGTCAGCTCGATCGCCCGGTTCATGCACGCCGGCCACAGCTCGATCGCCCGGCTGGTCGATCCGGCGGGGCGGCTGGTGGCGCTGGTCACGGCCTGTCTGCTGCCGGCGGCGGCCGCGCTCTACCTGGGTCACGAGCGCGTGGCGCTCGTCGCGGCCGCGCTGGCGGTGGCGGGCTACTACGCGATCGTCCTGCGCTCGGAGGCCGCCGCACGCATCCTGCACCTGCGCGCGCCGGTGGGCTCGGCAGAGGCGGCCTCGTGAGGATCGTGTACCTGACCCAACGGCTCCCGCACGGCGATGGCGAGACGTTCATCGTCCCCGAGATCGAGGCGCTGCTCGCGGCCGGCCACGACGTGCTGGTGGTGCCACGGCAGTCGGACGAGCCCATCCTTCACGACGACGTAGACGCCGTCCTCGCGCGGACCCGGCGCCTCCCCGGGCGGCTCACGATCGCAGCCGCGGCGGCCGCCGCTCTCGCGCGTCGGCCGGGCGCCGTGGCCGCGTCGTACTGGCGGCTCCGCGCCACCCGGCCGCGCCGGCGCGCGCTGTTCAACGCGCTCGCCACGGCCGAGGGCGCGTGGCTCGCCGAGCTCGCCCGCGCGTGGCGAGCCGATCACATCCACGCGCACTGGGCTCACTTCACGGCGACGATGGCGATGGGCGCGAGCGCCGCCAGCGGCATACCCTGGAGCTTCACGGCGCATCGCTACGACGTCGTGCTCAACAATCTGCTGGACCAGAAGCTGCGCTCGGCGCGGTTCGGCAGGTTCATCGCCGGCCCGATGCTGGACCTCGCGCGCCGGCTGGTCAGCGCGGAAGCGGCGGCGCGGGCTATCGTCCTCCACATGGGCGTTCGCCTTCCGCCGAACCCTGCGGCCACCGCCACACGGCACACTCCGGTGATCCTCTGCCCCGCCCGCCTCGTGCCGGTGAAGGGGCACCGCGTGCTGCTCGAGGCGGCGGCACTGCTCGCGGCGCGGGGCGTCCCGTTCATCCTCGAGCTCGCAGGCGCCGGCCCCGAGGCCGACCGGCTGGCCCAACGCATCCGCGAGCTGAACCTCGCCGATCGACTGCAGATGCTGGGTCGCGTTCCCCACGCCGAGCTGCGGCGGCGCTACCGTGAGGGAGAGATCGACTGCGTCGTGCTCCCGAGCCTGGATCTGGGGGGCGGCCTTCACGAGGGACTGAGCGTCGGGCTGGTCGAGGCGATGGCCTACGGGATACCGGCTGTGTCGACCGCCACCGGCGGGCAGGCCGAGCTGCTCACCGGCGCCGGCCTGCTGGTGCCGCCTGGCCGGCCTGACGCGTTGGCCGATGCGCTGCTCGACCTGGTCGGCTCGCCCGCCCGCCGGTCGGAGCTCGGCCGGGCCGCGCGGCAGCGCATCGCGGAACAGTTCGACGTGTCGGTGATCGCCCGTGAGCTGGTGCGGCTGTTCGCGGGCGAGCCGCGTACGCCGCGCGCGCTCGAGCCGCCCGCCCTCAGCGCGCTCGCCCGATAGCCGCGATGCGCAGCGTGCTCCTCGTCACCCGGAACTTCGCTCCGACCAGCCATGTCTCGGTCGAGCGGGCGATCAAGCTGGTCAAGTACCTCCCGGAATTCGGCTGGCATCCGACGGTGCTGACCGGGGTCACACCGCCCGCCGGCTTGCCGTCGGATCCGCACCTGGCGGCGCAGGTCGGCGGCATTGAAACCATCCGCGCCAGGGCGCCGGAATTCTCGTTCTTCTACCGCAGCCGGCGGGTGCGCGGAAGCGGCGCGGCGCCCGCCCTCCGAAGCGCCCCGAAGCGTGGCCAGCTCCACCCCAAGGCATGGCTGGTGCCGGACTCCCAAGTCATGTGGTGGCCGTTCGCGGTCCGCGCGGCGCTCGGACACCGCGCCGCAGCAGCTTGGGACGCGGTCATCGGCATGTGCTCTCCGCCCACCGCGTTGCTCATCGCGCGCACGGTCGCAGGCCGGCTGGACATTCCCTATCTCGCCGATTTCCGCGACTCCTGGACCGGCTACCACGGGGCTCCCCGGAGGCCGCCGCCGCTCGCCCTGTTCGAGCGGTGGCTGGAGTCGCGCGTGCTGGCCGGCGCGGCGTCCGTCGTCACGGTGGACCGGAACATGGTCGGCCGCGCGCTCGAGCGGCTGCCGCGGGCGGAGCAGCCGCCCGTGCACGTCATCCCGAACGGCTATGACGAGGACGACTTCCGCGGCACGGCGCCGGCGGCGCTGCCGCGCTTTTCGATCGTGCACACCGGGCAGCTTCGGCACCCGCCGGCGCCGGTCTGGGAGGCGGTCGGCGGCGCACTGCGGAGCCATCCAGAGCTTCGCGGCGGGCTTCACTTCTGGCAGGTGGGATTCGTTGATCCGTCGGCGGCCACCCTGCTCGCGCGGCCACCCGAAGGGCTCGTCGTCCATCTGGTGCCACCGGTGACGCAGCGTGAGGCCGTGAGCTACATGCTGGGGGCGGATCTCCTGCTCGCCGAGGAAGTCGGCACGGTGCTGCCCTCGAAGGTGCTGCAGTACCTGCGCGCCGGCCGCCCGATCCTGGCGTTCGTCGACGGGGGCGGCCTGATGCGCGAGGTGCTGGCCGCCGCGCCCCA
>JAICJD010000211.1 GCA_025928645.1 Gemmatimonadales bacterium
GGCACGGTGCACGCGATCGTGAACACCCCCCACGGGCTGTCCTTGAGCGCGTTCACCACGACCAGCGCGAGCACGGCGAGCAGGATCACCATGATCGCGAGCACCGCGAGCATGGTGAGCGCGCCGGTGACGCTCCCGGTCTCCTCCTTGGCCATCTGCCCCAGCGACTTTCCGTCCCGGCGCATGGAGGCGAAGAGGATGGTGAAGTCCTGGACCGCCCCCGCGAGGACGACTCCGACGACGATCCAGATCGTTCCCGGGAGGTAGCCGAACTGCGCCGCCAGCACCGGCCCGACCAGCGGCCCCGGTCCGGCGATCGCCGCGAAGTGGTGGCCGAACAGCACCCAGCGCGAGGTCGGCACGTAGTCCCGGCCGTTGGCCAGCCGCTCGGCGGGCGTGGCGCGGCGGTCGTTGAGCCCGAAGACGCGGTCGGCGAGGAAGCGGCTGTAGAAGCGGAAGGCGATGAGGTAGGTGCAGATGGCGGCGAGCACGAGCCAGGCCGCGTTGATCGTCTCGCCGCGATGGAGCGCGAGTACGCCCCAGCCGGCGGCGCCGGCCAGCGCCACCACGAGCCAGATCAATTTTGGAAGCATATGTCAATTAACAGCGTAGCTGGGCCGGCGTACAGGGCGCGTCGGTGCTTGCCGTCCCCTCGGGCGCGCCGTACCTTCGAAGCCCATGCCCTTTCCGACCTTCGGTTTCGGCCACCGGCCCTCGTGGGAGTACGAGAGCCCGGAGGGCAGCGGAGCCGTCCTCGAGGAGCCCGAGCCACAGCCCGCGCGCACCGGCTGGCGGGGCAAGGTCGCGCTCGTCACCGGCGGCGCCACCGGGCTCGGCCGGCACATCGCCATCGAGTTCGCGAAGCTGGGCTGCGACGTCGCCTTCTGTTATGTGAACCTGCCCGGCCGCGACGTGAGCGAGCAGGCGTTGCTCACCGAGGCCGCGCTCACGGCGATGGGCGCGCGCGTGCTCGCGCTCAAGTGCGACGTGCGCGACCGCGGCGCGGTGGAGCAGTTCGTGCTCGAGGCGAAGCAGCGGCTGGGCGGGGTCCATTTCCTCATCAACAACGCGGGCATCGCGAGCGACGGCGCGCTGTGGCGGCTGAGCGAGGACGCGTGGCGCGAGGTGCTCGACACCAACGTCACCGGCGCGTTCAACTGCATTCGCGCGGTGGCGCCCACCTTCCGCGCCCAGCACTACGGGAAGGTGGTGAGCGTGAGCGCGCATCAGGCGCACCGGCCGGGCTTCGGCGTGGCGAACTACGCGGCGAGCAAGGCCGCGCTGCTGGGGCTGACCCGCGCCGCCGCCGTGGAGCTGGGCCCGGCGAACGTGAACGTGAACGCGGTGGCGCCGGGCTTCATCCGGACCGAGCGCATGGCGATGCTGCCGGCCGAGGTCATCGAGCGGGCGCAGAAGAGCTCGGTGCTCGGGCGGGTGGCGGAGCCGGACGACGTGGCGCACGTGATCTCGTTCCTCTGCTCCGAGTCGGCGCGGCACATCACGGGGCAGACGATCGTGGTGGACGGGGGGTTGTCGCTGGAGTAGTTGGTTTCGGTACGCGGCGCGGCGCCCGGCTTGCCTCATCCCGAGCGGAGCGAGGGATCTTGGTCGGATGCAATCCGACCTCTTTCGGCGGCATGTCTATATCCTGGCCAGCATGAGCCGCGTGCTGTACGTCGGCTCGACTGCCGATTCGCATCGTCGAGTCTACCAGCACAAGAACGGATCGATCGAGGGATTCACGAGGCGGTATCAGGTCACCCGGCTGGTGTACTTCGAAAGTCACCGAAGCATTCTGGCGGCGCTCGAGCGCGAGCGTGAGCTGAAGGCCTGGCGCAGGTCCAAGAAGATCGACCTCATCGAAACCCACAACGCCGGCTGGCTCGATCTCGCGGCCGACTGGTTTCCGGACATGCGCGAGCAAGGTCCCTCGCTTCGCTCGGGATGAAGGCCCGGGCGACGCTATTTGTCCGGTCCCGCCGTCCGATTACTTTCCCGCCGTGCCCCGTCCCACCTTGCTCACAACCGCCGTCGCATTGCTGCTCGCCGGGCCGCTCTCTGCGCAGCAGGGGCCCCCTGTCCTGCCGGTGCCCACCCAGTCGTTCGGCGGGCAGGAAGTCGCGGTCATGCCGATCACGATGGTCGTGGTGGACCCCACGGTCGAAGCCGACACCGTGTTCAACGGGCTGCGCGACCGCCGCGCGACGCTGACCTGGGCCGATTCCATCGTCGGCGACGCGCTGAGCAACCGGGCGCCCGAGGTGAAGTGGGTGCTGCCGCCGCGGCTCAGGAAGCTCGCCCGCCGCGCCCCCGGACTGGTGGACGACCCCGACCAGATGGGCCAGGCGATGCTTCGCTCGCCGCGGCTCCGCGAGCTGCCCGATCAGCTCCAGACGTCCCTCCGCAACCTGATGGCGCTGGTGAACGGCCGGATCGTGTTCGTGCCCGCGGCGGTGGGCTACTCGAAGGATCCCGACGGGCGGGTGCAGGCGCAGCTCTCGCTCGTGGCGGCCGACGCGCGCTCCGGCAGGATCCTCTGGCGCAGCGTCCCTACCGGCGCGGGTCCGACGCCGGGGGCCGCCCTCGGCGCCGCGCTCGCCTCGGTGCTGCCGCTCGACCAATGACCTACGACGCGACTCTCATCCCGGGCGACGGCATCGGGCCGGAAGTCACCGCCCAGACGGTGCGGGTCCTCGAGGCCGCGGGGCTTCGGTTCAACTGGGAAGAGGAGCTCGCCGGCATGGCCGCGGTCGATGCCACCGGCACGCCGCTGCCCGACGCCACCGTGGAGAGCATCCGCCGCACTCAGCTCGCGCTCAAGGGTCCCCTGACTACGCCGGTCGGGACCGGCTTTCGATCGGTGAACGTCGGGCTCCGGAAGGAGTTCGAGCTGTTCGCCAACGTGCGGCCCGCCCGCACGATCGTGCCCGGCGGCCGGTTCGAAAACGTCGACATCGTTCTGGTGCGCGAGAACCTCGAGGGACTCTACATCGGGGTCGAGCACTTCGTGCAGATCGGCGACGACCCGCGCGCCGTCGCCGAATCCATGGCGATCGTGACCCGGGCCGGCTGCGAGCGCATCGTGCGCTACGCGTTCGAGTACGCGCTCAAGCATGGCCGCAAGAAGGTCACCATCGTGCACAAGGCGAACATTTTGAAGATGGTGAGCGGGCTCTTCCTCGAGGTGGGGCGGAGCATCGCGCAGGAGTACGAGGGCCGGGTGGAGGCCAACGATCTGATCGTGGACAACACGGCCATGCAGCTCGTCATGCGCCCCGAGCAATTCGACGTCATGGTCACCACCAACATGTTCGGCGACATCCTGAGCGACGAGGTGTCCGGGCTCGTCGGCGGCCTCGGGCTCGCGCCGGGCGCCAACATCGGCACCAAGGCGGCCATCTTCGAGGCGGTGCACGGGAGCGCGCCCGACATCGCGGGCAAGGGGTTGGCCAACCCCTCGGCGCAGATCCTCGCTGCGGCGATGATGCTCGACCACATCGGCGAGCTCGCGCGGGCGCAGCGGGTCCGCGATGCCGTGGCCCAGACCATCATTCAGGACAACATCCGCACGCGCGACCTCGGCGGGACCGCAACCACGGAGGACTTCGGGCATGCGGTTGCCCGGCGGGTTGCCTGAGGTCCCCTGCGCCAAATGTGAACGGCGGGTTGCGGGGCTTCCGTGGGGCGAGCTCTGCCCCGAGTGCCGCGCCGAGCGGCAGCGGCGTGCAACCCGACTGGCCCACCGCATCTCCCTCGCGGCGACGGCGCTGATGGCTGCGTACGTCGCGTTCCGTCTCCCAGGCGATCCCACCTCACGGCTCTACGGAGCCGTCGCGGTTCTCGCCACCTACATCATCGTGCGGCGGGTCGCGAGCCGCGTCGCCATGGAGTTTCTCCCCCGATGAGCACCGCCCGCGCGGCCGGCCTCGTTCTGCTCCTCGCCTCGGCGCCTGCGGCGCTCGAGGCCCAGACGTCGCTCACGATCTACAACGACGGCCGGGTGCTGGTCCGGCGCACCGTCGCGCTCGCCCTGCCCAAGGGCTCGAGCACGCAGCGCGTGGCGCTCGGCGCGCTCGACCCGGCGTCGCTCTTCTCGCTCGACTCCGCGGTCACGCTCGATGGCCTCAGCTACGATGGCGCGGTGGACGAGGGCAGCGTGCTCCGGCGGTCGGTGGGCCGGCGGGTGGTCTTCCGGCTGCCCGAATCCACCGACACGGTGAGCGCGCTGGTGCTGGGCGTGGATCCGCTCCGGCTCCAGCTGCCCGACGGCCGGGTGAGCTTCAGCCCGCCGGGCGCGGCCATGTACCCGGGTGATGTGGTGGTCGCCGAGCCGACGGCGTCGCTCCGGCTCACCAGCCGTCGCGCGACCGACCAGCTTCGGCTGGGCTACTTCACCGCGGGCGCCGCCTGGCGGGCCGGCTACCAGGTGGTCCTCGGCGCCGGCACGGCGCGGGTGACCGGGAGCGCCGTGGTGGAGAGCCAGACGCTTCACGCCGAGGACGCCGAGCTCCAGCTGCTCGCCGGCGCGGTGAGCCGGGCGGAGGAGGCGCCGCGTCCGCCGATGCCGCTGCAGGAGGCGCGGATGGCCGCGGTCGCTGCCTACGACAAGGTCGCGACCGAGCAACGGGTGGGCGAGTTCCACCTGTACTCGCTGCCCGGGCGCACGACGCTCCTGCCCGGACTCACCGGCACCATCGCCCTGTTCGATCCGGCGTCGGTCAAGTACGAGCGCAGCTACGTGGTGCACGGACAGGTGCCGTGGTGGGGCATGCTGCCACAGCAGGGCGACGAGAGCGAGGTGCCGGTCGAGGTGCTCTACACCCTGCAGCGGCCGCGCAAGACCGAGTTCGGCGACCGTCCGCTTCCTGGCGGGGTCGTGCGGCTGTTCCAGGCCGACAGCGGCGGACGGGCCCAGCTCGTGGGCGAGGCCATGCTGGACCACACGCCGGCGGGCGAGAACGTGCGGCTGTCGGCGGGGACGGCGTTCGACCTCACCGCCCGGCGGGTGCAGACC
>JAICJD010000259.1 GCA_025928645.1 Gemmatimonadales bacterium
GACATCGAGCGCAACCACAGCGCGACCCACCTGGTCCACTACGCGCTGCGGAAGCACCTCGGCACGCACGTGCGTCAGCAGGGCTCGCTGGTCGAGGCCGACCGCCTGCGGTTCGACTTTTCCCATCACGGCCCGATCGACCCGCCGACGCTGGCCGCGATCGAGGCGGACGTGAACGACCTGGTGCTCGCCAACCCGGCAGTGAGCACGCGGCAGATGGCGTATCCCGACGCGCTCGCGCTGGGCGCGATGGCGTTCTTCTCCGAGAAGTACGGCGACGTCGTTCGGGTGGTGCAGATGGGGCCGTCGATCGAGCTGTGCGGTGGCACGCACGTGCGGTCCACCGGCCAGATCGGCACGTTCCGGTTCTCCGGCCAGAGCGGCGTGGCGGCGGGCGTGCGGCGCATCGAGGCGGTCACGGGCCCGGGCGCCCTGCGGGCCGTGCGCGAGCTGGAGCATCGTCTGGCCCAGTTGGCCGAGGCGCTCAAGGCGCAGCCGGAGCACGTCGTGCGCCGGGTCGAGCAGCTCCTGGAGGAGCGCCACCGGCTCGAGGCCCGGCTGGCCGAGGCGCTCAAGTCGGGCGGGGGCGCCGCCATCGCGGGCGATGTGGCCGATGTCCGCGGCGTGCAGGTGACGATCGCGGACACCGCGGTGGACGATCGGGGCGAGGTGGGCCAGATCGCCGACCGGTTCCGCGAGGGCAAGCGCAACTCGGTGCTGGTGCTGTTCAGCAACGCCGGGCGCGGCGCCATCCACGTCACCCTCACCGACGACCTGGTCGGCGCGGGCCGCAAGGCGGGCGACCTGGTGAACCGGATCGCGGCGCTGAGCGGCGGGAAGGGCGGGGGACGCCCTCACTTCGCCTCCGCCGGGGCGGGCGATCCGTCCAAGCTGTCCGCGGCGCGCGCCGCCACGCCGGGCCTGGTCTCCGCGTGGCTGGAAGGCGACGGCGGGTGACCGCCGAGGGCTGGCTCGAGCGTCGGACGGCGCAGGCGCCGCCGGCGCTGCGCGCGCGGGTCTTCGAGTACGCCGCCTCGGCTCCGACGGGGCCGGTACCGGAGGCGCTCGCCGCGGCGGGCCGGGCCGCGCTCGCGCGTGTGCTCGATCACCCGGGCGACCGCTCGGTCGCGCTCGATCTGCTCGCGGCCGACGCGCTCGTCACGCTGGCGCTCCTCGCGCAGGCGGAGCAGGCTCCCGAGCAGCTTGGCGCCTTCGCCTCCACGCTGTTGCGGAACGATTCGCCCGGCACGTGATCGATCTCCACTCTCATCTTCTGCCTGGCGTCGACGACGGCTCCCGCACCGTGGAGCAGTCGGTGCAGGTGCTGCGCGAGATGGCCCGCCGCGGCATCACCGACGTGTGTCTCACCCCGCATCTTCGGGCCAACGAGACGGTGGACGCGCCGCCGCTCCGGCATGACGAGGCGTTCGCCGCGCTCCGGGCGGAAGCGCCCGACCTGCCGCGGCTGCACCGCGGGGCCGAGGTCATGCTGGACCGCCCGCTGCCGCTCGAGCGCGAGCGCATGGGCCGAATCACGCTGGGCGGCAGCCGCTACATCCTGGTGGAGTTTCCCCGGCTGGTGAGCACCGAGGCGGTGACCAACGCCCTGACGCGGGTGCGCGACGCCGGCTTCGTGCCGGTGCTGGCGCATCCCGAGCGGTACAGCGCGTGCTCCGTGGAATCGGTGTCGTACTGGCGCGGGCTCGGCACCAAGATGCAGGTGGACGCCACCACGCTGCACTCCACCCAGGCGCGCGGGCAGCGGGCCCGCCAGCTCGTGGGCGCGGGGCTGGCCGACATCCTCGCGGGCGACAACCACGGCGACGAGCGGTCCATCGCCGGGGGCGCCGATTTCCTGGTGGCGCTGGATGGCGACCAGCAGGCCGAGCTGCTCACGGTCCGGAACCCTGGCGCCATCCTGCGCGACGAGCCGCTGATCGACGTGCCGCCGCTCGAGATCCGGCGCACCTGGATGCAGCGCCTGCGGCGCCTGCTTGGCGGCAAGGCGTGAGCGCCGACCGGGTGGCCGCGGCGCTCGACACGCTGGCCGCTCTCGCCGGGGCTGCCCGGCCGCTGGCGCCGATGGTCGCCCGGGTGGCAGAGCGGTACACCGAGGCGCTTCGCGCGGGCGGCACCCTCTACTTCTGCGGCAACGGCGGCAGCGCGGCCGACGCCCAGCATCTCGCCGCCGAGTACGTGGTGCGCTACGCGGCCGACCGGCGCCCGCTCGCCGCCGCGGCGCTCACGACCGACACGTCCATCCTGACCGCCGCGGCCAATGACCTGGGCTTCGAGCGGGTGTTCGCCCGCCAGGTCGAGGCGCGGTGCGGTCCGCGGGACGTGCTCGTGCTCCACAGCACGAGCGGCCGGAGCGCCAACTTGCTCGCGGCCGCGCGCGCGGCCCGCGCGCGCGGGGCGGCGACGGTGGCGTTCCTCGGCAGGGGCGGCGGGCCGCTCGCCGGAGAGGTGGATCTGGCGGTCGTGGTTCCCTCCGACGAGCCGGGCCCGATCCAGGTGCTGCACCTCGCCCTCGAGCACGTCGTCGTCGAGTTGGTCGAGGCGGCGCTGCTCGCGGGCCCGTGAGCGTTTCGTGATCTCGCTGGAGGGACGCACCGCGCTGGTCACCGGCGGAAGCCGCGGAATCGGGCGGGCCGCCGCGCTCGCGTTGGCGCGCGCCGGCGCGGACGTGGCGCTCACCTACCACGCGCGCGCGGCCGACGCCGACGCGGTGGTGCGCGAGATCAGCGGCCTGGGTCGGCGGGCCCTGGCCCTGGGCGGCGACCTCGCCGATCCCGGTGTATGCGCTGCGATGGCGGAGGAGGTGGGCCGGGCGTTCGGCCGGCTCGACTGCTTCGTGGCCAACGCCGGCATCTGGCCGGCCGAGGACGTCGCCCTCACCGCGATGCCGCTCGAGCGGTGGCGGCGGACGCTGGCCGCGAACCTCGA
>JAICJD010000121.1 GCA_025928645.1 Gemmatimonadales bacterium
AGCGGGCCCCGCACATCGTGGCGGGAGCTATCGTACGCGCGGCGCCACATCATCCCCATCGCTGGGCCCAGCGGGAAATCGACCGAGTCCTCGAGGTTCGCACCGGTGACGACGTCGACCGGCTCCCCCTCCTTGCCGCACGACTCGTTGGAGGGTGGTCCCTTGGCTTTGTACCGGCTGAGCCGGTTGAGCAGCGCCCCGACCGGGTCCGGAATGTGGATCATCGGGAAGCCGCCGATCAGCACGGTCGCATGGCTCGGATCCACGATCGCTCCGATGCTTCCCGTGGGCGGCAGCACCGGCACGTCCTTCCACATCATCTTCTCCGCCGCCTGCTTCGCGGCGTCCATCGCCATCTGGGCCGCGGCCGTCGCGGCTGACATCGCTTTCCCCGCCGCCATCGCCGCGTCATCGGCGACCGCCGACTCGGCGACATCGGCTGCCATCCCGAGGCCGCCAACCACGACGCCGGCGACCGCCATCGCCTTGCCCGCCCCCTCCGCTGCCTTGCCGATCGCGGCCATGACCTTGCCGGCGGGGATCGACGGCGGATCCGGCACGACGGGACACGCCTTGCAGATGTCGCTGAGCCGCGCGGCCCGGTTTCCGCCGATGAAGACGTTGGAGGAGCCGGTCTTGATCTTGAACCAGGCCGGCGGTATGCCGCAGCAGGTCGGCGCCAGCCCGATGTCGTCCACCCGAGCCGCCGGCATGTTGTTGATGAGCACCTTCACGCTGTGGCCGAGCATCGCCATGCCGATGCTCGGCATCGGCGTGGGTGGGACCGGCGGAGGCCCGCTGGGCGGATGGGCGACGTGCGCGTGCGGCGTCCCGATGTACGGCGACATCAGCGTGGCGGCCGGCATGCTCGGCACCACCGCGGCCAGCGGCGCGGTCAAGTTGGCGAATCCGACATCGAGCGCGTCCTTCATGAGGCCCAGACCACCCATCAGGGCGCCGGCCGTCTGTTGCACGGCGCGGATGACGCGAGCCGTCTTCTCGCCGGCCGTGGGCGGCGGACCTCCGGGGGCGGCGGGCTCGTTGATGTCGCTCCAGGCCTTTCGGGCCTGACCGACACCGTCGACCCACTTCTGCCCGACCGCGAGCATCTCGTGCGGGGTGTTGGCCGCCCGGGTCCAGGGCGAGGACTGGTCGCCCGTCACCCCCTGCACGTGCTGATTGATGGCCGTGCCGAGATTGCCGAGGGAGGATGGGGGGGCGGGAGGCGCCGCGGTCGCGCTCATGCCGGGCTCCCGAGTTCCGCCAGCTGGCGGCGTACCTCCGCGGCTTGCGTCATTTCGCCGCGCCGCGTGTGCAGCTGCTCGAGCCGGCCGAGCAGGAGGCGGCAGGCCCCGACGTCCTGGAGCTGGGCCGCGATCACGGTCCCCGCCGTCCAGGACCGGGCCGCTTCGTCGAGCTTGCCCTGGCGCTCCGCGCAGGTTGCCCTGCCGTCCAGGGCGTTGATCCTGGTGGTGGGATCCCGCGCGACCGTCGCCAGCTGCTGGGCCACGTCGTAGTACGCCTCTCCATCGGCCCAGCGCCCCTGCCGGACGCACAGGTTGGCGAGATTGACCACGGTATTGAGCCAGACGGGGAGCGCCGGGTGCTCGCCGTGGCTCGCCGGAACCAGGGCGGCCTCGTAGCTCTGGTTGGCGCGCTCGAGGTCGCCCGCCTTCTCGTAGACCTCTCCCATTCCGTTCAAGGCGAACGCCGCCATGGCATGGTTGCCGGTCGGGGCGTGAAACCGGAGCAGGAGCTCGTATTTCTTCAACGCCTCGGCGTAGCGGCCCCAGGCATAGTCGTTGCCGGCGAGCATCGGCAGCATCGCGACCCGCTCCGGGACAGGGAGGCCCGGATCGGCGGCTTCCGATTCGAGCGCCCGGTTGACCGCCTCGAGGCTCAGGTCCGGCTGGTACCACCGGATCCGCGACATCCCCGCGACGGACCGGCGCAGCGCGCCGCTCCGGGGATCGTCCCGGACGATGAATCGCAGATGATGGCACCAGGGAAAGGGGAACTCGTGCCGGAGCAGCCCCGCCATGAGGGCCGCGTATGCCCCGGCGTCGGCCACCTCGAGAGGAAAGAACACCCAGACGTTGGTGCCCCCGTTGGGCACCGGGAGCAGCTCCCGCGTGAATGCGGTCAGCTCCCGCAGACGCTGGACCGGCGGGGAGGCAGAGGACAGGATGGCGGGTGGGATCGGCGGCCAGGGCCGCATATCGCGCTGCGCGAGCGCGAGTCGGACGGCCTCGTGCCTGGTTGAGAACCCCTGCACGACCGTCTCGGCGTAGTGCGCCGGGTCGGTGAAGTTGTCGGTCACGACCCAGTACAGGTCGGACGCGCTCGCGCCCTCCAGGCCTTCGACGATCTTGAGCACGGGGAGCGCGTCGGCGGCGGGAGCGGCGAGGATCAGCGCCACGTCGTCCCGCTGATCGACGAAGCTCTGCAGGTAGTCGCCGATCTCCTTCAGCAGTCGCCGCATGACCGGATCTGCTTCCGCTGAGGGGTGATGCCGCCGCCCGCGCGGCTCAGTTGATCTTCACCAGCGCGCCCGTGATCTCGTGCATGCCGACCGCGCTGGAATTGATGGCCGCCCCGGAGACGTTCACCTTCGTCTTGTCGCAGGTCATCTGCTGATTGCCCACCCCGACCTTCGCCTCGTCCCCGCCAGTGACCTCGACCTTCGGCGCCGAGGCCTTGATGTCGGCATCACCAGTGATCTGGAGGTGCTTGCACTGGATGGTGATCGTACCGTCCTTCTTCATCACGATCGAGCTCGCGCCCGACACGAACGTGATCTGGTCCCCACCGTCGAGCTTCACCTTGTGGGCGACCTTGGTCGTCTGATCCGCGTCGTAGTTCTCGATGACGTTGCTCTTCACGTGGTGCGTATGCGTCCCGGTCTGCACGTCGAGCTTGTACGGGCCGGTCACGATGGTGATCGTCGTGTCGCCCTTGATCTTCTCCGTGTGCGTCCCCGCGTCGATGTTGATCGTCCGGTTGCCGCTCACGATGTGCTGTGTGTCGTCGTGCTCGACCGTCGTGCCCATGTCGTACTGCGCGTGGATGGTGATCTTCTCCTTCCCCGCCGTGTCGTCCATCGACATCTCGTTGTAGCCCTTACCCTTGTGCGTGTTCGAGCGCATGCCGCTCACCACCCCGCCCTTGCCCGGGTCGTACGGCGGCGTCTGCTCCGCGTTGTACACCCGGCCCACGATGATCGGCTGGTCCGGGTCGCCCTCGAGGAACTCGACCACCACCTCCTGCCCGATCCGCGGCACCGCCAGCCCGCCCCAGCCCTTGCCCGCCCACGGCTGCGAGACCCGGATCCAGCAGGAGCTGTTCTCGTCCTTCTTCCCCAGCCGGTCCCAGTAGAACTGGACCTTGACCCGGCCCTGCTTGTCGGTCCAGATCTCTTCCCCCGCCTTCCCCACCACCAGCGCCGTCTGCGTGCCCCAGATCCTCGGCTTGGGCGTCACCCGGAGCGGCCGGTAGGGCACCGCGTACGGGATCGCCATGAAGTCGTTGCGGTAGTCGAACGCGGCCGACTCCCAGCTCCGGTAGTCGCCCGCCCGGCCCGAGTGCCGCACTTCCAGCAGCATGTAGCTCTGGTTCGCGTCTTTCCGGTAATGATCCTTGAGATCGAATCGGTAGCCGCTCTGGAAGGTCCGGCAGGTGCCCCCGCCTCGCGCGATCTGCTGCCGGGCCTCCTCGCCCTCGAGATGGAGCCGGGCGAACCGGTCGCCGTCGTCGAGCGTGGTGTAGCGGCCCGGATAAGCGTAGTGCTCCTCGGGATACTGCCCCGCCACGGAGGCCTCGAGCTGCAGACTGGGCTGCTCGAAGTCGTAGTCCCGGAGCGTCACCTTGCCGGTCTGCACGTGGTCCTCCTGCTCCCACGACGTGACCACGTCCTCCTTCTGCCACTGCCCGGCATCGGTCGCCATCCGCGCCTTCGACTGCATGGGGCACGGCTTCACCGCGCCGTTGTCGTCCGACAGCACGAGACTGTGCTTCCCCTTGGTGTGCTCGAAGAAGTAGAAGATCCCCTCTTCCTCCAGCAGCCGCGACACGAAGTTGAGATGGCTCTCCCGGTACTGGACGCAGAACACCCGCTTGGGATGCGGCTTGACCAGCTTGAGCTGGTAGTCCGAATACCCGAGATCCTTGAACACCTGGGTGACGATGTCCGGCACCGTCAGGTTCTGGAAGATGCGGCAATCGGTGGACAGCGAGAGGAACCAGAGCCAGGGTACGATCTCGGCCCGATAGGACGTCAGCCCCTCGCTCTGGTCGAGCTGCGCGAAGCTGCGCACCAGCCCGTGGATGTAGCGCTCGCCGCTCCCGTCCAGCGTGTTGACGGTGACGAGGATCGGCGTGCGCAGCACGTCCGCGGCGGCGATCGCGGGGTTCTCGGAGAGAAGGTCCAGCGTGTACCCGTAGGGCGACGAGACCGCCTCGTCGCCCGAGAACCCTTCGAGCATGAGCATGTCCGTCTCCAGCGCGGTGTCGACGCGCATCGGACGATTGTTCTGGGAGAACTTGGCCATCCGGTGCCTCGACCTACGATGTGAGTGCCGCCTCCAGCGGCCGGGCCCGGGCCTCGGGCTCGGCCCCGCTCGCCGCGTACTCGAAGGCGCCGCTCGGCCCGATGCTCACCCGGATGGCCGCCGGCTTCTCTCCCTCCGCGATCCGCTCGAGCAGCAGCCGGGACACCTCGGGCAGCAGGGTGTTGGTCAGGATGTTGTCCACGTTCCGGGCGCCGCTCTCGACCTCGGTGCAGCGCCGCGCCACCTCGTCCACCAGCGCGTCGTCGTAGGTCAGCTCCACCCGGTGCGTGTCCCGGATGCGGCGCTGGATCTTGCCGAGCTTGAGCAAGATGATGCGCTTGAGCGCCTCGTCCCGGATCGGGAAGTAGGGAATGATGACCATTCGCCCCAGGAACGCCGGCTTGAACGTCTTGTCCAGCTCCGGCTTGAGCGCCTTGACCAGTCCCTCCGGCGAGGGCGTCGTCTCCGGGTCGGCGCACAGCTTGGCGAGCGTGTCGGTCCCGGCGTTGGTCGTGAGGATGATGATGGTGTTCCGGAAATCGATCTGGCGGCCCTCGCCGTCGTCCATCGCGCCCTTGTCGAACACCTGGAAGAACAGCTCCAGCACGTCGGGGTGGGCCTTCTCGACCTCGTCCAGCAGCACGACGGAATACGGCCGCCGCCGGACCGCCTCGGTCAGCACGCCCCCCTCGCCGTAGCCCACGTACCCGGGCGGCGAGCCCTTGAGCGTCGAGACGGTGTGCGGCTCCTGGAACTCCGACATGTTGATCGTGATGATGTTGCGCTCGCCGCCGTAGAGCAGGTCCGACAGGGCCAGCGCCGTCTCGGTCTTGCCCACGCCGCTCGGCCCCACCAGCATGAACACGCCGACCGGCTTGTTGGGGTCTTCGATCCCCGCGCGCGAGGTGCGAATCCGCCGGCTGATGCCCTCGAGCGCGTGGCCCTGCCCGATGATCCTGGACCCCAGGAGCTGCTCCATCCGCAGCACCGTGCCGAGCTCGTCGCGGAGCATCTTGCCCACCGGAATGCCGGTCCAGCCCGAGATGACCTCGCCCACCAGCCCCGCGTCGACGCACACCCGCACCAGGGGCGACTCGCCCTGCAGCGTCTCCAGCTCGGCGGTCAGACCGGCGAGCTCCGCGCGGAGCACGGCCGGCTCGGTAGCGGCGTCGGGCGGCGTGCCGTTGCCGCCGGAGGGCGCGCCGTTTCCACCCGCCGCCGGCGCCGCGGCCACGCTAGAATCGCCGGTACCAGGCGCCCGGCCGGAGGCCGACTGCTCGAGCTGGCCCCGGAGCTCCCGGATCCGGGCCACCAGGTCACGCTCGTGCTCCCACCGCTCGGTGAGGCCCTTGAGCCGCGTGTCGGTCTGCGACCGGACCTCGGCGATCCGCGCCAGCCGCTCCGAGTGGTCCGCGCCGACCGCGCCTTCGCGCTCGAGCACCCGCCGCTGCACGTCGAGGTCGTCGAGCAGACGCTGGGCGTCCTCGATCGCCGGGGGTGTTGCGCTCTGACCCAGGGCCAGCCGGGCACAGGCGGTATCGAGCACGCTCACCGCCTTGTCGGGGAGCTGACGGTCGGCGAGGTAGCGGTGGCTGAGCCGCACCGCCGCATCGAGTCCGTCGTCGAGAATGCGCACCAGGTGGTGCTTCTCGAGCGCCGGCGCGACGCCCCGCATCATCAGCAGGCAGGACTCCTCCGACGGCTCCTCCACCTTGACGAGCTGGAACCGACGCGCCAGCGCCGGGTCCTTCTCGAAATATTTCTTGTACTCGGACCAGGTGGTGGCCGCGATGGTACGGAGCTCGCCGCGCGCGAGCGCGGGCTTGAGCAGGTTGGCCGCGTCGTTCTGGCCGGCCTGCCCCCCGGCGCCGATCATCGTATGCGCCTCGTCGATGAACAGGATGATCGGCGTGGGGCTGGAGCGGACCTCCTCGATCAGGCCCTTGAGGCGGTTCTCGAACTCGCCCTTCACGCCCGCGCCGGCCTGGAGCAGCGCCAGGTCGAGCGTCCGCAGGGTGACGTTCTTGAGGGGCGGCGGCACGTCGCCGTTGGCGATCCGAAGGGCGAACCCCTCCACCACGGCCGTCTTCCCGACTCCGGCTTCGCCGACGAGGATGGGATTGTTCTGCCGGCGCCGGGTCAGGATGTCCACCACCTGGCGCACCTCGAAGTCCCGGCCGAGGACCGGATCGACCCGACCCTGTTTCGCCCGCTCGGTCAGGTTCACCGTGTACTGCTCGAGGTTGGGCGTCTTGCCGCCCACCCGGGCCGGTGCCCCCTCCTCGGCCGTGCCCGCAGGCGCGCCGCTCTCCTCCACCGAGCTCTCCACGATGGTCCCGAAGTCCTTGCGCAATCCCTCGGCGGGGATCTTGCCCAGCTCCTTGCTCACGTCGCGCAGGAGCCGCGAGAGCTCATCGTCGCTGGTGAGCGCGAGCAGCGCGTGGCCGGTGCGGATCCGGCCGGCCCCGTAGTTCACCGAGCCGATGCTCCAGGCCTCAGAGAGCATCCGAACCAGCGTGGGGCTGAGCGACGGGCTCCGTGCGTTCCCCGACTTGAGCTTGTCGAGGCTCCGGGTCAGCTCGCCGGCCAGGCGGCTCCGATCGACGCCATAGTGCTTGAGGATGAGCGCGACGTCGCCGTCGCTCCGGTCGAGCGTCTTCATGAGGAAGTGCTCGACCTCGACGTCGTAGTGCGTCCGGGCCAGGCAGAGCCCCGCGGCGGCCTCGAGATCGGCGCGCGTTTCGTGGTTCAGCTTCGCGATCAGCGCGCGCAGGTCGACGTTCATGTGATGCCTCCGCTCTCAGAGCGTGAGTACGGTGTCGTCGGGATCCCGGCTGAATGGCCGCGACCGCATCCAGGTGCACCAGCCGAGCGGGGTGCCGGGCTCCGGCGCGCCCAGCATGCAACCGGGCACCTCGTCGCGCGCCAGCACGAGCTGGACCTCGAAATCGACCTGATCCCCGCTGAAGAACCGGGTCAGCGTCCGGAGTGGCTCGTAGGCGGCCGCCCCGGGGAGAAACTCATCGTACTGCCGCCGGGTGAGCGGGCCGAGCCGGAGCCGGACCCGGGCCTGCGGATCCCAGACCTCGTCGCCCACCACCGCGCCGCCGCCGAGCTGCTCCGAGGCGTCCTCGTCCAGGCCGACGGCGCACTGGTTCTCGTCGGCGAGCCGGTACCAGCCGCCCACGAACTGCTGCACCTCCGCCGGCACGCCGAAGTAGTCGGCGACGAGCTGCTCCAGCGCCGCCGCCGAGCGCTGGCCCGGCCCCAGCAGCCCGGCGTAGAACACGAGCGCCTCGTCGCGGATGCCGAGCCGGTGCTGCAGCCCCTCCACGCCGAGGCCGATCAGGTCCTTGAGGTGCTGCGTCAGCAGGTCGCGGCGGTCCCGCTCGTGCGCCACCTCGAAGCGGTACTTCTCCCACGCGGCATAGAACAGCGAGACCATGCGATGATGGAACAGGTCCAGAAAGTCGCGCAGGGCCGTGTCCCGCGCCCGGACCCGCTCCATGATCAGCTCGGAGTACGCGTACGGCAGCACCCCTTCCGGCCCGGTGAGGCCGAGGAAGTTGATCGCCATGCGCGCCTGGCCGCCGTCCGGCGGGAGATCGAGCGCGTAGATCTCGCTCGCCGGAAACGCGAGGTCGGGGTTCACGGTGAACCGGGCGATCTCGTCGCGCGGCTCGTCGAACCGTCCCACCGGATGGCGGCCCGGCAGGAGCCGCTCGAGCACCCGCACCGCCTGGAAGAAGTCGAACGCGGTGGCGCGGTCCCTGAGCTCCGCCTCGAGCCCGGGCTGGCTCGAGGGCGTGACCGGCCTGCCGCCCTCGGCGGTGGGAACCGTGGCGGGCCGGGTCAGAGGAGCGGCTTCCATCCGGCCCTCGGGGCCCACTCGCGCACCGGTCGCCTCCGCTGCTGGCTCCGCGCCGCCAGCACGCTGAAGCTGTTGAGCGACGCGTACAGGCCGAGGAAGTGCTCCAGCACGCTGGCGAAGAGGTACAGGCCCGCGCCGGCGAACTGGGTCTCGTCGAAGTCGATCTCCACCCGCCGGCCCCGCGCGAAGCTCACCCCGTACTCTCCGACCACCCGCGCGTAGTGCGGCGCGCTCCGCACCGCGCTGATGGCCTCGATCTGGCGGTCGCCGGCGGTCGCCTCGCCGAAGTTGTGCAGCCGGAGCAGCTCGCGCAGCGCGTCGGCGCCGCCGTCCACCAGCGAGAGGTAGTTGAGCGAGAGCTGGGAGATGAGCCGCCAGAGCTGCGGCTTGCCCAGCGGCGGCTGCACGGCTTCCGTGGGCTTCACCAGCGCGACGATGCGCTTGACCGGGCCGCCGCCCGGCAGCTCGAAGTCGCCCGTCTCGTCGCCGAACGGCAGCCGGCTGGGCAGGTCGCCGTTGAAGCAGGTGAGGCGCGCGGTCACGGCATCGAGGTCGGGGTGGACCATCCGGTTCGACAGGTCGACGAAGGACAGGTAGACCTCGGCGCCCTTGTCGGTTCGCCAGCCGGCCGGCCGCCGCTTCGCGTACCAGAACATCTCGTGCTCCGCCCGGTCCGATCCATGGCGGTACGAGTAGAACGGCTCGAACCGGAGCGGCTCGGTGGACCCGGGCGTGATCCCGACGACCTCGTCGACCGAGAAGATCTCGGTCGTGAGCGCGCGCCGGGCATCGGGCGTGATCCGGTACTCGTGGCGGTGCTGGTCCAGCAGGATGGGCTCGGACGTCTGCGGGAACAGGTTGATGACCGGGGTGCAGCCCAGCCGGATGGTCCGCGCCGTCACTCCGCTCTCGAGCACGGCCCGGCGCTCGCTCAGGTCGAAGGCCGAGACCAGGAACACGAACTCGGCCCGGTCGCCGTAGCCGGCGGCGCGGAGCGCGTCGAACCCGGCCAGATCGAAGAACAGGAACTTCTCCGGGAAGCTGAAATACTCCTGCAGCAGCCGATATGCCAGAAACGCCCGGCCCGGATACGGCAGCATGCCCTCGTGCTGTCCGAAGCCGACCGGCCGGAGCGCGTCGGCCGGCAGCAGCAGCGGCTTCCGCCGGCTGCCGGGCGTGGGATCGCGCACCAGGATCCGGACGCAGTTGTTGCACAGCAGCTCATAGAGCGTGAAGGCCAGGCCGCTCTCGCCGCTCACGTGGAAGCGCAGGGTGTCGAGCTCGAGCTTGTCGAAGGCGATCTCGGGCAGGCACCGGAGCTCCAGCCGGAGCGCGGACACCGCGCCGGCGTCCTTGACCGGCGGGCTCAGCCGGTCGGGCGTGGTCCAGGCGGCCGAGGCGACCTCGATCGGCCAGAGCTCGGTGTCGTAGCAGCTCCGAAACTTGCACGGGACGCCCCCGACCGGGCGGGAGTAGAGCAGCGTGTCGCGCGGAATGGGGAATCCGGTGGTGAGCTTCCCTTGATCAGGGTCGAGCTGAAACTCGACCAGTGACATGGACGGCAGCGGCCGGACGTAATGCGGATAGACGACGTTCAGGAACGACTCGCTGATCTCGGGGAAATCGTCGTCGATCTTGAGGTGGACCCGTGCGGCCAGGAACGCGAAGCCCTCGAGCAGCCGCTCGACGTGGGGATCCTCGCACTTGTCCCGCTCGAGCTGCAGCCGGCCGGCCACCTTCGGGTACCGCCCCGCGAAATCCGCGCCCAGCCGGCGCAGGTAGGTCAGCTCGCGCTCGTAGTAGTAGAGCAGGTCGTCACGCACCGCCGCCGCCCTTCACGTGGTATTCGCCGCTCGAGATCTCCAGCACCGTGTCGAACACGACCTGCTCGGGATTCGGCTCCATGCGGAGCAGGCCTTCGATCAGGAAGTGGAGCTGCCGCCGGCTGTCCGCGTCGGTTTCCGCCAGCGTGACCCTGACGCCCGCTAGGCGGGGCTCGTGCACGGCGAGGGTGTCCTCGATATAGCGGAGGAGCCGGACCCGCGTGTCCTTCGCGTCGCGCCCGAGCGAGGTGATGTCCGGGAAGCCGTAGTGGTAGAGCGAGCGGTTGAGCTCCTCGTACGATTCGGGCGCCGGTTCCGCGATGCGCCGGGTGTTGAGCAGCCACTCGAGGTCCCGGCGCACGGCGATCTTGAGGTCGCGCACCGAGTCGGTCCAGCTCGGCGGGACCTCGGTCGAGTTCCGCGGCTGCTGGTCGATCAGTCGGTCCAGGACGGACGGCCGGGCGGAGCGCTCGAGGCCGGGGCTCTTCATCGTGACATCCGCCGGCCTATGGCCGGGTCAGGTTGATGGCCTGCAGCGGATCGAGGCTGCAGATCCGCGGGTGCAGGCTGGCGAGCGTATGGCTGCCGGCGGGCTCGTCGGGGTGCTTCTGGATGCACTGGTACAGCAGGGCCATCGGCTCGGCGACCTGTGGCCCCGCCTCCCACTCCGCCAGCCCGTGAGTCTCGATCAGCGCGAGCAGCTCGAGCAGGATGGGGATGGCGATCTGCTCCATGCCCGCGCCGACCATGATGCGCGCGATCTGGGTGCGCCGGAGAAACCGCGCCCGGGCGCTCCGTTCCCTGGCGACTTCCTCCATCAGCAGGGCGATGCCGCGCTCGGGCCGGCCCTGCTCCACCTCTCCCATGGCGCGCTCGAGCACCGGGTCGCCTGGCCGGGTGCCGTTGGTCTCGCGAGGCGGCAGCTTCGCGGCCGGTGTTCCGCCCGGCGGGGCGGTGCCGTCGCTCAGGCCGGTCTCGTGCAGCCAGTCCTGGGTTTCCCGGCTGGCGGCCGGCATGTCGTCCATCAGCGTCATCTCCGGCAGACCGGGCAGCTCGTGCAGCAGGGCCGCCAGCTCGGCCGCGATCGCCCGGGCGACCGTGTGGTACGGGTCGCCCAGGCCCGCGCACGCGCTCAACGTGTACCGCTGAAGGTCGAGCCAGCCGCGTCCCGCCGGGGTTCCCATGATCCCCTCGGACGCCTCCAGCAGCTGGTCCCATTTCGACTCGAGCAGCAGACGGCGGAGCTGGGTCCGGGCCTGCGGGGACGGAGCCTCGAGAATGCGCAGGTCGAGCCCTTCCGGGTCGGCGCGCAGCTCGCCCCAGCGCAGACCGCGGAGGATGAGATACGAAGCGGGGCTGTGCGGCTCGATGCGGCGGAGAAAGCGCGCGGCCGCGACCGCCCGCGCGGCGGCGTCCTCCCGGTCGGCCGGCTCGGCGGTCGGCGCGCGACCGGGCGCCGCGGGTGCCGGCTCGGCTCCGGCGCCAGCCGGCACACCAGCCCCGCTCCCGGCGGCC
>JAICJD010000036.1 GCA_025928645.1 Gemmatimonadales bacterium
CATGCGCCCACGCAGGCCACATTCGCTTCCCACAGGATGACTCCTCAGGATGACTCCGAATCCGGCCGCTGGGGTCGACCTCCTCCCCGCCCCCCGAACGCGGTGAGCTCGCGCGCGGAGCCCGGAACGCCTGACCAGTCGATCCGCCGCGCGCGGCCGGGGCCGAGCGGCCGGACCTCGATGCTCGAACCCACCAGGAACGCCACCGAGTCGGCGCCCCAGCGGGCGGGGTCGCGCGCGCCTCGTGCCAGGAGGTCAGGCGCGCCCGTGTCGCCCACGACGCATAAGGCCCCGGCCTCCGCGCAGGGCTCCGCCCGCGCGAACACCGGGTCGCCCAGGAGCACCGCGAGCGCCGAGTCGGCGCCGGCGCGATCCGCCGGCCCGACCGGGCGCGGCGGCGCGCCGTCGGGCGGTACGCCGGCCCAATAGAGCGCGGGCCCGGCGAGGATCACCAACGCGTTGCCGTCCCTGGTCCATCCGACCCGCGCGGGCACGCCAGCCCCGCGGGGGAGCTCGACCTCGTGCTCGCCGCCAGTCTCCAGATTGATCACCCACACGCTGCCCGGGGTCGTGTCGGCCACGGCCCGACCCCGCAGGAACGCGAGCCGCACGCCATCGGGCGAGAGCGCGGGACGCATCTCGCCCACCGTGCTGAAGCTGATGGGAATGACCTGACCGCCGTCGGCGCGCACCGCGTAGAGGTCGCCGCCGGCCGGCGCTCCGGCCACGAACACGGCGTATGCGTCGCGTCCCACCTCGATCTGCCCCCGGAGCGGCGGCAGGGTCCCGCTGCAGCCCAGCAGGAGCGCGGCGAGGCCCGCCACAACAGGCGGGCGCCGCGTGCGCTCACTCACCGACCGCCGTCCGCCAGCGCCACTCGAGCGGCTTGCCGGCCGCCTCCGCCATGGCGCGCTCGAGCGCGGCCGGCGCGACGGTGAAATTGCGATTGTCCTGGATGTACCGGCGAAGCCCCCGGAAGAAGGTCGAGTCGCCCACCGCGCGGTGCAGCTGGCGAATGGCCTCCACCCCGCGCGTCAGCGCCGCGCCGCCCGGCGCCGTGCCACGGGACGCCGTGCCGCCGGGCCAGAGGAGCGCGAGGTATGCCGCCGCCGCCTCGGACGGCCGGTCGCCGGCCGCGCCGCTGTCGCTCACGGCGTTGCCGAGCCACTGGGCCGCGGTCGCACGGGCGATGTCCGCCTCGGTCACGCCGCGCACCTGCGTCTCATCGTAGAGCACGATGGACGCGCCCGGACGACCGGCCGGCGCGAGCGGCACGGCCACGTGGGCGAGCCCGGGATACGGGTACGGGCCGAGCCGGGCCACCATGAAATCGAGAACGTCGCCCGCGTGGCGGAAGGCGGCCGCGGCGGCGGCTGAGTCGCCCGGTGCGGTCCAGAGGGTGACCGGGACGCATGGACCCGGGCAGGCCGCGTGCGCGACGGTGGTGACGGCGTAGCGGCCGGCCGCCACCGCGAGCCCGTCGAGCGGGACGGGGGCGTCGAGCCGATAGTGCCACGTCATGTGGCCGTAGTTCAACGTGTCCACGCCGGTGAACGTGCCGTTCGCCGCGACGCGCTGCCCCGTGTCGGCCTGCACGTTCCACACGACCGTGACGCGCGCGCGGGCCGGGTCGGCGGGAAGCGGCAGCCAGGGCGAGGCCTGGTCACCCGCGGTCTCGCCCGCGAGCGCGCGAGCGCCGGCCCTGCCCGGCCCGAGGTGGACGCCGCCCCGAGCGAGGCCGTGGTAGCGCACGCGGGTGGTGAGCGTATCGCCCGGCGCCTTCTCGTGGGGAACGACCACCTGGCCGACGGGCCGCGCGTACATGGTGCGCGAGAGCCGGGTATTGGGCTTGCCGTCCACCAGCACGCGCACGACCCGAAAGGCCGTGTCGAGGTTCATCTCGACCGGGTTGACCGTCCGGAGCCGCCAGCCGGTCTCCACTTCCGCGAGGAGATGAGCGCCGGTATCGCTCGGCACGAGCGTGATGGTGTAGCTGACGGCCGTCTGGGGTACCACGGCGCCGCCTTGCGCGGCGAGCGGCACGGGAGCGAGGGCGACGAGCAGCGCCGCCGCCGGGCGCAGCCTTCGAATCACTTGCCCAGCCGGGCGCTATAGAACTCGAGGATCCGCTTCCACGCCCGCTCCACCTGCGGTCCGTCGCTTCCCTGCCGTCCGGGCTTGAGGAAGCCGTGGCCGGTGCCGGGGTAGACCTCGTGCAGGAAGGTCTTGCCGTCCGCCTGCATCGCGGCCACCGTGCCCGGCAGCGTCGCCCCGATGCGCTCGTCGCTCTCGCCGTAGATGCCGAGCACCGGCGCCTGGATCCGCCGCATGTCGGCCGTGTCGGGCGGCGGGCCGTAGCACACCACCACCGCGCGCAGGTTCGGGTTGTTGGTCGCGTAGCGGAAGCTCTGGCCTCCGCCCCAGCAGAACCCGATCGTCCCCACGTGGTCCTTCTCCACCGCGGGCAGCCCGTTCACGTAGGCGTAGGTGGCGTCCAGATCGGCGGTGATGCGCTCGGGCTCGAGCTCGCCGATCAGCTTGCGGCCGCTGTCGGGGTCGCCCGGGCTCTTCCCGTGCTTGGACGAGAGCAGGTCGGGCACGATCGCCACGTAGCCCGCCTTGGCCAGCCGGTCGGCGACGGTCGGCTCCCAGTCGGTGAGCCCGAAGATCTCGTGGATCACGATGACCGCCGGCGCCCTGGTCTTCCGCTCCGGGTAGGCCACGTAAGCGCGGATGGAATCGGTCCCCCGCGCGTACTTGACCCACTCGCCATGGGTCGTGACCGGGTCGAGCCGCGCGGCGGGCGCCGGCCGGCGCGTCATCCAGGCGCCGGCGGCGCCCACGACCAGGGCAGCGCCGGCCACCGCGGCATAGCTGAGGACGCTCATGACGCCCTCCGGCCCGGTGGCAGCGAGCGGAACTCGACCCGATTCTCCATCAGCAGCGGGATGGCGACCCGCCCGCGCTTGGGATCGATGCCGATGTCCGCCGGGGACGGCAGATCGTTCGTCACCGGCGTGACGGTGCCGTTGTCGAAGATGTCGAGGCTCGAGTCGGCCCAGCTCGTGAACAGGAGGCGGCCGCCGTCGAGCAGCTCGAGCCCGTCCAGGCTCCCCTTGGTCTCGCCGAGGCGCTTGACCGTCTTCGCGCCGGGTGCCCAGGAGACCACCGTCTTGCCCAGGAACGGCACCACGATGAACTGGTGCCCCGCCGAGTCCCACACGATGCCGTTGGGCCCGCCGAGGCTGTCGTCCTGCACCGCGACGCTCACCGCGTGCTTCGGTCCGATGCGGTAGATCCGGTCGGGGCCCACGTGCTTCATGCCCTTGGCGTTCATCTCGACCCCGGTGTCGGTCACGTAGATCCCGTCCTCGCCCACGGTGATGTCGTTGAGGAAGTGGGAGCCCTTGACCGGGATGCTGGCCACCACCGCCCCGGTACGCCGGTTGAACGCCCGGACGTTGGTAATGTCGGCCACCCAGAGCGTGTCGCCCTGGAGCGCGAGCCCCTTGGGCCCGTCGAGCACGACGCCATTCTTGCCGCTCACGATGAACTTGAGCGAGTCCATCGTGCCCTCGCCCGTGAGGCGGGAGATGTAGCCGTTGCCGTCCTTGGCGGCCGGCGCGCCGTTCACGTTCGACACGTACCACACGTCGAGCTCGGCGTCGTACCTAGCGGATTCAGGGTTCTGCAGACCTTCGACCCGGGTCGGCCCGGCGGCCGCCGAATCGGCGGTCGAGTCGGCCGACGAAGCGGCGGTGCTGTCGGCCCCTGCGGCCACCGTCGCGCGGGGACGGCCGCAGCCGGCGGCGAGGATGAGGGCGGGCAGGGCGAGCGTCCAGTGGGATCGGATCATGCACGGCTCCTCGGATGTTCGGCTCGTTCGGTGCGGCGGTCTTCCGCGGAAGATAGTGCGGGTGCGGGCTTTCTTGCCCGCCCAGGCGGCCGATGGCATCTTCGCTCGATGACCTCCCCGCTCACTCCGCCGGCATCGGCTGCCGACATCGTCAGGGTCGCGCCGTTCACCGCGTTCGTGCCGCGGTTCGAGGAGCTCATCGCGGGGTCGGCCCTGATGACCGTGTATTTCATCCACTCGCGCCGTTGGCGGGAGAACCACGACGCGGCCATCAAGGCCTTCCTCGGCCGGAGCGACACGCGGATCGAGGTATTCCTGCCCGACCTCGAGAACCACGAGCTGATGTTTTCGCTGGAGAAGCACTTCGACGACGGGCCGATGATTCCCGCGCTGGTGGTGGACGCCTACCGCTATTTCGCCCGGCTGTCGCGCGAGTTCGGCAAGCCGGCGGAGATCTGGCTGTTCGGGCGATACCCGACCTACTCCTTCTATCGGTTCGACCAGCGCGCCATCGTGGCGCTGTACTCCAACTCGACCGCGAAGAAGCGCCTGCCGGCATTCGAGATCATGAACGAGGGACTGTTCGGCAGGTTCGTTGCCGACGACATCGACGATCTCAAGCGGGAATGCCGCCGCCGCACGCCGGAGGAGCTGGAGCTGGTGATCCAGGACTCGTCCAGTATCTGACGCGGGGCGTCCGCCTCAGCCCGCGCTCGACTCCTCCGGCGGCCCCGACGCCCGGGCGACCTGCTCGGCCTTGATGCGGCCCGCGTCGAACCGGCGCGCCGCCGCCAGCATCCTGTCGATCGTCTCGTCGAACTCGGCCTTGGCCCCGCGCTGAAACCGGAGCGGGTTGATCCGCGCGACGACGAACGCCCTGAGATAGGGGCTCTCGAAGCCGCGGGCCTTGAGACCCTTGATCGCCTCGGAGACCGCGTCCTCCAGCTCGAGCACGCGAGCCGCCCGCTCGCGCCGGATCTCGACGGCCTTGGGCAGCGCCGAGCCGAGGAACTTGTCGATCCGCCGGAGCACCGGGTGGTAGGCTCCGCCCGCGAACCGCCCGTTTTCCATGTAGCAGAAGCCGAGGGTGAGAAGGGCGGCCTCCTCGAACTCCGCCTCGAACTGCCGCTCGGGCCGGTCATCGAGCTGCGCCAGACTCTCCGCGAGCCGGGCCACCTCGAGGGCGCGCTCGCGCAGGTTGTGCGCCTTCTCGGTGTTGAGCAGCAGGATCCGGTGGGCCACCTCGGGCTCGGGCACCACGATGGCCACGGCCGAGCGGGCGCCGAGGGTGCGCATGGCGGCGAGCCGGTGGTTGCCGTTGGGCGTCCAGTAGCGGCCCCCGTCGGTGCGCACGACGACCATGGGATCCAGGTACCGGCCCAGACGGTCGATCGCGCTGCATAGCTTGGCGACGTGCGCGTCGGACAGGTCGCGCTGATAGGGCGTGGGCTCGATGAGGTCGATCGGGAGCCCGGCGAAGATCTGCCAGTTGCCCCCCAGCGGATCGCGGTAAGAGGCGAGGACCGACCCGCCGTCGGCCTCGATGGCTTCGGCCAGTCGGGCGACGGCGGCCGGCGGCGTGCCCGATCCCAGCGCGTCGGGGGCGATGCCGCGCGAGCGGGGCGCGCCTTCCGGGCGTTTCTTGCGGCGCGGCTTCTTGGCGGTCTTGGTCTCGGCCATCGGTCCCTCCATCGGGCGGTCAGAGGAACTATGTAAGCGGGCGGCCCGGCCGGCGAAAGACGCGCGGCTGGCGCGGCCGGGGGCATGCCCGCAGATTATCCGCCGTTCCTCCCTTCCCCGCCATTGCTGCGTGCCCGCTCGCGGTGAGAATCGACCGCCGGGCCGCGCGTCTTACGGATGCCTGACCGGCTGCCGGCCGGAGGCGCGAACACTCCCAAGGAGAGATCATGCGGAAGACCAGTGGGCTGGCCACCCTCATGCGGCTCGCGGCCTGTGCGGTCGTCGGCCTCGGCCTGGCCACCCCGGCCGTGGCGCAGTTCGGCGGCCTCAAGAAGAAGCTGAGGGCGGCGGCCGGCTCCGAAGCGGCGGCCGAAGGCCAGAAGGCCGCCGACGGCCCGGACGCGTCCGCCACGCCCGCGGCCCCGGCGACCGACGTCGGCGGCGGCCGCGACGGCGGCTCGGTAGTGCTCACGGCCGACGTCGTGGATCACCTGGTGGCGGGCCTCAAGGCGGGCAAGGCCGCGCGGTTGGCCGCCCGGAAGGAAGACAGCCCGTACGGCCGGTATCTGCAGGCTTCGGCCGCCTATGACACGGCCAAGGCGACCTGCCAGGAGGCGCAGCGGACCTTCCCGAATCGGATGGTGGCGAACCAGAAGCTGTCGGACAAGTACAGTGCGCTGGTCGACAAGATGGTGGCGGCCCAGACCAAGGGCGACGCCAAGATGGTCCAGGCCTACAGCGACTCCGCGATGGCCATGCAGGATCCGAGCTGCGTGGTGAAGCAGCCGACCCAGCCGGACGGCTACTACGAGGCGCAGCGCGCGGCGGATACCCGCGCCGAGCAGGAAGCGGTGAAGGCGTCCGGGCTCTCGGCGGCCGAGTACGCCATGGCCCTCGAGCGCGCGGAAGGCATCCTGCGTGGCGGCCCGCCGGCCGACGTCTCCGCCTCGGAGACCAGCGCGGTGAGCGCCCGCGCCTCCGAGCTCAAGCCGCTGCTCGGCGTCTACGATGCGCCGCCCGCTCGCGCCATGAAGCCTGCGCCATCAGCGCCGGCAGCCACGCCGGCTCCGGCCGCGGCGCCGGCGGTGCCCGCGGGCGCCTCGGCCATGAGCGCGTGCATGGCGCAGAACATTCAGAGCCATCAGAAGGAGATCGAGGCCCTCGGCCAACGGGCTCAGGCCGTGCAGAAGGCGGGCAACACCGCGGCGATGATGGCGATCGCGGACACAATGCAGCAGATCCAGATGGCCGGCTGCACCGGGGCGAGGTAAGGAGAATGCGGACGCTGGGGCGGATCGCGGCCGCGCTGGCGGCGGCGGTCGCAGGCGCGGCACTCGGCGCAGCCCGGCCCTCCGGCCCCGCCGCCGCCGAGCTCGCGATGCGGGACGGCGGCCGTTGGACCACGTGGTGGCGTCCGGGCGCGAGTCCGGCCGGGACCAAAGGAGTCGCCCCTCTCGCCGAGCGGATTGCATGGCGAGCGGCGGCGGCCGGCATGGAGTGGGGCGAGCTCGAAATGAGCGGCGGCGGCGAGGCGTGGCGGACCCGGCTGATCGTCGTGCGGCTGGATCCGCGGCAGGTGGCGCTCGAACTGGCACCGGCTTTCGACCAGGGCGGCCGGTGGACCGTGAGCGACGCCGACACCGAGGCCGTGCTGGCGCTCGACGCCGGCCAGTTCCGCGGGGCCCTTCCCTGGGGCTGGGTCGTGAGCGGCGGCCGGGAGATCCTGCCGCCCGAGCAGGCCCCGCTCGCCGGCGCGGTCGTGGTGGACAGCGCCGGCGACGTTCGCGTGGTCGCGCCGGCGGGCGTGGCCGCCGAGCGGGCGCGGGGCGGCGCGCGCGAAGCGTTCCAGAGCTATCCGATGCTGCTGCAGGACGGCGTCGTGCCGCTCGCGCTACGGGAGCCGGGGCACGGGGTCGTGGTGGGGCACCGGGACGCGCGGCTCGCGCTGGGCACGCTGAGCGACGGGCGGGTGATCTTCGCCCTCACCCGGTTCGACGCGCTCGGCGAAGCGCTCGGGCGGGTGCCGTTCGGCCTCACCTCGGCGGAGATGGCCGCGGTGATGGAGGGCCTGGGCTGTCGCCAGGCGCTGCTCCTCGACGGCGGGATCAGCGGCCAGCTCATGCTCCGCGCCGGCGACGGGTCGCCCCGGGCATGGCGAGGCACCCGCAGCGTGCCGCTCGGGCTCGTGGGACGGCCTCGGCGCTGAGAGGGTCGGGTGGGCGCCCCCCAGGGAGGGGTGTCACCCCCTGGGTCGCCCGGCCCGGAGTCATCCTGACCCCGAGCAGAGCGAAGGGCTGGAATCCGGCCGGCGCGCCCGGACCGCGAGGGCGCCGGGATTGCGGGTCCGAATCCGGCGAGTGCGCTCCCGGTTCCGGGCCCTACTTTCCACGCATGACCGCGGCCCTCACCCTGTCCCCTGCGCTCACCCCGGAGGCCTGTTCGCGAGCGCTCGATGCGCGCGACCCGAGGTTCGACGGTCTCTTCTTCGTGGGCATCACCACCACCCGCATCTACTGCCGCCCGGTATGTCCGGCGCGGGTCTCCTATCACGAGCGCCGGCGGTTCTTCGACACCGCGGCGTCCGCGGAGCGCGCCGGCTTCCGGCCGTGCCTTCGCTGCCGACCCGAGCTGGCGCCGGGGCGCGCGGTGATCGATGCCGTCTCGAACCTCGCACGGGTCGCCGCGCAGCGCATCGCCGCGGGCGCGCTCAACGGCCGCGGGGTGGCGCGGCTGGCCGGCGAGCTGGGCGTGAGCGACCGGCATCTCCGCCGCGCGCTCGAGCGCGAGCTCGGCGTGTCGCCGCTGGAGCTGGCGCAGACCCATCGGCTGCTGCTGGCCAAGCGGCTCCTGGCGGACACTTCGCTGCCAGTCACCCGCATCGCGTACGCCAGCGGCTTTCAGAGTCTCCGGCGGTTCAATGCCGTGTTCCGCGATCGCTACCGGCTGAGTCCGAGCGCCGTCCGCCGCGCCCCGCGGGTCCCGGCCGGCACCGCCGACGCCGGGCCAGATTTCGTACGCCTGACCCTGGCCTACCGCCCCCCATTCGCATGGGGGGCGCTGCTCGACGGGCTCGCGCGCGGCGCCATCCCGGGCATCGAGCTGATCGCCGCTGGGCACTACGCGCGGACCGTGCGCCTCGGCGACCGGTGCGGCCTCCTGCGGGTGGAGGCGCCGGCGCACGACGGGAAGACCCATCTCGTGGTCCGCATCTCGGCGTCACTGTTGCCGGCCCTCATGCCGCTGCTCGCCCGGGTCCGGCAGCTCTTCGATCTCGACGCGGAGCCGGCGGCGGTGGACGATCATCTCCGCCGCACGGGACTCGCCCGGCTGGTGGCACGCAGGCCCGGGCTCCGGCTGCCCGGAACCTTCGACGGGTTCGAGGCCGCGCTCCGGGTGCTGGCCGGCCCGGGTGACGCCGTCGCGCGCCTGGTCGAGACGTACGGGGAGCCGTTCGACGGCGGCGCGCCCGAGCTTTCACGCCTGGCGCCGACCCCCGCGCGCATCGCGCGGGCCGGTGCGCGCGAGCTCGCCGCGCTCGGCGTGCCCGCGGGGCAGGCCGTGGCGCTTGAGGCCCTCGCCGCCGCGCTCGGGGGCGGCGCGTCGTGGCTCGAGCCGGGGAGCGACCCGGCCGCCGCCCAACGCGCGCTCCGCTCGCTCGACGGCATGGACGACCGGCTCGCCGCTGCCCTGACCGCCTCAGCGCTCCACTGGCCCGACGCCTTCTCCGCCGCCGATCCGCTGCTGATCCGAGCCGCACACGCCGCCGGACCGCGCCAGCTCGCGGCCCGCGCGGCGGCCTGGCGTCCCTGGCGCGCCTACGCCGCGCTCCACCTCGAGCTGGCCGCCGAAGAGCGAGCCGATCCCGTGACAGCGCTCACGGGTCCGCCGCGCTCCCGGCCGCTAGGTTGACCTCAGGGCCCATGGTGGCCGAGGAGGAGACCGTCAATGATCCGGAAGCTCGCATCGGGCGAGTATCGCCTGTACTCCAAGAAGAAGAACCCCAAGACCGGCAAGCGGCGCAACCTGGGCACGTTCAAGTCTCGCGGCGCCGCCGAGAAGCACGAACGCGCCGTCCAGTACTTCAAGCGCCACTGATTCACCGGGGCGGCGGCGTCTGAGTATCTTGGCGGCATGGACCCCGTATCCGACCGCCGCCTGGAATTCCAGCGTCTTCACCAATCCGGCTGCTTCGTCCTGCCCAATCCGTGGGACGTGGGCAGCGCGCGCCTGCTCGCCAACCTGGGCTTTCGCGCGCTGGCCACGACCAGCTCGGGCTTCGCCTGGTCCCTCGGCCGTTCCGACAATCACGTGACGCTGGACGAGGCGCTGGCCCACTGCCGGGCCATCGCCGCGAGCGTCGAGATCCCGGTGAACGCCGACTTCGAGGGGGGCTTCGCCGTCGACCCCGTCGCGGTGGGCGCGAACGTGCTACTGGCGACCGGCACCGGGATCGCCGGGCTCTCGATCGAGGACTCGACCGGCGACGGCGCGGCGCCGCTCTATGAGCTCGACCTCGCGGTCGAGCGGGTGCGCGCGGCCCGCGCGGCGATCGACGTGAGCGGCACGGGCGTGGTGCTCACCGCCCGGTCGGAGGGCTTCCTGGTCGGCCGCCCCGACCTCGACGCGACGATCCGGCGGCTGGTCGCGTACGCGGAAGCGGGCGCCGACTGCCTGTACGCGCCAGGGCTCCGGAGCATGGCGGACATCGCCGCGGTGGTGGCGGCGGTGCGGCCCAGGCCGGTCAACGTGCTGATCGGCGCGGAGGGCGCGTCGGTCGCGGAGCTCGCCGCGCTCGGCGTGCGGCGGGTCAGCGTCGGCGGCGCGCTGGCGCGGGCGGCCTGGCGCGGGTTCCTGGACGCCGCCCGCGAGATCGCCGAGCGGGGGACGTTCGCCGGGCTCGCGCACGGGGTGCCGTTCGCCGAGATCAACGGCGCCTTCGAGCGATGACGAAGGGACGGCTGGAGGCCTTCAGCGACGGCGTCCTCGCGATCATCATCACGATCATGGTGCTGGAGATGCGCGCGCCGCACGGCACCGACCCCGCGGCGCTCCGGCCCGTGCTGCCCGTGTTCCTGACCTACGTGCTGAGCTATGTCCACATCGGCATCTACTGGACCAACCATCACCACCTGCTGCACGCGACCCGCGGCGTGAGCGGTGGCGTTCTGTGGGCCAACCTGCTGCTCCTGTTCTGGCTGTCGCTGTTTCCGTTCGCCACCGCCTGGATGGGCGAGAATCATTTCGCGGCGCTTCCGACGGCGCTGTATGGCACGGTCCTGCTGTGCGCGGCATTCTCGTATGTCGTGCTCCAGGGTCGGATCGTGCACGCCGACGGGCCGAACTCGGCGGTGGCGCGCGCCGTCGGCGCCGACCGCAAGGGCCTGGTCTCACGGGTGCTCTACGCGGCGGGCATCGCGGGCTCGTTCGTGCGTCCGTGGATCGGCTGGACGCTGTACGTCATCGTGGCGCTGATCTGGTTCGTGCCGGACCGGCGGATCGAGCGCGTGCTGGCTCGGGAGCCTGGTGGCGGCGAAGCGTAGCGCCTCGGGGCGGTTGGGCACTGGCCTGGGCGTCGTGGAGCATCGAAGGCGGCGAGGCGGTGCCTCGCCGCCGCACCTCGGAACCTTGGGAGGCTTCTCTCGTGAAAGCGCTTGTCCCCGTCCTGCTCGTCGCGCTGCTTCCGTTCGCTTCGCTCCATGCCCAGGCCCGCCCCCTCACGACCGCCGACTACGCCTGCCGGTTCGTGATGGTTCCGGTTCGCGACGGGGTCCACCTCAACACCGGCATCTGCGAGCCCAGGGGATCGCACGAGAAGCTGCCGTTCCTGCTCACACGGACGCCGTACGGCATCGCGGACGATTCGGTGGTGGGCGATGATTACCGGTTTCTCGCCACGGACGGCTACATCTTCGTGTTTCAGGACATCCGCGGGCGGTTCGGGAGCGAGGGCCAGTTCCTCATGAACCGGCCGCTGCACGATCCATCGGACCCGCGCGGCGTGGATGAGTCTACCGACACCTACGATACCGTCGAGTGGCTGCTCAAGAACGTGCCCGACAACAACGGCCGGGCCGGCGCGCTCGGCGTGTCGTATCCGGGGTTCCTGGCGACGATGGCGGGGATCAACCCGCACCCCGCGATGAAGGCGGTCTCGCCCCAGGCGCCGATGACCGACACCTGGATGGGCGACGACTTCTTCCACCAGGGCGCCTTCCGCCTGTCGTACGGGTTCGAGTATTCGGCCAGCCTGGAGCTCAGCAAGGACATGTCGGTGCCCCTGCCGATCGGCACCTGGGACACCTACGACTGGTACCGGCGGCTCGGCCCGCTCTCGAATGTGGACGCGAAGTACTTCCACGGCCGGGTCCCCACGTGGGAGGCGTTCGTCCACCACCCATCCTACGATGACTACTGGAAGGCGCGCGCGGTCGAACGCGAGCTCCACGCGCCGCAGGTGGCGACGCTCACGGTCGGCGGCTGGTGGGACCAGGAGGACCGCTGGGGGCCGCTCGCCACCTATCGGGCGCTCGAGCGGCGCGACTCGGCCGGCCGCAACTTCCTCGTCATGGGGCCATGGAACCACGGCGGGTGGCGCCGGGGAGAGCCGCGCCGCATGGCGGTGGTGGACCCGGGGACATCCGAGGGTTATCTGCGCGACGTGGAGGCGCCGTGGTTCGCGTTCTGGCTCAAGGACAAGGGCAAGCCGTCCCAGCCCGATGCCTACCTCTACGATACGGGCGCGCGCGAGTGGCGCTCGTTCGACCGCTGGCCGGCCGAGGGACGGCGCGTCGGCATCTACGTGCACGACGGCGGGCGCGTCTCGTTCGACAAGCCGGCGGCCGGCGAGCGGCCGTGGGATCAATACGTTTCCGATCCGGCACACCCGGTACCATATCGCCCGCGCCCGGTCGAGCAGACCTACGACCCGCGGGGGTCGCACTGGCGCACCTGGGAGACCGAGGACCAGCGGTTCGTGGACGGGCGGCCCGACGTACTCACCTGGGTCTCGGCGCCGCTCGACTCCGATGTGACGATCGCCGGGAACGTGACCGCGAGGCTGGTCGCCTCGACCACCGGCCGCGATGCCGATTGGGTGGTGAAGCTGATCGACGTCTTCCCCGACAGCGTGCCGGACAACTGGAAGGAAGGCGGCTACGAGCTCATGGTGGCGCACGAGATCATGCGCGGCCGCTATCGGACCGGCTTCTCGACCCCCGCGCCCCTCGCGCCCGACACGCCGCTCGATTTCACGGTGGATCTGCACCAGCAGGTGTACACCTTCAGGCGGGGGCACAAGCTCATGGTGCAGGTCCAGAGTACGTGGTTTCCGCTGTACGACCGGAACCCCCAGACCTGGGTGCCGAACATCTTCCAGGCCAAGGCGTCGGACTACAAGGCGGAGACGCACCGGATCTGGCACACGCCGGCGCATGCCTCGCGCATCGAGGTGACGGTACTGCCGTGAGGATCCTCTCACGAACCGTCTTACCGCGCGTGTCCTCCGCGTCTCCGTGGTGAATTCATAGCCTCCGGACCCCGGATACTCGTTCCGAGCCGTTGCAATCGGAGACCCAATGCCGCCCGTTTGCCGTCCCTTGAGCCTCGCCGCCGCCCCGCTCATGCTCTGCGCGAGCCTCGCCGCCCAGACGCCCGATTCCTCGCTGCTCACGCTCGACCGCATCTACCACTCGGACGAGTTCGCCCCCGAGCCGCTCGGCGACGTACGCTGGCTACCGGGCGAGCCGGCCTATACCAGGGTGGAGCCCGACAGCGAGACCGGCGCGCTCGCGCTGGTCCGCTACGACGCGGCCTCCGGCGCCCGCACGGTCTGGGTGTCGCCCGCGCGGCTGGTGCCGCCCGGAGACACCGTGCCGCTCGCGATCGAGGACTACGCCCTCTCTCCGGACCGGAAGCGGCTGCTGCTCTTCACCAACTCGCGCAAAGTCTGGCGGCAGAACACCCGGGGCGACTTCTGGATGCTTGACCTCGCGAGCTGGCAGCTCCGGAAGCTCGGCGGCCCCGACGCCAAACCCTCGACCCTCATGTTCGCCAAGTTCTCGCCCGACGGCGGGCGGGTGGCCTACGTGCGCGAGCACAACCTCTACGTCGAGCATCTGGACGACGGCCGCATCGTGCAGCTCACGCACGACGGCTCGCGCACGATCATCAACGGCACCTTCGACTGGGTGTACGAGGAGGAGCTCAACCTGCGGGACGGGTTCCGCTGGAGCCCCGACGGCAAGCGCATCGCCTTCTGGCAGCTCGACGCCTCGGGCGTCCGGGACTTCGACCTGATCGACGACACCGACTCGCTCTACTCGTTCGTCATTCCGGTGCAGTATCCCAAGGCGGGGACGACCAACTCCGCCGCCCGTGTGGGCGTGGTGAGCGCGGACGGCGGCGAGCCGGTCTGGCTCCAGGTGCCGGGCGACCCGCGCAACAACTACATCGCCCGGCTCGAGTGGGCCGCGAGCCCGACCGAGCTCGTGCTCGAGCACATGAACCGGGCGCAGGACACGATCGAGGTCATGCTGGGCGACGCCGCCAGCGGGAAGACCCGGACGGTGCTCACCGAGCACGACAGCGCGTGGGTGGACGTGGTGGACGACATTCGGTGGGTGGATGGCGGGAAGCAGTTCACCTGGATCAGCGAGCGCGACGGCTGGCGCCACCTGTACCTGGTCTCGCGCGACGGCCGCCGCGTGCGGGCGATGACCCCGGGCAAGTTCGATCTCCACAACCCTGCCAGCGCGTTCGGCCAGCCGTTCGTCGTGGGCGTGGATTCGGCGGCGGGCTGGGTCTACTACACCGCGTCGCCCGACAACGCCACGCAGCTCTACCTCTTCCGAACCCGGCTCGACGGAAAGGGCAAGCAGGAGCGGATCACGCCAAAGGACCAGCCCGGCTACCACCTGTACGAGATCTCCCCCGACGGTCGGTGGGCGTTCCACACCTACTCACGGCTCGGCGTGCCCCCGGTGGTCGAGGTCATCCGGCTGCCGTCGCACCAGCGGGTGCGCACGCTGGTGTCGAACCAGGATCTTCGCGCGGCCGTCGCCCGGCTGCGACGCGGCCCTGCCCAGTTTACCCGGGTGGACGCGGGCAACGGGCTCATGCTCGACGGCTGGATCATGAAGCCGCCGGGATTCGACTCGACGAGGCGGTATCCGGTCCTGTTCCACGTCTACGGCGAGCCGGCCGGGCAGACCGCGCTCGACCAGTGGGGCGGCGACTACCTGTGGAATCTGATGCTCACCCAGCAGGGCTACGTCGTGGCCACGTTCGACAACCGCGGCACGCCCTCGCCGCGGGGCCGCGCGTTCCGCAAGGCGATCTACAAGAAGATCGGGCTGGTCAACTCGGCCGATCAGGCGGGCGTCGTACGCACCATGCGCACCTGGCCCTGGGTGGATTCGACCCGTATCGCCGTGTGGGGCTGGAGCGGCGGCGGCTCCACCACCCTGAACGTCATGTTCCGGTACCCGGAGCTGTACCAGACCGGCATGGCGGTGGCGCCGGTGCCCGATGAGCGGCTATACGATACGATCTATCAGGAGCGCTACATGGGACTGCCGCAGGAGAACGAGGCGGCGTACCACGAGGGCTCGCCGCTCTTCTTCGCCGACCGGCTCAGGGGCAACCTGCTCCTGGTGCACGGCACCGGGGACGACAACGTACACTTCCAGGGCACCGAGCGGCTGATCAACGCGCTGGTAGCGGCCAACCGGCCGTTCTCGCTGATGGTGTATCCCAACCGATCGCACTGTATCTGCGAGCGGGCCGGGACCACCCTGCACCTCTACAGCCTGCTCACGCGCTACCTGCAGCAGCACGTGCCGCCGGGCGCGCGCTGAGCCGGCCTGCCTCGTGGCCGATTCCGGCGCCGTCGAGCTGCTCGCCGTGCCCGGCAGCCTCCGCCGCACGTCGTCGAATCGAACGCTGCTCGAGGCGGCGGACGCGCTGGCGCCGGCCGGCGTGGTGGTCTGCATGTCCGATCACCTTGCGGAGCTGCCGCACTTCAATCCCGACCTCGACGGCGGCACGCCACCCGCGGCCGTGGGGGCCTGGCGCGAGGCCGTCGCCCGAGCCGACGGGCTGCTGCTTTCCGTGCCGGAGTACGCTCACGGGCTGCCCGGGGCGTTCAAGAACGGCCTCGACTGGCTGGTGTCGGACCCCGCGGTGCTCCACAAGCCGGTCGGCATCTGGAACGCCTCCGCGCGGGGCGAGCATGCGCAGGCCTCGCTCGCGGAGGTGCTGCGGACGATGTCGATCACGATCGTGGAGGAGGCCGGCCTCACCTTGCCGCTGCTCGATGGTCCCCTGACGCTCGCCGGCCTGCTGGACGCGCCGACGCCGCGCCAACTGCTGAGCGACGCGCTGGCGGCGTTCGTCCGGCGGATCCGGCACGGCCGTGCCGTCTAGGGTACCGGCCGACCTGCCGTCACCGAGCCGTCTGCGCCACATTACGGGGTCGTCGCACCCGATCACTCTCGCCGGAGCTCGCGCATCCATGGCGACTCGACCACGACGCGCCGCCCCGTGCCTCGCGCTCGCCGCGCTCGCCGCGTGCGGCGCGGGAACGAACCTGCCCGCCCCGAGCCGCGCGGTCACCGGGCACGTGACCTACCGCGAGCGCATGGCCCTGCCACCCGACGCGGAGCTGCGCATCGCGATCGTCGACGCGTCGCGCGCCGACTCGAGCCGGCCGGTCGCCGACACGGCGATGCCCGTCGCCGGCGGCCAGGTCCCGCTGCCCTTCTCCTTGCCTTTCGACCGCGGGCGGATCAATCCGCGCCGCGACTACGCCATCCAGGCGACGATCACGAGCGGAGGGAAACCCCTCTTCACGACACCGTTGGTCGTGCGGGTCATCACGCACGACCACCCGACGCAGGTCGACCTGGTGCTCGCGCGAGCGCCGGGGACGGCGGTCCCTGAGCCGGCACCCGCGCGGGGGCCGGCCGCGAAGGCGCCCGGGCTCGGGGGGACGAAATGGGTGCTCGAGGACATCGGCGGCACCGGCGTCATCGCGGGCGTCCGCGCCACGCTGGAGTTCCCAACCGCGGACCGAGCGAGCGGCAGCGGCTCCTGCAACCGCTTTTCGGGCGGGGTCACGATCGGCGACTCGACGATCGTCTTCAGCCGGATGATTTCGACCAAGATCGCCTGCGCGCCGCCGATCATGGCGCAGGAGACGAAGTATTTGCAGGCCTTACAGGACGCCGAGCGCTATGCGCAGGACGGCGCTTCGCTCAGCGTCTACGCGAAAAACATGGAGAAGCCGCTGCGGTTTACCCGGGAGTAGGGGACAGGCGGACAGGCGAGCAGGCGAGCGGGAACCGCACACCGGAGAAGATTGGGGTGCGGTTCCCGCTCGCCTGCTCGCCTGTTCGCCTCCCTACCTACTCGCCGTCTTGCTCGAGGCCAGATCCTTCACCGCACCCGCCGCGAGCTGGACCTTGCCCGCGTCGCCGGCGCCGTTGGCCTCCTTCTCGAGCTCCGAGGCGAGCGCGGTCAGCTCCTCCTGCCGCTTGGTGTCCGAGGCCTTTTCCGCGTCGGCCAGGGTCTTCCGGGCGGCCTGGATCTGTCCCTCGCCGAGACCCTTGTTCCGCTCGAGCTGGTCCAGGTAGGCCCGGGCGAGCGCGAAGGTCGGCGGCCACACGAACTTCTGCTGACCCTGCACGTTGAGATAGTCGCGGTGCACGCTTCTGGCCGCCTCGATCTCGTTCTGCGAGATGTACGCGCTCGGCGTGAGCTCGAAGATGTCGAGCCCGCGCGAGATCTCGGAGCTCACCATGACGCCGTTGTACCAGTACACCGACCACGAGCCGCCGCTCGCCATCTTGGTCGAGTCCACCGGGCCGCGGTCGAAGAACGCGATCTCCTTGGGATGGGCGGCGTCGGTCCAGTCGAACACCGAAATGCCGCCCTGGTACCAGGCCTGCACCATGACGTCGCGGCCGGGGATCGGGATCAGCGAGCCGTTGTGCGCCACGCAGTTTTCCTGCGGGGTCTGCGGCGCCAGCATCTTGTAGTAGCTGTCGAACGTCAGCTTCCGGTTGGCCAGGGTGAAAATGGCGTCGGCGCCCCACTGCGGCGGATCGGTCTTGCGGCACTTGGGCTGCCCGCCGCCGCCCCACTCGTCGGAGAACAGCAGCTTGGTGCCGTCGTTGTTGAACGTCGCCGAGTGCCAGTAGGAGAAGTTGGAGTCGGCCACGGCGTCGATCCGCTTGGGATGCACCGGATCGCTGATGTCGAGCAGCAGCCCGTAGCCGCCGCAGGCGCCGCCCGCGAGCCCGATCTCGGGATAGACCGTGATGTCATGGCACTGCGTCGGGCCGGTGTTGCTCGGGCCGACCATCTTCGCGACCAGCACCGGCAGCGTATCGCGGGCCGCGGCCGAGTCCTGCGCGGTGGGCGGCCCGGCGCGGTTGTGGGCCTTCATCACCATGGCCACGAGCGAGTCGCCGTCGTCCTTGTCCATGATGTGGTGCATGCCCATGAACGAGATGACGAACGCACCGGCGGCCTTGGCCGAGTCGAGCGCGGCGATGTCCTGCTTGGCCTCACCATGCTCCGGCGGCGGCTTCAGATCCTGGAAGATGCGCGGTGAGCTCACGATCGCCGCCTGCTCCGGATGCGCCACCGGCACCTTGATGACCTCGATCCGGAACAGCGCCGAGCTCGAGTCCTGCTCGGGCGAGGCGGCGATACAGCCCGCCAGCTCCTCCGGCGACCGGACACCCGCCGAGCCCGAGATGTAGACGTAGACGTTGTCCGTGTCCTTCGGGTCCACCAGCACTGAATGCGTGTGCGAGCCGCGGCAGGTCTGCACGTTGCCCACGTTCTTCGGGTGCGCCATGTCGCTGATGTCGAAGATGCGCAGCCCGCGGAGCCGTTCCTTGCTCACCGTATCGGGCACGCCCTCGGTGCCGCAGTCGAGCCGGCCGGTCAGCCCCTCGCCCGAGACGAAGAGGAGGTTCTTGTACACCGACACGTCGCTCTGCGAGGCGGGACAGACGTAGCCCAGCTCGAGTTGCGGCTTGGCCGGGTTCGAGATGTCCCAGAACTGGTAGCCGTGATAGTTGCCCTGGATGGCATACTTCCCGGTGAAGGCGAGGTCGGAATTGGTATAGCCCACGAAGTCCTGGGACGGCGGCGTTTGCGACACCACCTTCAGGTTCCAGGTCGCCTCCTGGGCGTCGAACAGGCCGGCCTTGAGCCCGACGCGGGGGTCGGGGCTCGGCGGCGTCGCGGACATGTTCCCGCCGGCCGTCGAGGTGGAGTGGGCGCACGCCGCCACGGCCGCCAGGCCGAGGAGGAGTGAGACGGACCGGAGCGACGGAAGGGCCATGACGGGTTCCTTGCGGTTCAGGAGGCGCGTTGGGACGGCAGGGTCGCCAGCATCTTCTGCATGCGGGCGATCTCGGTGGTCTGATCCACGCTGACGTCGTTGGCGAACTTGAACACGGTCTCGTCCTGCCCGGCGCCATAGGTGCCGAACAGGGTCTTGACCATCGAGACCGCGCCCTTGTGGTGCTGGATCATGAAGGTGAGAAACAGGCTGTCGAACGCCTCGCCACGAGCCTGGTCGAGCTGGTGCATCTGCTCCTCGGTCAGCATGCCCGGCATGAGCATCGGGTGCGTCGTGCCGTTCATCTTCATGGCCATCGGCCCGGGCGTCGGTTCGGGGGCCGGGTAGCCGCGGTCCTGGAGCCATTGCTGCATGGTGCGGATCTCGTCCCGCTGGGCGTTGATGATCCGGGCGCACAGCGTCTGCACCGTGGGACTCGCGCCGTGAGTCGGCGCCCAGCCGGCCATGACGAGCGCCTGCCCGTGGTGGTGGATCATGCCCGTCATGAAGTGCGCATCCGCCGCGGTGGAGGGGAGCCGGGCGCTGTCGGCCCGCGCCTTGGCCAAGGCAGTCAACTCGGCCTTGTTCACGGGAGGTGGGGGAACGGGAGCAGGACCGGCGGACTCGTGGCGGGCAGAGCTGCACCCGGCGGTAAGAGCGGCGAGCAGGGCCAGACAGATCGGTCGAGGCGTACGGGTCATCCGAGCGGAAGGGTCGCGAGGATCGGCATCGTGGACCATGAAAGGTATACCGCTCCGGGCATCGCGGAAGACGCCCGTGGACGGGCGGTTCACGCGGGCCAGAGTGTCCCGGGCGGAGCCCTCCTCGATATCGAACCTCGGCCCGGGGTGCTTGATTACAGCGAACAGGGCGGGAGGAGCCCGGTAATGAGACGAGCCATGGCCGGCGCCGGTTTCAGCGGCCGGACGGCCGGAAAATCGCGCCGCAAATCGCCTCGGATTCATGACTTAGGTGCACGGCAGCGTTCGATCGACGGCGGCCCCGTGACCCGCGTTGGAGGACTCTCGTGAACGGTCCCGACATCGAGCGACTTGGCGATCCGATGGGACTCCACCGGCTGGGATACGGCGGGACCCTGCTCGAGGTCCCCGTGACCAGGTGGGACCGCGGCGAGCCGAGCGAGCGCACCGAGCGCGTCGTGGAGGAGACGCCCGTCGCCATCGTCTACAACGGCATCCCGCACGTCGTGATGATGGCCACGCCCGCCGGCCTCGAGGACTTCGCCCTCGGCTTCAGCCTGACCGAGGAGCTGATCCAGAGCCCGGCCGACCTGGAGCACATGGAGGTCGTGCGCTACAGCCGCGGGGTCGAGATCCAGGCGACCGTGTCGCCCCGCTGCGAGGCCGTCATCGCCGAACGCAGCCGGCGCCTTACCGGCCGGACCGGCTGCGGCATCTGCGGCGCCGACGGGGTGGACGCCGTGCTCAAGACCATCCATCCGGTCAAGGCAGGAGGCCGGATCGCGGTGGCCGCGCTCGAGCGGGCCCTCGACGCCCTCACCTCCAGCCAGCCGCTCAACGCCGCGAGCGGCGCGGTGCACGCGGCCGCCTGGGCGCGCGCCGATGGCACGATCGAGCTGGTCCGCGAGGATGTGGGACGGCACAATGCGCTCGACAAGCTGGTGGGCGCTGCGATCAGGACGCGGGTGGAGGCCGCCTCCGGCTTCGCCGTCGTCACCAGCCGGGCCAGCTTCGAGATGGTGCAGAAGGCGGCCGTCCTGGGGGTGCCGCTCCTCGCGGCGATCTCGGGCCCCACCGGCCTGGCGGTTCGAGTGGCGCGCGAGTCGGGCCTGACGCTGGTCGGTTTCGCGCGGGGAGACCGGTTTACGGCCTACACCCACGCGGAACGCCTGATCGGGGAGGGCGTCGGGCAGACGGAGAAGTGACGCCGTCTGTCGGTCCATTCGTCATTCTCCCACCGCTGCCGACCAGTCCAATCCCGCCAGGATGCCGAGCAGCGCCGTGACCGTGGGCGGCAAGGGGTCGCGCTCGGACACCACGAGCCCCACGGTGTGCGCCGCGGCGGGTCCCTCGAGCGGAAGAATGGCGATCCCCTTGGCGCCCGACAGCAGCGGCAGAAATCCGTGCGGCAACACGCTCGACCAGTATCCCGACCGCACCAGCGTGCACAGGGTGAACACCGAGTTGGTCTCGACCGAAGGCCGGGCGGTGGCGCCCGCCTGGGCGAAGTGGGCGTCGAGGATGCGACGGTTCTGCATGTCCGGCGTCAGCAGGCAGAGCGGCAGTGAGGCGGCCTCGCCCCAGGTGACCCGCTCCTTGGCGCCGAGCGGTCCGCCGGCCGGCGTGATGAGCAGGTACTGCTCGCGGAACAGCGGAATGGTCCGCACGCGCGAGAGCGGCTCGTCATCGAGATAGGTGATTCCCGCCTCCAGCCGGAACTCGTCCAGGCCCGACTGGATGTCGATGGAGGTCGAGGAAACGACCGTCAGGGTGACGCCCGGGTAGCGTCGCGCAAGCGGCGCCGCCAGGATGGGCACGGCGGGGAGCGCGGCGGGGACCACACCCAGCCGGAGGCGCCCCTCCAGCGCGAGCCGGAGCCGGCTGGCCTCCTGCTCGAGGCTCTCCGCGTCGGCGGTGATCCGCTGGGCCCACGCCAGCACGCGCTCCCCGCCGTCGGTGAATCCCTCGAACCGCTGCCCCCGCTGAACGACGAGCAGTCCGAGCTGCTCCTCGAGCTGCTTGATGCCGGCCGACAGGGTCGGCTGCGTCACATGGCAGGACGCGGCGGCGCGGGCGAAGTGTCGCTCGCGCGCGAGCGCGGTGAGGTACTGCAGATGCTTGAGCAGCATGGCGCGGCCATGTCAGGGGTTCGAAGGCGGGAGGCCATCGGGCGGGCGGCGCGGCGGAGCACCTAGCAATCCGCGCTCGCCGCGGCTATGAATCCCCCACCTTCCTCTCGCAAGGAGCTCGCCCATGTCGCTGGGCGCCGGCTTTCTCGAGCAGGTGGACCGCGCGTTCGACCGCGCGGCCGCCTTCACCAACCACAATGCCACGCTGCTCGCCAACATCAAGGCGTGCAAGAACCTGTTCTACACCAGCTTTCCCATCAAGCGCGACGACGGCAGCATCGAGGTGATCCACGCCTGGCGCGCGGAGCACAGCCACCACAAGCTGCCGTGCAAAGGCGGTATCCGCTACGCCCTCGCGGTGGACGCCGAGGAGGTCCAGGCGCTCGCCGCGCTCATGACCTACAAGTGCGCCCTGGTGGACGTGCCCTTCGGCGGCGCCAAGGGCGGCATCCGGATCAACCCCAAGTCGTACTCGGTCGGCGAGCTCGAGCGGATCACCCGGCGGTTCGTCTTCGAGCTGGTCCGCAAGAACTTCATGGGGCCTGGCCTCGACGTGCCCGCGCCCGACGTGGGAACCAGTTCGCGCGAGATGGCCTGGATCGCGGACACCTATACCCAGCTCCGCCCCGGAGAGCTCGATGCGCTCGGCTGCGTCACCGCCAAGCCGGTGAGCGCCGGCGGCATCCGCGGGCGGACCGAGGCGACGGGGCGTGGGGTCTACTACGGGACCCGGGAGGTCTGCGGCATCGCCGAGGACATGAAAACGCTCGGGCTCTCGCCCGGCATCGCGGGAAAGCGCGTCGTGGTCCAGGGGCTGGGCAACGTCGGCTACTACGCCGCGAAGTATTTCCAGGAGGCCGGCGCGCTGCTGGTCGGGCTGTCCGAGTCCGAGGGGGCCATCGCGAACCCCAAGGGACTCGACCTGGAGAAGGTGATGGCGTACCGTCGCGAGCGCCGCAGCCTGCTCGACTTCGCGGGCGCGACCAACCTCGCCCGCCGCGAGGACGCGCTCGAGCTCGAGTGCGACATTCTCATTCCGGCCGCGCTGGAGCGCCAGATCACCGAGGAGAACGCGCCGCGCCTCAAGACCAAGATCGTGGTCGAGGCCGCGAACGGCCCGACCACCTCCGAGGCCGACGAGATTCTCGCTCGGCGCGGGATCATGGTCATCCCGGACGCCTACATCAACGCGGGCGGCGTCACCGTCTCCTACTTCGAGTGGGTGAAGAACCTCGGCCACGTGCGGTTCGGCCGGATGCAGAAGCGGTTCGAGCAGGGCGCGTACAGCCGGCTGGTCGAGGCGGTCGAGGGCGTGACGGGCCGCAAGTTCACGGCGGAAGAGATCGAGCGGATCACCCACGGGGCCAGCGAGGAGGACCTGGTCAACTCCGGGCTCGAGGAGACCATGATGGGCGCCTATCATCCGATCCGGAGGGCGTGGAAGGAGCGCCAGGACGAGATCGACCTGCGCACCGCGGCCATGATCGTGGCGATCGACAAGGTGGCGCTGAGCTACGAGCAGCTCGGGATCTTTCCGTGAGATACCGCTTCGTCACCTGCGACGTGTTCACCGCCACCCGGTTCGGCGGCAACCAGCTCGCCGTGCTGCCGGCCGCGTCGGGGCTCTCCGACCGGCGCATGCAGCAGATCGCGCGCGAGTTCAACTTCGCCGAGACCACGTTCGTGCTGCCGCCCGAGTCGGGGCACACCCGGCGCGTCCGCATCTTCACCCCGGCCACCGAGGTTCCCTTTGCGGGGCACCCCAACGTGGGGACCGCGTTCGTCCTCGCGGTCACCGGCGAGCTGGGCCCGATCGACGGCCCGACGCGCGTGGTGTTCGAGGAGCGGGCCGGCCCCGTGCCGGTCACCATCGAGCGGCGGGACGGGCTCATCCGCTGCGAGCTGTCCGCCCCCGAGCGGTTGACCGTCGGCCGCAGCCTCGACGCGGAGACGCTCGCCCGGGCCGTCTCGCTCCGCCCGGAGGACGTGGTGATGCGGACGCATCCGCCGCAGGTGGCGTCGGTGGGCCTGCGCTTCCTGTTCGCCGAGCTTCGGGACCGCGCCGCACTCGAGCGGGCCCGCGCCGCGGTCGACCGGCTCGAAGCGTTCGCGGGCGACGGCATGACCCCGGACGTCTTCCTCTACGTGCGGAGCAACGACGAGTTCGACATCCGGGCGCGCATGTTCGCGCCGCTCGACGGCGTCCCGGAGGACTCGGCGACCGGGAGCGCCAACGTCGCGCTCGGCGCGCTGCTCGCCGCCTACGATCCCACGCCCGCGGGGAGCTTTCACTGGCGCGTCGCGCAAGGGGTGGAGATGGGCCGGCCGAGCGTGCTCGAGGTGACGGCGGAGAAGCGGGACGGTCAGGTGATCGAGGCGCGGGTCGGCGGGACGAGCGTGCTGGTGAGCGAGGGCGAGATCGACGTGGGGGACGGCGCGGGCTGAGCGCCGCGCTTCATCCCGAGCGCAGCGAGGGACCTGCTCGGCTCATCCCCGGAAACGCGTGCCGCGTCATCCCGAGCGCAGCGAGGAACCTCGCAGACGTTCCCGGAACGGCGCGCTGGTCCGGATCAGCCGAGCAGGTCCCTCCCTGCGCTCGGGATGAAGCACCTCGCGCTCACCCGCGCTCGAGATGCAGAGTGGAATCCACCCCGCGAGTGCCCCCCCCGCGAGTGCAACCGGTCCCCTGGCCCCCCCGTATAGCTCCCGACCCGACATAGCTCCCCGACCCGACGCCGGATCTCCCATGCCCGCACGCGTTCTGCTGCTCGCCCTCATCGTCCTGATGCCCGGGGGCTCGCCCCTCCACGCCCAATCGCGACCCGTACCGGCGGCGGCCACCGATACGGCCGCGCTCGGGCGGCTGCTCGCCGCCGAAGACGCGCGCGGCACCGGTCCCGACGGAATCGCGCCGCTCACGGACGCGCTTCACTCCTCCGACACGCTGCTCCGCCGGCTGGCGGTCCGTGGACTCGGCCGATTCCAGCGACCCGAGCTGGGGCGCGCGCTGGTCGCCTCGCTCGAGGACCCGGTGCCCGTCGTCCGAGCCGAGGCGGCGAATGCGGTCGCGCAGTCGCTCCGGCGGGTGCGGCGGACCGATCCGCCGCCCGCGGACAGCGGCTCGCTCGGCACGCGCGACGCCGCGGCCGCGCTCACCCGTGCGCTCGGCGCCGAGCGCGGCCCGCAGGGCATCGATGCGCTGGGGCAGTCGCTCGGGCGGCTCCCGCTGCCCGACAGCGCCGCCGCGCGCGCCGCCGAGGCGGCGATCCGGGTCCGCTTCGCGTCGGCACGGTCACCCGGCCTGGCGCATGGGCTGTACACGCTGGCCCGCGCGCGGCGGGCGACCGGCACGCTTGACCGGACCAGCGTCGTTCTCCTGCGGCACGCGGCGGTCGAGTCGGGCGACACCGTGGTGCGGCGGCTCGCGCTGCTCACGCTGGCGGCGGCGGGCGGGCTCGACAGTGCCACCGCCGTGCGCGCCGCCCGCGACCCCGATGCGGAGAGCCGCCGCATGACCCTGCGCGGCACGGGCGCCCTGTCGGCGCCGCTCCGGGCGTCATTGGTCGCGCGCGCGCTGGGCGATCCGGACCGGATCGTCCGCGCCGAGGCGGCCGCCGCGGCGCGCCTGGGCGACGGGCCGCCCGACTGCGGTCCGCTGCTCAGGCTCGCCGCGGATCGGGATCCGTACGTCGCGCTGGTGGCGATCGACTCGCTGGGCAGCGGGTGCGGCGATTCGGCGCGCGCCGCCGCGGCCGCGGAACGTCTGGCCCGTGCGGCGGGGGGCGCCGGTCCGCCGGATCACCGCTGGCAGGCGGGAGCCCACGCGCTGCTCGCGCTCGCCCGGCTCGACACCGCGCGCGCCGCCCGGCTGCTGCCGCAGGTCGCCGGCGCCGAGCGACCCGAGCTCCGCGTCTATGCGGCGCGCGCCGCGGCGGTCGTTCGAGCGGCTCCCCTGCTCTACCGTCTGGCGAACGATGCCGACCGGAACGTGCAGGAGGCCGCCATCGCCGGCTTGTCGGCCACGGTGGGACATCAGGCGGACCGCGTCTACATCGCCGCGCTCGGCTCGAGCGGCCACCAGGTGGCGCGGGCGGCGGCCGAGGCGCTGGACAGCACGGCGAGCCCGGCGGCGCTCGACGCGCTGCTCGCGGCCTTCGACCGGCTGAGCGCCACCCGCAGCGAGAACGCCCGCGACCCGCGGATCGCGATGCTCACCGATATCGCCGGCCTCGGCACGGCGCGCGCGGCGCCGCGACTCGAGCCCTATCTCGCGGACTACGACACCGCGGTGGCGGCCTTGACCGCGGAGGCCCTGACCCGCTGGACGGGTACGCCCGCGCGGGCGCGGGCGGTGCCGCTTCCGCTCCGCGCGGAGCCGCTCGCCGCCGTCTTTCTCGACGACGGCGTGCGCCTTCGCGTCACCATGGCGCGCTCGAGCGGCGGCGGCGCGTTCACCGTGCGGCTGTTCCCCCGCGCGGCGCCGGCCACCGTGGCCCGGGTGCTCCGGCTGGTCCGCGCGGGATGGTACGACGGAAAGGTCTTCCAGCGGGTGGAGCCCAACTTCGTGATCCAGGGCGGCGGGCCCGACGCCAACGAGTACGTGGGCGACGACGCCTTCATGCGGGACGAGCTCACCATGCGGACGCACGCGCGCGGGACGCTCGGCATTTCGTCGCGCGGCCGGGACACGGGCGACGGGCAGTGGTTCATCAACCTGGTCGACAATCCGCTGCTGGACCACGAGTTCACGGTGTTCGGACGGATCGACGGCGGGCGGGACGTGGCCGAGCGCATTCTGGAGGGCGACCGGATCGGGCGGGTGGAGGTGGTCCGCCGCTGACGGCGGGATGCGAACCGGCTCCTATTGGCCCTTCTGGTCCAGACGCTCGAACTGCCATCCGGCTCCGGCTGGGCGAAGCGTCGCGTGGTTGCTCAGCCGGAACGTCTGCGGCTTGCTCCCCTGCGGCCGGAAGGTGAGGGCCAGGGAGAAGTCGGCCTGTGGCGCGCCGCCCGGAACAATGCGAACATCGCCGACGCTCGCCGACAGATCCTTCACCTCGTCACGAAAGAGATCGCGCCACTGCCGCTCCTGGTCCGGCGGCATGCCCGGATAGAGGGCGCGAAGCTGCTTCAGGTCCCTGGCGTTGATTGCCCTGGTGTAGGCCTGGATCAGGGCTCGCGCTCCGGCATCGACCGCCGCGTCCGCCGCGGATGCCGCCGAAGGCGCGGCGGGCCTGGCGGTGGCTGCGGGAGCCGCCCCGGGCCTGGCAGGCTGCGCCGGCATCCTTGGCGGCTGGGCGAGAACCTTGGGGGCGGCCTGAGAGTCCGCCTTGGGCGGCGGCTCTTCCGCGGGGTCTGGCTGGCCTCCGGGACCATTGTAGGTCACGAGCCACTGCGCCCGCTGCGCCGGTGCTACCTCGAGCCGTGTCGAGTCGCCCGGATATCCCGGCGCGGAAAGGGTGACGCTGTGCTCGCCCGGCGGCACCGTGGCCGTGCGGCTCCCGAGCGGGAAAGGCTTACCGTCCACCCGAAGAACAGCGGAAGGTGGAAGTGTTCCCGAGACGACGATGACGCCGGGCTCGGCACCCTCCGCTGCAGACGGCGCGGACGGGGGTGGAGCGGCAGGCGGCGCCGATTCGGCAACCGATCCCGAAGCCGGGGTGGGCGGAGGGGCGGCGGGAGCGGGCGCGCTCGCCGCAGCGGTTCCCGAACGCTCGGGAGCGAGCGAGAGCGACAGCTCCCGAGTCTCACCCGCGACGACGCCGACCCGGAGGCTGCCGGCTCGATACCCCGGCGCGCGAACCGAAACAGTGTGCGTTCCCGGCGGGACGGTGAGTCGCCCGTCAGCCGTCACGGGCCTGACCTTTCCGTCCAGGGACACGCGGGCGTCTGGAGGCAGCGGCGCCGCGAAATGCCGCGTCGCCGAGTCGGCGGCGCCGGCGGCCGACGGGGAGGCGGCTCCGGAGGGAGCCACGGAAGAGGGTGTTTCCGGTGCAGCGGCAGAGGACTCGGCCGTGGAACTCGCAGGCGGGGGAACCGCCGGCGCGTCTACCGTTGAGCCCACTGGACGATCGGCGTGGCCGCGCGGCCGGAACGCGAGCCATCCCCCGACACCTACGAGCACGGCCAGCACCCCTCCACCGATCCCCCAGGCGACAGGCCTGCTATTCGCGCGGGTCGAGCGGTGTCGCAGCACCGTGGCTCGCGCTGCGGCGTCGGGCTGTGGTGCCACGCCGCCGTCCCATCCCAGCGGCACCGGCGTCGTTCCGAAGGCGCGCCCGGCGGATCGCGTTCCGCCGGCGGGCGGCGCCCCAGCCGTCTCCACCGCCGGCCGGCTCGGACCGAGGGCCCGCCACCAGGTTTGCGACGACGACTCCGCCGCGACCGCCTCCAGCGCCTCGCGCAGCTCGGCGGCCGAGCCGAACCGGTGCTCGGGCGACCGCGCCATCGCGCGGGTCACGATCGCATCGAGGGTTCCCCCGATATCGCCCCGGAGATCAGATGGGGGCGGCGGGTTCTCCGTCAGGCGTTTTCGGATGACCACTTCCCCGCTGGGCCCCGCGAACGCACGCTGGCCCGTGAGCATCTCGAACAGGATGCAGCCCAGGCTGTACACGTCGCTGCGTCCATCCAGCTCGTCGCCCAGGATCTGCTCCGGGCTCATGTAGGCCGGCGTCCCGAC
>JAICJD010000274.1 GCA_025928645.1 Gemmatimonadales bacterium
CGACGCGGTGGTGCGCGAGATCAGCGGCCTGGGTCGGCGGGCCCTGGCCCTGGGCGGCGATCTCGCCGATCCCGGGGTGTGCGCCGCGATGGCGGAGGAGGTGGGCCGGGCGTTCGGCCGGCTCGACTGCTTCGTGGCCAACGCCGGCATCTGGCCGGCCGAGGACGTCGCCCTCGGCGCGATGCCGCTCGAGCGGTGGCGGCGGACGCTGGCCGCGAACCTCGACGGCGTCTTCCTGAGCACCCGGGCTGCCCTGGGCCTCATGGGCCCCGGCGGACGGGTGGTGATCGTCTCGAGCACCGCGGGCCAGCGCGGCGAGGCCTTCCACGCCGACTATGCCGCCACCAAGGGAGCGGTGATCGCATTGACCAAGTCGCTCGCCATCGAGTGCGCGCCCGACATCCTGGTCAACTGCGTGGCGCCCGGCTGGGTCGACACCGAGATGTGCGACTCGGCATTCACGGGCGAGGGCCGCGCGCGAGTGCAGGCCACCATTCCGCTCCGGCGGATTCCGCCCCCCGAAGACATCGCCGGTCCGATCCTGTTCCTCTGCAGCGACCTCGCCCGCCACGTGACCGGCGAGGTGCTCAACGTGAACGGCGGGAGCGTGCTGTGCGGGTGAGGCGGCGGGCCCGATGATCCACCTCCTCTTCACCGGCGGCACCATCTCGATGCAGCGCGACCCCGCCGCCGGCGGCAACGTGCCGGCGCACGGCGGCGAGGCGCTCGTCGGGCTCTCGGGCGGGCTCGACGACGTCGGCCCCTATCGCATCGAGAACTGGGCGAGGCTTCCGGCCTCGCATCTCGGCCCGGAGCGGCTGTGGGCGCTGCGGGAGCGCGTGAGGGAGATCGCGGAGGCGGGTGAGGTCCGAGGGATCGTCGTCACCCACGGCACCGACACCCTCGAGGAGACCGCGTACCTGCTGGCGCGCACGCTGCCGCCCGAGGTTCCGGTGGCGATCACCGGCGCCATGCGCACCTCGTCAGACGAAGGCTGGGACGGGCCCCGCAACCTGATCGACGCCGCGCGGGTGGCGGCGAGCCCGGCCGGCGCGGGGCGCGGCGCGATGGTGGTGTTCCACGGCGAGATCCTCGCCGGAGAAACCGCGGTCAAGACGCACGCGACCGACCCGGCCGCCTTTTCCGCGCCCCACGCGGAGCCCGTCGGCGCCGTCGAGGAGGGGCGCGTCGTATTCCGCGGTCCGCCTGTGGCGCGGGCGCCGCTGCTGCAGCCGGACGGGCTCGGCGCGCGGGTCGCGCTGGTGCCGGTGGTCGTGGGCGACGACGGCACGCTGCTCGACCTGGCGCGCCCGGAATACGACGGCGTCGTGATCGAGGCGTTCGGCAGCGGCAACATGCCGCCCGGCGCCGTGCCGGCGGTGCGCCGCTGGCTCGAGGAGGGGAAGCCGGTCGTGCTCGCATCGCGCTGCGCGTACGGCGAGGTGACGCCGCTCTACGCCTTCGAGGGCGGCGGGGCGCGCACCGTGGCGCTCGGCGCGGTGCCGGCGGGGCCGCGCTCTTCCTCGCAGGCGCGCATGGAGCTCATGCTGGCGCTGTCCGCCGGCGTGGCCTACGGCGGGCGATGAGCGCCGCGAACGAGCTCGCCATTCCCGAGGAGGTGCTCGAGATCGCCCGCACGCTGGAGGAGGCCGGGTTCGAGACCTGGTGCGTGGGCGGCGCGCTGCGCGACGCGCTGCTGGATCATCCGCACTCCGACTACGACCTCGCCACCGCCGCCACCCCGGCGCAGGTCACGGCGTTGTTCCGCCGGACCGCGCCGGTGGGCGAGAAGTACGGCACCGTCGGCGTGCTCGACCGGCACCGGCGGCTGCACGAAGTCACCACCTTCCGGCGTGACGTGGCGACCGACGGCCGGCACGCGGTGGTGGCGTACGGCGTCTCGCTCGACGACGACCTCGCCCGCCGCGACTTCACCATCAACGCCATCGCCTACCATCCGCTCCGCCGCGTCTGGCACGACCGGTTCGACGGCCGAGGGGACCTCGCCCGCAAGCTGGTCCGCGCGGTCGGCGATCCCGCGGCCCGGTTCCGCGAGGACTACCTGCGCATTCTCCGCGCGATCCGCTTTGCCGCCCGCTTCGGGTTCGCGGTGGAGGACGAGACCTGGCGCGCGGCGGTGGCCGCGGCGCCCGGGCTGGCCCAGCTCTCCGCCGAGCGCGTGCGCGACGAGTGGTTCAAGGCGCTCCGCACCGCGCGGTCGGTCGCCGAGCTGGTGGGTTTCTGGGTCCGGGTGGGCGCCGCGGCGGAGTGGATCTCCGAGCTCGCGTCGGTGCCGGCGGACCTGCTCGCCCGCGC
>JAICJD010000203.1 GCA_025928645.1 Gemmatimonadales bacterium
GGTCGTGTCGCTGACGACGGCCTCACTGCTCGGCGTGGGACCGACGACCGCCGGCGGCTGAGGCTCTTGCCGCTGTGCCCCGGGCGCAGGCCTGCTCGCGCGGCCTGCCCACCGGCACCCTGCCCACCGCCAAACCCTGCCCACAGCCAAACCCTGCCCACAGCCAAACCCTGCCCACCGCGCGGCGCCCGGATCCCACCCGAACCCAGCGTCCTTCCGTTCCCAGCCCGTCGGTTTCTCAAGTCAGCTCGAGTCGCACCTGCAACGGATCGCCCTCGATGCCGAGCAGATTCGCAAGGGTCCGGGTTCCGTGCCGGCGGAACTGCAGCGCCACGCGCGAGCGGCCGATCGCCAGCCCGGTGACGGTGAGATCGCTGAGGAAGTCGGGCAGGATCGGATCGCGGATGTGAAGGATATGGGCAGGCGCCTCGGCGTAGATGCCGAGCATCGCCTGGAGGAGCATGAAGAGGGAGCCCGAGGCCCACGCCTGCGGCGAGCAGCTCACGGGGTAATTGACGGGGCTGGTGCCACGTTGGCGCGTCATGCCGCAGTAGAGCTCCGGCAGCCGCTGGTAATTGGTGTGCACCCCCGCCTCGTACAGCGCGTGCACGATGGGCAGCGCCGCCCGTGCGTGCCCGTTGAGCGCCATGCCGAGCACCAGGATGGCGTTGTCGTGGGGCCAGACCGAGCCGTTGTGGTAGCTCATCGGGTTGAACACCGTGTGTGATGCGCTCAACGTGCGGACGCCCCAGCCCGAGAAGAAGTCCGGCTCGAGAAACCGGGCCGACAGCCGGCGCGCCATCTCCGGGGTCGACACGCGGCTCCAGAGCAGGTGGCCCGCGTTGGTCGTGGCGGTCGGGATCGGCCGCTTGGCGCCATCGAGCGCGAGGGCGAACATGCCCAGCTTCTCCATCCAGTACGCGCTTCGGATGCGGCTTCTGAGCTCCGAGGCCTCCTTTCGCAGCGCCGCGGCGCGATCCGACTGCCCCAGGTGCCGGTACAACTCGGCCATCCGGAGCTTGGCGTCGTACACGTAGCCCTGTACCTCGACCAGAGCGATCGGCGGCTCGGGGAGCCGGCCGTCGGGGAAGGGAACGCCGTCTCCCGAATCCTTCCAGCCCTGGTTCACCAGCCCCTTCGCCGAGGTCCGGGCGTACTCGACGAACCCGTCGCCATCCTGGTCGCCGTACCGGGCGATCCACTCGAGCGCGCGCTCCGCGTTGGGCATGAGCCCGCGCACGAGGTCGGTGTCGCCGGTCCAGCGCCAGGTCTCGTGGAGCAGGATGAGCCACAATGGGGTCGCGTCGATGCTGCCGTAGTAGGGGACGTGCGGGATTTCTCCACTTCGTGCCATCTCACCCCGTCGAAGCTCGTGCAGGATCTTTCCCGGCTGCTCCTCGGTGTACGGGTCTTCCCGCCGCCCCTGGTGCCGGGCGAGGTAGCGAAGCGTATCGATGGCGATCCGTGGCTGCAGCGGCAGCGTCTGAAGCGACGTGATGATCGAGTCACGGCCGAACACCGTGGAGTACCAGGGGATACCCGCGGAGATGACGGCGTCGCCTTCGATCTCGATGTACAGAGCGCGGAGGTCGTCGGCGGCACGATGGATGAGGCTGTCGAAGTCCGCGACGTCGCTCTCCCAGCGGCTGTTGCCATCGTGCCAGGCCCGGTACGCCCGGTCGAGGCGGGCGCGGCACTCGTCCAGGCGGCAGAAGGAGACCAGGATGCGCTCCCCCCCGTCGTCCGCGCTCACGTCCCACTCGAGCGCCACGGGGCGGTCCGGCTCGAGCCGCACATTCCATCGGGCCGTCCGCTCGGTCAGCCTGTCGGGCGGGCGGCCGAACCGGACGAGCGTCCGCACCAGCCGGCCGTCCCGGCCCCGATAGGCGAACACCAGCGTGTCGCCCGAGGGCCGTGGCGCGAAATACTGGCCGCGCGCCTCGCGCCGCCATCCCCGGACCTCGAAGATGTCGGCGAAGTCGCAGCCGAGCTGCAGCTCGACCCAGTAATCCGCCGGGGCGCCCAGGTAGCCGGTCAACGTGAGCCGCTCAGCCAGCCGGTCCTCGAGCGCCAGCTCCCGCCGGATGTGGATGACGTTGCGGGGATCCCAGGGGTCGCCGCCGAACGCCAGGTTGCCGACGGCAAGGTCGACCTGGGCACAGTACGCGCTGGGCACCTGGGCGGAGAGCAGATCGGGCGGGCCGCCGTGGACCACGAGATCGTAGTGACTGAGGATGCGGGTGTCGTCCTGGAAGAGACCGAGCGAGCACACACCGGCCGGTGCGATGCTGCCGTGCGGGTCGGCGAGCATGAAGAGCCGGTCGTGCTTGAGCACCAGTCCGCGCTCGGGCAGCCGCTCGCTGGCGCAGTCGAGCGAGGGGTAGCCCACGGCCTCCGCCATGGGCACCGGACGGAGCTGCTCGGGGGTCCGGTCTCGCGACGCGGGTGCCGGCGCTTCGGCGGTACGGCTCATGCCGCCGTGGTGGGCCAGCCGGGCGCCGTCTCCTTCACGCGGGCGGCATACAGACGCTCGTACTCCCCCGCCATCCGCCGATAGTTGAAGCGGGTCACGGCCGACGCCCGGATGCCCAGGCGATCGAGCTGGTCAACCGCCCCCCCGGGCCGGATCCACTCGGCCATCTCCTCGACCGAATCGGCGATGAGACCTGTGACGCCGTGCTCGATCAGCTCGGGCACGCTCCCCCGGCGGAAGGCGACCACCGGACAGCCCGACAGCATGGCTTCGATGAGGATGAGGCCGAACGGCTCGTCCCATTCGATCGGCGCGAGCAGAGCCCGCGCGTCCCGCAGGAGCGACGCCTTCTGGTCGGGGCCGACGCAGCCGAGATAGGTCACATGCGGCAGCCGCAGACGTGGCTCGACCTCGGCACGCCCGAACTCGCGATCGCGCGGATGCACCTCACCGGCCACGCGGATGGGAACCCCGGCGCGAGCGGCAGCGTCGATGGCGGTGTGCACGCCTTTTTCCCGGGCGAACCGGCCAACGAAGCACACGTACGACGCCGGGTGGGTGGTGGATCGGTAGCGGCTCGGGTCCAGGCCGTGGTGGATGACCGTGCAGTGCCGGACGCCCGACTCCCGCCCGCATTGATCGCCGGAGATCGCCACGAACGCCACCTCGGGGAAGTCGGCATAGTAGGCCGACAGCTCGGGTTCGAAGGTGTGGTGAAGGGTATAGATGAGCGGGATCTCCGGCATCAGGCGGCTGACGGCGAGCGCGGCGGCGGAGTGCGCGTGCACAAGGTCGAAGAGCCCGTCGGCGACCTGGGCCATGGCCCAGGAGGTATGGTTCAGGTCGATGAAGGCTGCCGGTGGCCACTGCGCCCGCGGGTAGAGCGAGCACAGGCGAGCCCGGCTATGGGAGTCGCCGGTGGCGAAGAGGGTGACGTCGTGTCCGCGCTCGAGCAGACCCTCCACGAGATAGTGAACGACCAGCTCGGTGCCGCCGTACAGTGGGGGAGGGACCGGGATAAACGGGGTTGAAACCATCGCGATACGCATGCGTAACTGCCCGTCTTCAAAGAAATCCGACTTCCGCGCACTAGGTACAGTTACACCGGACGCCCCCGCGCGGCAACGGGCATCGCTGACGCGATTGCTCGCATTTTCGCCGCTCCGCTTCGCCCCGCCCCAAAACGGGCGGCCCCGGCGGCGCTCGTCCGGCCCCCGCGCCGTGCGCCCCATGCGAGACGGGCCGTCTCCTCCGCCATGCACGATGCATCCCGGCCGACCACCTGGCGCGGCCCCGCGGCGATCCTGGGGATCTGGACGCTGTTCGGCCTGCTCGAGTCGAGCAAGGCCTATGTGGCCGACCAGCTCCAGGGGATTCCGCGCGGCTGGGGGCCGGCCCTTGTGGGCAACATGCCCTGGTGGTGGATCTGGGCCGCGCTCACGCCGCTCGTGTTCATGTTCGCCGGCCGGTTCCGGCTCGACCGGCGGGGCTGGCCGGCCGCGCTCGGCGTCCATGTGGTGCTGGCGACGGCGATCTCGGGCGTGCACCTGGCGGCGGTGGGCGTGCTGTACTGGCACACCATCACCCGGCCGGTTCTTGCCTATCTGTCGGCCGCGACCCGGGAGCGCGTGGCCTCACCCCTCGGCCAGGTGGAGGCGTTCCTCAACGGCTATCTGATCGTGGACGTGATGACCTACGCGGGCATCGTGGCGGCCTGGTACGCGCTGCGCTTCCACCATGCCATGCGGGAGCGGGAGCGCGAGGCGATGGCGCAGCGCGCCCGCGCCGCGGCGCTGGAGGCCCAGATGCACGAGGCCCGTCTGAGCGCGCTTCGGATGGAGCTCAACCCGCATTTCCTCTACAACGCGCTCAACGCGATCGCGGGCCTGGTCCGGCGGGGAGACGCGGCGCAGGCAGTCGAGATGCTCGCTCGCCTTGGCACGCTGCTCCGCCTCACGCTCGACCGGCACCGGGGCCACGAGGCCACGCTAGGCGGCGAGCTGGATCTGCTCGATCTCTATCTGGCCATCGAGCGCACCCGATTCGGCGACCGGTTGCGCGTGGATCTCGATGTCGCGCCCGCCGCCCTGGACGCGCTGGTGCCTGCCTTCGTACTCCAGCCGCTGGTGGAGAACGCCATCCGGCACGGCATCGCGGCGGTCCCGGGACCCGGCTGGCTCCGGATCGGGGCGGCGGAACGCGACGGCAACCTCCACATCGAGATCGCCGATACCGGCCCGGGCATCCAGGACGTCTCCGGGCAGGGAGTGGGGCTCCGCAACACCCGGGCGCGGCTGGCCCAGCTCTACGGCGAGGACGCCGGCCTCACTCTCGAGCGCGGCGCGACGGGAGGCACGATCGCGACGCTGTGGCTCCCGTATCGCGCCGGCGCGCCCATTCCCCTCGAGGAGCCCTACGCGCACCATGCCCTCGCGTGATCCCCTTCCACCGCTCCGCACGGTCGTCGTGGACGACGAGCCGCTCGCCCGCGATTGCGTCCGCCTGGCCCTCGGCCGCCATCCGGACATCGAGGTCGTCGCCGAGTGCGCGGACGGGGCCGCCGCGGTGTCGGCGATCCGGCGGGAGATGCCTGATCTGGTCTTCCTCGACGTGCAGATGCCCGGCCTCGACGGCTTCGGCGTGATCCAGACGCTCGGCCCCGAGCGGATGCCGCCGACCGTGTTCGTGACCGCCTACGACGCGCACGCGATTCGCGCCTTCGAGCTGCACGCGGCCGACTACCTGCTCAAGCCATTCGACGACGCCCGCTTCAGCGAGGCCTTGCGGCACGTGCGCCGCCAGATCGGCCGCTCGCGCGA
>JAICJD010000283.1 GCA_025928645.1 Gemmatimonadales bacterium
CGCCCGGGACCCGGACCGCGTGCAGCTTGCCCGCCCACAACAAGCGCACGAGCAGCTCGGCGTCGCGGCGATCGGTCTTGACCCGATCCCCCGGCGCGCAACTCTCGTTTACCGATCACGATGGCCACCGCTTCCAGGCCACGCTGACCGACCTCCCTGTTCTGCGTCTGAGTTCGTTTCCGAGATCGGCGATTTCTTCACGCCATGTCTTTCGGCGTGGAAAGATCTCGGCGGGCGGTCAGACGGGCCCGAGGAGCAGCATGTCCGGACCACAGGATGCCAGGCGCAACGGGCGGCGCAAGCGCGTGTTGAGCGCGCAGGAGAAGTACCAGATCTGGCAGCAACTGCTGATCGGGGAGCTGACGCAGCGCCAAGCGGCCGAGCAGTGGAACGTGGACCCGACGACGATCATGCGTATCCGTCGTGTCGGCAGGGAGGGCGCGCTGCAGGCGTTGGCGCAGTCGCGGCCGGGGGTTCGGGCCGGCGCGGGCAGCGCGCAGGATGCCGAACTTGCCGCGCTGCGGGCGGAGATCGCGCGGCTGGAAGAGACGGTCAAGGAACAGGCGATCGAACTGGTGGCGCTGCGGGGAAAATCGCGCTCGGGCTGGTAGGCCCGGTCCCGGCGCGCGTCGACGCCGAGGTCAAGGCGGCGCTGCTGGAGTTGATCGCCGAGGCCACCGCGGCCGGCTGGAGCCTGGCGAGGGCGTGCCGCGTGCTCGGCGTCTCGGAGCGGCGCGCGCGGTACTGGCAGGCGCGTCAGGCCGCCGGGCTCTTGGAGGATCGCCGGCCGGGCGGGCAGGCGGTGCACGCGCTGCGACCCGAGGAGGTCAGCGCGATCCTCAAGCTCGCCGACGAGTGGGGCGAGATCGACGGCTCGCACCGCAAGCTCGCGCACCGCGGCTCCTACCTGGGCAGGGTGTGGGTCTCGCCCGCCACGGTGCTGCGGGTGTTGCTCGCGCACGGCCGCGTGCTGCCCTACCGGCCGCCACGGCCGCGCAGCGAGGTCAGGCCGTGGCCGGAGTGGGTCGAGTACCGGCCCTGTCAGGTCTGGGGCTATGACTTCAGCGCCTTCCCGGCCGCCGCCACGAGCGCGCTGGCGATCCTTGACCTGGTCTCGCGCAAGTGGATCGACACGATGCTGTGCCCCGAGGCCACCCACGCGCAGGTCCAAGCGCTGTTCACCCGGGCACTCGAGCGTGAGGGCCTGCTCGATCAGATCCTCTCGCTGATCGACGAGCTCGCGCCCGACGCCGACCCTGCCGAGCTACAGCCGATCCTGCTCTCGGTGTCTGACAACGGCGCCCAGATGACCTCCGGCAGCACCAGGGAGTTCATGGCCCTGCACGCGATCGCCACCCACTACGGCCGCCCCGGCAGGCCGACCGATCAGGCCCACATCGAGTCGCTGTTCGGGCACGTCAAGCACGAGTGGCCGCACCTGGAGCGCCTCACCGACCCGGCCGACCTGGCCCGCGAGCTCGACGCCGCGCGCGACCAGTACAACGGCGTCAGGCTGCACGCCGGCATCGGCTATGTCACCCCCAACGACGAACACGACGGCCGCGGGCCCGCGATCCGCCACGCCCGCCAGATCGGGCTCGCCCGCGCCCGCCAGCAGCGAATCGCCTACCACCGCGGCACCCACCCGAGACTGATCGCGTGAGCGCCACCATGATCTGCTCCGGCAGCCCCGCTGCCGGCCTCACCCGCTCATCAGCGCAGCGCGACCGGGCGGTCCAGGGCAGCCCGACAGGGCCGAGCACCGCGAGCCGCGCAGCGGTGCCCTTGACCGACCGCCCGCGCGAAGCTACCCCGACCACGTACCATCCCTACCGACCCCCGATGAGACCCGAACCTGGCTGCGCAATACACGCCCAGATCTCGGAAAAAGACTCAGATACAGGTCAGTTTGACCACAACGCCGTCTGGCTCGAGCTCTCGCTGATCGCCCAGGACCTGATCGCCTGGACCCAACTGCTCGCACTCGACGGCGAACTCGCCATCTGCGAACCCAAG
>JAICJD010000223.1 GCA_025928645.1 Gemmatimonadales bacterium
ATTCCCGAGGGCCAGATTCGACCGGGTGCTGCCGCGGCCGGTGCGGGCGGGCGTGCTGGTCGATCGCGGGTGCAAGAGCAGCTGCGAGGGGTTCGTGATGGCGGCACGGCAGAGCGGGAAAGTGACCCTGTTCGGCGCCGAGCCGACCGGGGGCGTGCTCGATTACGCCAACGTGAACCGGGTGACGGCCTGCGGCGGTCTGGTGCTGGGGTATCCCACCTCGCGCTCGCAGCGGTTGCCCGGCGATCCCGTGGACCCAGCCGGGATCGCACCGCAGGTGCGGATTCCCCCCGGAGTCCGCGACGAGATCGGATGGGTCCGGGACACACTGGAACGGGGTGAGGCGCGAGTGCGACGCTGACGATGGAGCTGGGCGCCCGCTACCGGCCTACTTCCTCCGCTCCGCTCGCTGGTCGTCCCGGTGATGCAAAGTTGGTCCGCCAGCGTACCCACGCATCCCAACCAGCGGAGGCAATGCCAGAGTCTGCACTCCCTCTCGCGAGTGCAGTTTATGACCACTGGCCGGGCGGTGCCCCGATTGCTTACCTTCCTTCCGCCTTTCCGCAATACGCTCAGCAGTGCCCCTCAACACCGCAGGTCCCGGAGCTTCGGCATCCGACATCTTTGTCCGCTGGTTGCGCTCGCCGGCATCGCGCTCGCGGGCTGCTCGCCGTCGCCCGAACAACTGCGGGAGTCGGTGGTGCAGCACCCCGAGATCGTGCTAGCCGCGATCGAGGCCCACCCTGAAGCGTTCATCTCCGCGCTGCAGAAGGCCGCGGCCAAGTCCACCGCCGCGGCCGAGTCACCCGAGGCCGAGAGCCGGAGGCTCGACTCGGCGTTCGCCCACCCGCATGTGCCGGTCATCAGCCGCCGCGCGGTGCTCGGCAACCCGTCGGCCCGGATCACGATCGTGGAGTACTCCGACTTCCAGTGCCCGTACTGCCGGGCGGAGCGCGAGGTGCTGGTGCAGCTCATGCGCGAGTACGGCGACACCCTGCGCCTGGTCGTCAAGCACACGCCGCTCCAGATGCATCCCATGGCGATGCCCGCCGCGCTCATGTACGAGGCGGTGGCGCGGCAGAGCCCGATGGCGGCCTATCGGTTCTACGACGACCTCTTCGAGCACCAGGAGCAGCTCACCTCCGAGGGCGCGGCCTATCTGACGGCGGCCGCCCGGGCCGCCGGCGTGGACCCGGCCCGTGCCGCGGCCGACGCGAAGAGCCCGGCGATTCGCGCCGTCGTCGACGCCGACCTGGACGAGGGCCGGCGGTTCGGCTTTACCGGGACGCCGGGGTTCCTGATCAACGGGGTGGCGCTCATGGGCGCGCACCCGATCGGCGACTTCGAGCAGATCATCAGCCGGCAGCTCGCGCAGGCAAGCCAGCGATAGCGGTCGAGCCGCCGGTGAGCCGTGTTCCGCAGGACGCAGGGACGACCATCCTCTGGAGGAACGCATGAAGACGCGGTATCTGATCGCCGCCGCCGCCGCCATTCTCGTGGCGGCCTGCTCGGACAACGACCAGTCGCCGACCGCCCCGTCGTCGGCCAATCCCTCGTTCGCGACCGGTGACAATGGGATGCACGGAAAGCCCGAGCCGCACGTGTTCCTGCGGCGGGGATTTGCGCGGCCGGTCAAGGGCGGCTCGCCCAACCTGAACTTCCATAACGGTCCGGTCCTGCCCGCGTCGAAGTCCTTCGCGATCTTCTGGGGCTCGAGCTGGACCACGAGCCCGGGCGACAAAATCACGGGCCTCGCGAGCTTCTTCCAGGGATTCGGCGGGAGCAACTTCGCCGGGACCAACACCGAGTACGCCGGCGCCAACGGGCAGGTCACGACGGCGATGACCTACCTGGGCAACACCATCGACGCCACCCAGCCTCCATCGAAGGCGCTCACGGTGTCGCAGGCGGTGGCCGAAGCGTGCAAGGTCAGCGGCAACAATCCCGATGCCAGCGCGGTCTACTTCATCTACACCTCCACCACCGCGGGGCACGTCAACTACTGCGCATGGCACAGCTGGGGCAACTGCAGCAACGGCGCGCCGGTGCAGGTGGCGTACATGCCGAACATCGACGGCATCGCGGGGTGCGACCCGGGCGGGAGCCTGCACGGGCATTCGCAGGGCTTGGCGGCGCTGGCGAACGTGACGGCGCACGAGCTTTCGGAGGGCATCACGGACCCACGGGGCACCGGCTGGTACGACAACTCGGGCGCCGAGAACGCGGACAAGTGCGCCTGGGTCTTCCCGTCGGACGTGACCCTGAAGAACGGCACCACGTGGCGCGCGCAGGGCAACTGGTCGAACGCCCGCTATACCGCCCGCACGGGATACAACAACCTGAGCGGTCAGCCTGGCTGCATCAACGGGAACCAGTGAATACGCGGTAGGTCGCGCAGGGGTGGGGTGGCTCGACGCTACCCCGCCCCACCCGCGCTACCGACACGCTCCGCTGCGGGCCGGCGCAGGGTTCGCGAGCGGATCGCGGGTGACCCAGGGGCAAGCAGCGCGTCGGGCTCAGTGCGACGACCGCGCGAGCACAGCTCAGGGCAGGGCCTGCGGCTCCGCGTAAAGGTACCCAGGCTCCGGCCCTCCGGCGTCGAACAGCTTGATGGACGCCGCTCCCTCCCGCTCGACATCCGAAAACACGAGCCCGAACCCCCGCGTCGAGGCCGGCGCTCCCGAGGTGGCGTGGAGCCGCGTGACGTGCCTCACCGCTCGCGCTCGGAGATCATAAAGATCTTTCTGCACAATCTTGGGCCCCGGGCCCAATTGTATGGAATAAACCGAGTTGTACGAGTGATGCGATGTGTGCTGCAGGCCCGCAGGAACCCTTTCCACCTCGATCCCGGCCTTCCGCCGGGTTCCCCCTCAGCGCAGGTGCTCCCATGCGAATCCCACGCCTCCTCCTCGGAACGGCGCTCGCCACGGCAGTGGCGGCGTGCTCGGACTCCGGCACCATGCCGACGCAGGCCTCCCCTGGTAGCGACACCGCCATGGCCCGCTCTCACAACGCAGTGGATGGAGCCGAGTTCGGCTTCACCGACGGCTGGCTCGCCGGCCAGACCGTTCGCTTCTCCTATCACAAGCCGTTCTTCTGCCGGACCCCGGTCGAAGACGGCCTGCCGGTCGGCTCGACCACGGGCTGTGAGGCCGGCTCCGACGGCACCGTGGACCCCCGGCCGGGACAGATCCCCACGCTCTACGTCATGACCCCAATGGGATTCCGGCCGGACGCATCAACGCTGCATTGCCCCGTCGTCGGGCATTGCATCAACCACCCGTCCACCCTCGACCTCTCCCGGCTGTTCGGCGCGTCGAACGCGCCGCTTCCCGCGCACAGCCACATCATCGAGGTGCGCAGCGGCAACTGGTGGGAGCTGGAGGTGATCGGGGTAAAGGATCTGGCGACTTGGAACGCGATCGTGGCGGGCAAGAGCCTCGAGACCGTTCGTGCGCTGCAGGCGGCCGACCCCGGCGCCGTGCACATCACGCCGGATATCGCGACCAACACGTACCTGTTCTTCAGTGTCCGCCCGCATTGACCGGCTGGAGGCCGCCACGCTGGCCGGCGGTGTGCTGGTGATGCTCGGCGCGGCGCTGCCGTGGCTCACCCTGTACGCCGGCCTGCAGCGGTACGGCGGCCTCATCGGTGCGCACGGACGGCTGCTGTTCGCGGGCGGGGCCCTCGCGGTCGTCGCGGGTCTCGCCACGCGAGGGCGGCGGCCGCGCTGGCTTCGTCCCGCCACGCTGCTGTTCGGCCTCGTGCTCCTCGGCTTCGATCTCTGGCTGTTGGAGGGCCTGGCGGAGACGCTGCGGCACGGGGTGAGCGCGATGCTGGTGCCGCGCCCGGGGCCCGGGCTCTTTGTGGCTGCCCTGGGCACCGCGTTGGTCATCCTGGGTCCGGGGCTGGAGCTGATCCGCGATCACCGGAAAGCTCCCGCCGCCTCTCGAGGGCCGACTGGTGGATGATCCGATGGCGACTCGAGATGCTGGCGCCCGGCCCGGCATTGCGACTGTAAGGGCCGGGCAGCGGCGACCTCGGGGAGCTACCGCCGGGGCGCCGCGCCCTTCATGCGGTCCAGCGTTTCCCCCAGCCGACGCATCTGCGTCTCCAGCTCCCGCTGCTTCACGAGCGCCGAATCGTACAGCCGCCGAGCCTGGGCGGTGAGCGCGCG
>JAICJD010000248.1 GCA_025928645.1 Gemmatimonadales bacterium
ACCGCCGCGCGCTCGAGCAGCGCCTGAAGCTCCCGCGGCGCGAACTCTCGCGTCGCGCGCAGCGCCGCTATCGCGATCTCGCGCGTGCTCTCGGCGCCATCCGGTCTGCCCGGATCGCCCGCGGGCGGCGCCGGCGACGGCTCGGCTGCCCCTTCCGCTTCCAGCCGGGTGAGCTGCTCCAGGCTCAGCGGGGCGAGCTGACGGATCGAATGGCCCCACTCGGTCAGCCGCCGAAGCCGGCGCAGCCGCTCGACGTCCAGCTCGGAGTAGAGCCGCTGCCCGCCCTCGCTCCGGGACGGCGTGACCACGCCGTAGCGCCGCTCCCATGCCCGCAGCACGTGCGGCGAGAGGCCGGTCCGGACAGCGACGAGGCGAACGGGAAAGCGGGGGGTCTCAAGATCAGCCGTGTGGGTCACGATGCGAAAGAAGATAGGTCATTGTCGAATTCGCGTCAATATAATCTTTGGACATATCATTGACAAAAGCCGGAAGAATTGGTACTTTGCGAGACGTTAGTTAGACAACAATCTTCACCTGAGCAGAGGACGACATGAAAAAGCTGGACATTGCGGCCACCACGCTTCTCGTCATCGGTGGCTTGAACTGGGGAGTCGTGGGCTTCACGGGGCAGGATCTGGTCGGCGCCATCTTCGGCAATTTAAGCCCTTTGAGTCGAGCGGTTTACGTGGTTGTGGCGCTGGCGGCGGTGTACGAGGCCGTGCAGTGGAAGGCGATCCAGCGCCGCTCGACGCCGGCCTACGCGGACTGACGGGGAGAGAAGAGCCATGAGAGCAGCGTTCGCGCTGTCATGCCTGCTCGCGCTTCCTGCCGGGGCCGGGGCTCAGACCTCGGCCGACGGCATCGCGACTGAGCCGAGGGTGATGCTGGAAGCGCGCGGCGGGGTCAACGTGCCGACGTTCGACATCTCGGATGCGGTGGACGCGGGTCCGAGCTTCGGCATCGGCGCCGGCTTCCGCGTGGCCCCCCGGGTGTACCTCCTGGGCGACCTCGACCTGGGATTCCACTCGGGTGCGAGTCTGCCCGGTGGCGGGGAAGGACCTGACGTGAAGGTCTACCACTATATGGCCAAGCTCGGCTACGAGCTCGTGCCCGCGGCCGGCGACTCCCGCTGGTCGCTCATCGTCAACGCCGGAGCCGGAGCGCTCACGTTCGATGCGGATGGTCCCGGCTCCAACACCTATCCCGCGATCAATGTCGGGGCCAAGATCGGTTACCGGCTGACGCCGAGGCTGGACCTGGTGCTGAGCCCGCAGGGCGACATCGCCTTCACCAAGGACGCGGAGGTCGGCACCACCAACGCGTGGGTGTGGCCGTTCACGGCGGGGGTTCGGGCGAGGTTCTAGGGGGTGGAGGCTTGGGGGCCAACGGGAGTCACCCTGAGCGAAGCGAAAGGGGGCATGCCCAAACGCATGCCCCCTTTCGCTTCGCTAGGGTGACTCCTGGGGTGATTCCTACCCCATCACCAAGGCAACGCCTCGACCTGCTCCAGCGACGCCGCCACGGCAACGAGCGAGGTGACATCGCGCTCGCGCCGGAACCTGCACGCGGCGTCCCTCACCTCGGGCGACACGTCCGCGCCGGTCCGCCGGCGAAACTCGCGGTAGGACGTGCCCAGGTCCACGAACACTTGCCGGAGTGAGCGCGCGCGCCGAATCTGCTCCTGCGTCTGGCCCGAGCTGCGACGGCGGCGCAACGTGGCCTGGTCGACCGCGCGTTCGGCGTCGCGCACCTGCGCCAGGACGCGTTCGGTCAGGGTGTGTGAAGGCTGGCTCGACATGAGGACCTGCGGTGAGGGGACGGCCTCCGTGCCGGAGCGGGAGGAGGGCTCCCGAAATCTACCCGGACGGACACCGGCCCGACAGCCGCCCGAGCGGCGGGGGGCTGCCGCCGCTACCTTGCGGAGGTATCTTGGCACTGGCCGACCCATCGGCCCAACCCAACGACCATCAGGGAGTCCCGTTTTGCCCAGGCCCCGCTACAACCACGAGAAGCGAGAGAAGGAATTGAAACGGCAGCGCAAGCGGGAAGAGAAGGATCAGCGCCGCCTCGACCGCGCCGCCGCTCGAACCGAGGGCCCCGACCCGGCGGAGCCCGCCGACCCGGACGCTCCCGCCCAGGAGTGAGCCGGCGCGGGCGTACGATCTCGCCCTTCCCCACGTTCTAGTACATTCCCATCCCGCCCATACCTCCACCCGCGCCGGCGGGGGCAGGGGTCTCCTGCTTCCGCTCGACGACTACGCACTCGGTGGTGAGCAGGAGCCCGGCGATCGATGCCGCGTTCTGCAGCGCGGTGCGCGTCACCTTGGTCGGGTCGATCACTCCCGCCTTGATCAGATCCTCATAGGTGTCCGTGGCCGCGTTGTACCCGAAGCCCCGCTCCTTCGAGAGCCTGACCTTTGCCACGACGATCGACGGCTCGCTCCCCGCGTTCCGCGCGATGATCCGCATCGGCTCCTCGAGCGCGCGGTGGACGATCTCGACGCCTGTCTTCTCGTCCTGTGTGCCGCCGCGCAGCTTGTCGAGCGCGGACTGGGCGCGGAGCAGGGCGACGCCGCCGCCGGCCACGATGCCCTCTTCGACCGCGGCGCGGGTCGCGTGCAGCGCGTCCTCGACCCGGGCCTTCTTCTCCTTCATCTCGGTCTCGGTCGCCGCCCCCACGTTGATCACCGCCACCCCGCCCACCAGCCTCGCCAGGCGCTCCTGCAGCTTCTCCCGGTCGTAGTCGCTGGTGCTCTTGTCGATCGCGCCCTTGATCTCGTTGATCCGGCCCTGGAGCGCCTCGGGCTTCACCTTCCCGGCCACCACGGTGGTGTTGTCCTTGCCGATTACGATCCGCTTGGCGCGGCCGAGATCGTTGAGGGTCGCGTTCTCCAGCTTGAGACCGACCTCCTCGGAGATGACGGTGCCGCCGGTGAGGACGGCGATGTCGCGCAGCATCTCCTTCCGGCGGTCACCGAAGCCCGGTGCCTTGACGGCTGCGACCTGAAGCGTGCCGCGGAGCTTGTTCACGACGAGCGTCGCGAGGGCGTCGCCCTCGATGTCCTCCGCGATTATCAGGAGCGGTTTACCACCTTCCGCCACCTTCTCCAGCACCGGCAGCAGGTCCTTCATCGTGCTGATCTTCGCGTCGTGAATCAGCAGAGCGCCGTCTTCGAAGACCGTTTCCATCTTCTCGGGATCGGTGACGAAGTAGGGCGAGAGATAGCCGCGGTCGAACTGCATGCCGTCCACGGTCTCCAGCGTGGTCTCGAGGCCCTTGGCCTCTTCGACCGTGATCACGCCGTCCTTGCCCACCTTCTCCATCGCCTCGGCGATC
>JAICJD010000171.1 GCA_025928645.1 Gemmatimonadales bacterium
GCGCCGCGGAGGAAGCTGGGTCGGCCCCGGTCGAGCAGATAGAGCGCGCTGCCGCGAACCGCGGGAAGCGTGAGCGGCCGGGCGAGAAGCGCCGCGAGCACGTCCTGCTCCCTGCCGGCCAGCTGCAGGTCGCCCGAGAGCGCCGAGAGCGCGCTGAGGCCGCGCCGGAGATCGTCCAGCACCAGCAGCAGAATCCCGGCACCGACCGCGAGCATGAACAGGATGTCGAGGTAGTAGCCCCACGGCGCCCACGCGCCGCGGGCGCGGAGAAAGGGATAATCGAGGTGATGCAGGCCCCAGAGCACGAACGCGGCGGCGAGCAGCGTGGCCCCGCTCGATCCCACCCGTCTGCGGTAGCGATCGAAGACCCAGCCGGTCCAGAGGGTCGCCAGGCTGAGGAAGAGCACCGCCGGCCCGGCGGCCCAGAGAAAGTGATCCAGGCGGTAGATCGCGACGTAGGACCACACCGGCGGGAACAGGACCACGGCCAGGTACCACGGACGCCAGCGGAGCCCCTGAGAGAACACGAGCGCCGCCCCGAGCAGCGCGAGGGCGGTCCACCCGGTGACGACCTGATGCCAGTAGAGCCAGATCCGGTCGCCGCTGAGCAGAAAGGTCGTGATCGCGCCAACCCGGAGCAGGTAGAGCCCCCAGGCCACCGCCCACCAGGCGAAGTATGGCTTCCGGTAGCGGAGGAAGAGGAACGCGCAGAGGAGGGCGAGCGCGCCGGTGATCGCGCCCTGGAGCAGGGCGGCATCCAGCTCGATCCGGGTGGTTGCGGGAAGCGGCGCCGGGATCACAGCCGAAAACAAACGGCCGGAACGGAGGGGGCGCAATGTGCGGTCGCGCCCCGCCGGTTCAATACCACCCGATCGGCTTCTCGTCGAGATTGATGAACACCTGCTTCGTCTCGAGGTATTCCTCCACGCCCCAGTGGCCGAGCTCCCGGCCGAAGCCCGACGCCTTGTAGCCGCCCCAGGGGGCCTCGACGAACGTGGGCTGCATGTGGTTGACCCACACGATGCCCGCCTCGAGCGCCTTCACGACGCGGAATGCCTTGAAGATGTCGCGGGTCCAGACCGCGGCCGCGAGGCCATACGGAGTGGCGTTCGCGATCCGGATCGCCTCGGCCTCGTCGGTGAAGGGGATGACGCTCATCACCGGTCCGAAGATTTCCTCCTGCGCGATGGTGGCGGCGTTGTCCACGTCGTAGAAGATCGTGGGCTCGACGTACCACCCCTTGTCGAACTGCTTGGGCCTGCCGCCGCCCACCGCCACCTTGGCCTCGCCCCGGCCGGTCTTGAGGTATCCGGCGACCCGGTCCCGCTGCTCGGCGCTCACGAGAGGGCCCATCTTGGTGTCGCGGTCGAGGCCGGGCCCCAGGCGAATGGTCTTCGCCTTGGCAGCGGCCGCGTCCACGAATTTTGAATAGATGTCCCGCTGGACCAGCACCCGGCTTCCCGCCGAGCACACCTCGCCCTGGTTCACGAAGGTGCCGAACAGCGCGCCGTCCACCGCGTTCTCGAAGTCGGCGTCGCTGAAGAAGATGTTGGGCGACTTCCCGCCGAGCTCGAGCGAGACCCGCTTGAGCTGATCGGCGGCGTTCCGCATGATGAGCCGGCCGACCTCCGCGCTGCCCGTAAAGGCGATCTTCCGCACGTCCGGGTGGCTCACGAGCGGTGCGCCCGCGCCCGGCCCGTCGCCGGTGACGACGTTGACGACACCCGGCGGCAGGCCCACGGCCTCGAAATCCTCCGCCAGCCTGAGCAGGGTGAGCGGCGTCTGCTCCGCGGGCTTGATGACCACGGCGCAGCCGGCGGCGAGGGCAGGAGCGATTTTCCAGGCGGCCATGAGCAGCGGGTAATTCCAGGGGATGATCTGTCCCGCCACCCCCATCGGCTCGCGCATCGCGAACGCGACCGCGTCGGCGGGAACCGGCATCACTTCACCGTGGATCTTGGTCGCGAGGCCGCCGTAATACTCGTAGCAGGTGGCGGCATCATCCATGTCGTACTCGGACTCGGCGATCGGCTTGCCCGAGTTGATCGTCTCGAGCTCCGCCAGCTCGGCGCGCCGGCTCCGGATGCGCTCGGCGATGCGGAAGAGGATGCGGCCGCGCTCCTGGGCCGACACGTTCTTCCACCCAGCCTGGTAGAACGCCCGGCGCGCCGCCTCGACCGCGCCGGCCACGTCCTCGGCGCCGCCCGCCGGCACCCTGGCGACGACGGCCTCGGTGGACGGGTCGTACACATCGAACGTGCTGCCGCCCCGGGCGTCGACGAACTTGCCATCGATGTACATCCGGTACGAGGCGACCTCGGGGGTCCGGGCCCGACCTCGCGCCGCGGCCGTGGTGGTCATGAAATCCTCCGGTTTGCAATGTATCGCTGTCGCGCGCACGGCCGCGCAGCTACGCCGCCACGATCTCCCGGGAGGAGCGGAGCCTCACCTTCGGACGCTCGAGGCCCGCGGTGTCGTCGCGGACATGCCAGGGCAGGCCTTCACCGGCCAGCCGTTCCAGGAACGGGTCCGGGTCCAGCTCCTCCGGGGACCGTACCCCCGGCGCATGCCAGCGCCCCTCGTGGATCAGCCGCGCGGCGATGACCGGCGGAATACCCGTCTGGTAGGCCGTGGCCTGGACGCCGAGCTCGGCGAAGGCCGCCTCGTGATCGGCCACGTTGTAGATGTAGAAGGCGCGCTCCTGGCCGCCGGCCATGCCGCGAGCCAGCGTTCCGACGCAGGTCTTGCCGCGCAGCCGTCCCGCGAGGTCCTTGGGCTCGGGCAGCAGCGAGACGACCACCTCTCTCGGCACCACCGAAGCGTCACCGACCCGGATGCGCCGCTTGCCCGCCAGGCCGAGCCGCTGGATGACCCTGAGGGTCTCGATCGTGGGGTCGTCCAGGCAGAGCTTGAAATCCACCGTGCGAGTGGTGGGGAAGAACCGCGGCAGCGTGCGCGACTCTTCGTGGTCGACGAAATAGCAGTTGAGGACTCCGAGCTCCGGAAAATCGAACGGCTCGAACCCGGAGAGCGGCGGCTCGAGCTGATACCGCCCGTCGCGGTACGAGACAGCCCGGCACAGGCACTCGTCGAGGAAGACCCACGGGCTGAACGCCGCGACGAATCCATCGTGGCCCTGGCACACGGCGTTGTCGCCATCCCGCACGTGGAGCTCGGTGGTCTCGTCGAGCAGATGCTTCGCGGCGTAGGCGGCGTAGACATTGGTGGTCCCGGGGTCGGCGCCCATGCCGAGCAGGGCCATCCGGCCGGCGGCACGGAACTCGGGGTCGAGCGCGAACTGGTCGTCCAGGGTCGGGACGCCGTCGTCGTCGGTGCCCCCGCTCGCGAGGTCGATGTAGTCGCAGCCCGCGTCGAGGCACGCGCGCATGACGACGAGATTGGTGGCTGGGAGCGCCGCGTTCAGCAGAAGGGTGGCGCCGGTTTCGCGAATGGCGGTCGCGACGGCCGCGCGGTCGCCGGCGTCGAGCCGGCGGCAGACCACACGAGGATCGGAGAGACGGTCCGCCAGAAGGGAGGCGCGGGCGGACACCGCGTCGGCGATGACGAGCTGCTCGAGCATCGCGTCCTGCACGAATTTGAGGGCGGACACGGTCCCCACCGCGCCGGCGCCCACCATCAGGACTTTCACAAACTCCTCGTTTCATTGTTGGCGCGGCACTCGGTCTGGTTGCGGAGCCGGGCGGCCGTGGATCGACGCCGCCGGTCCCGCGCCCTCGCCCCCGCCGCTGATGGGGGCTCACAGCTCAAGGAGAAAGTCAGCTGTGAGAGTGGATCCTCCGCTTGGTCGGAGAATGCAAACGCGCCGGTCCCCGGAGGGTGGCACAGAGCCATTTTAGCCCTCGACCCTGGCCCCTTGTCCAGCCCCCTGGCCGATGTTGTGACGGGCGTCACCAGGGCGCCGATCGGACAAACAGCGGCTAACCGGCTGCCTTGATGGCGGTTGTCGTCGGCAGGGACGGGGGTACGCCCATCCCGCCGACCCCGCCGCGCGAGAGCTCAGCGGCGAACCAGCTCCACCCGCCGATTCTGCTGCCGCCCCTCCGGCGTCTCGTTGGATGCCACCGGCTTCGTCTGCCCGATACCGGTGGCCGTGAGCCGCGCGCCGTCGATCTGATAGGTCGCGACCAGGTGCTGCCGGACCGCCGCCGCCCTCCGCTCGCTCAGCGCCTGGTTCGCCGCGGCCTGACCGACGTTGTCGGTGTGGCCCTCGATGGTCAGTGCGAGGTCGCCGTGCTGCTGGAGCATCGTCCCGATCTCCTTGAGCGTGGGCGTGGACTCGGGCCGAATGCGGTCACTCCCGGTATCGAAGTAGATGCCCTGGGTGGCCACCCGCCCTTCAGCCGCGATCGCGTCGTACAGCTTCTTCCCGCCCGCCGCGATGCGGAAGTCGCCGAAGAGCGAAGGCGACGAGGCGTCGCCATCCGTGTAGAAGGCGATCTTCGCGCCCCGTCCGAGGTCGGCGTTCGGCACGTTGAGCAGCCGGGTATCGTCGAGATACACCTTCAGGTACGCGCCGTCCGCCAGCACGCGAGCGCGGTGCAGGTCGCCCCGCTTGGCGCCGGCAAGCCGGCCGTCCGCGCGAACGCCGTTCTCGTGGTTGTACACGACCGCGGTTCCGTCGCCGCCGAGCTGGATACGCTTGTTCTCGTCACCGAAGGAGACCCACAGGTCGCCGCCGGTCGGAATCGCGTAGTCGAACTCCATGGTGTACCGGGTCGGCAGCGCCTCCGGGAGGTTGATGAACCAGCGCGAGTCGGAGTTGGCCCGGAGAAGGCGCGTGCCCTGCCATTCCACGATCTCGAGGGAGCCGCTCTTGAACTCCATCCGGTGCGGGAAGTCGCCCACCTCGTCCGCGCCGAAGTCATCGGCGTACAGCACGCGGTTACCCGGCTTGAAATCGTAGTTGGCCCAGGCGCCTTCACCCGGCTTGAGCGCGTCGGCTGGCGCGGCGGCGGTGGTATCCGCTCCGCCGGCCGGGGGCGTGGCGGCAGCCGGCGCGGCCGCGTTCGCCACTTTCGCGGTGTCGGCCGCCGCGGGCTGGCCGCCGCCCGTCGTTGCGCCATCGATGGCCTTGTTCTCGGTGTCCACCGCCTTCCGGATCGCCCGATCCTCCGCGGTGTGCTTGATCGCGTCCTTGAGGCGGCGGCCGAACTGCGCCTCGGCCGGGCGGGCCGTCCCGGTCAATGCCAGGGCGGCGAGGCCGAGTGCGGTCATGAGGGTCGAGGGGGTGAATCGGGGCATTGTTCCTCCCAGGAGTGTTTCGGCGAGTCGAGACGTCGGTGCTGGTAGGACGCACGGAGGGGTCCCACGTTCTCACCGGCCGACGCCATCGGCCAACGCACCCGGGCTGGCGAAGCGGTCCGGCGCGGCATACTGTCTCGCATGCCCGTCATCCATCTCACGACCGAGATCCCAGGACCCGAGAGCCGCGCGCTCCTGGCGCGCCGCGCGGCCGCCGTGGCGCGGGGGGTCCCGGCGGTGACGCCGATCGCGGTGGTTCATGCCGAAGGCGCCGTGCTCACCGATGCCGACGGGAACCGCCTGATCGATTTCGGCGGGGGAATCGGCGTCGTGAACACGGGCCATCGGCACCCGGGCGTGGTGGACGCCGTCCGCGCGCAGCTCGACCGCTTTGCGCACGTCTGCTTTCCGGTCTCCACCTATGAGCCCTACATCGAGCTGGCCGAACGGCTCAACCGTATCACCCCCGGTACGCACGAGAAGCGGACGTTGTTCGTGAACAGCGGCGCCGAAGCCGTGGAGAACGCCGTGAAAGTGGCGCGCTCCTTCACCGGGCGTCCTGCGATCCTCTGCTTCGAGCACGGGTTCAGCGGCCGGACCAACCTCGCCATGGCGCTCACCTCGAAGGTGATGCCGTACAAGAAGGGCTTCGGGCCGTTCGCGCCCGAGGTGTACCGCATCCCGTATCCCTACTGCTACCGCTGCACTGAGGGACGTGCCGGCGGGCGGTGCTGCATGGCGAGCCCGGAACGGCTGGAGCGCAACCTGGCTTCCACCGTCGATCCGCAGTCGGTGGCCGCCGTCATCATGGAGCTCGAGTTGGGCGAGGGCGGGTTCGTGCCGGCACCCGAGGAATACGTGGCGATGCTCGCGGCGTTCGCTCGGCGCCACGGCATCCTCTTCATCGCCGACGAGATCCAGACCGGCTTCGGACGCACCGGCAGGTTGTTCGCCTGCGAGCACTACGGGCTGGTGCCCGACCTGCTCACGACCGCCAAGTCCCTGGCGGGCGGCCTGCCGCTGGCGGCGGTCACCGGCCGGGCCGACGTCATGGACGCACCGCAGGTCGGAGGTCTCGGCGGCACGTACGGGGGCAATCCGCTCGCCTGCGTCGCGGCGCTCGCCGTGCTCGATGCGATGGAACGGGAGCAGATCCCCGCGCGCGCGGAGCGGGCGGGCCGGCGGATCCGGAGGCGGTTCGACGGCTGGGCCGATCGCTTCTCCTGCATCGGCGACGTGCGCGGCCTGGGTGCCATGGTGGGGCTCGAGCTCGTCAGCGACCGCGCGAGCCGAGGCCCCGACAAGGCGTTGGCCGGCCGGGTACTCGCGGAGGCGCTCACGCGTGGTGTGGTGCTCCTCACGTGCGGCACCTACGGCAACGTCATCCGCGTGCTCGCGCCGCTCACGGCGGACGACGCGTTGCTCGACGAGGGTCTCGACGCAATGGAGGCCGCGCTCGAGGCCGCGGTGTCTCGGGGCTCGGCGTGAGCATGACGGCCGGCCGATAGTGCAGAATCTTGCGCTCGTAGCACCCCGGACATCCGGCGCCGCTGGGCTCGCGTTTTCTCGGAACGACGCTTTCGGTGGGGCACCTATGCCCCATTGACTCACCGTAGACCCCCAGCCAAAGATTTCTCAGCTTGCGGGCGCGGCCGGCCGGATACAGCTTGCAGGCGACACCCCCGAGGATTCCGTGGACGCCACGTCCACCTTCATTCAGCGCTTCGGCGATCTCGTCGCGTTGATCCGTGTGGATCCGGGCAACGACGCGGCGCAGGATCTCGCGATTACCGCCGCCGCCGCGGTGGTCGAGGCGGAGCCGGTCGTGGTCGAGGCCGGCGTCGAATGGAGCGTCATCCCTGACGACCTGACGCTCAAGGGGCGCCTGATCGCGCGGCAGGTCGAGGCCATTCGCGTCGCCGCCGGAGCTGAGCCGCACGAGCTCCTCGCGTTGGCC
>JAICJD010000125.1 GCA_025928645.1 Gemmatimonadales bacterium
ATGGGCGACCTGATCGGGGCGCGGCAGAGCGGCGGATTCGAGGTGCGGCACGCCCGGCTGCCCGACGACGAGGAGCTGCTCGGGAGCGCGCGCCAGCTGGCCATGCAGCTGATCGACGCCGATCCCGCGCTGCAGCGGCCCGAGAATCAGCGGCTCAGGGAACGGGCGGTGGCGCGATATCCGCGAGCGGTGGAGCTGTTCCGGGTGGGGTGAGCAGGCGTGTCATCCCGAGCGGAGCGAGGGATGACACGTGCACTCGCTCACCAGTTGATTTTCAGCCCCACCCCCGTGGCCTCCCGCAGGCTCCGCACCTCGGGCTCGAATGGAATGTTGTCGGGCTTGGAGGTGTGACGGGTCAGGTCCCAGACGAACAAGGCGGCCGCGCCTACCAATGCGGTCTCGCCGCCGAAGAGCCAGCCGCGGGCCTGGCGGTCGTACCGGAGCGACTGCTGGTAGAGCGTCTCACTCGTCGCGTCGGAGTAGCTCCCCGCCGCGTTGAGCGCGCAGTGCGAGTGATCGTCGAAGCAGCGGTCCTCCAGCGCGTCGAAGTTGTCCTGCGCCCGGTCGTGCGCCCGCGCGGCCAGGTAGTTCATGCCGAGCGCGCCGGCAGCCAGCACCCACTTGCCGTATTTCACCAGCGGTCCCGCGCCGCCGCCGGTGACGTCCTGTGCGCGCGCGGGAGAGGCCAGCAGTGCGAGAACGACGATCAGGGCAACGGCACGGGTCATCGGCGGTACCGGTGGAGGTCGCCCTCGCCGCCGACGGCGAGGATACCATCGTCCAGGGCCACGGGCGCGATCTCGATCGGCCAGCGAAGCTGCATCCGCCACGCCTCGTGACCGTCCGGACGCAGCGCCCGAAGCGTGCCGTCCGCGCCTCCCAGGAGCACGAACCCGTCCACGTCCGCCACCGGAGAAGTCACCGGCCAGTCGAGCTCCGCGATGCGCGTCGCGGTCGGGGCCGTATCGGCGACGATACGGAACAGGCTGCCGCGGCGGCTCGCGGCGAACAGGGTGTCGCCCACGGCCGCCGGCGAGTCCAGCACGGGGGCGTCGAGCTTCACCTGCCAACGCACGTGAAGGCTGTCCCGGTCGACCGCGACGAGGAGCGAGTCGGCCGTCCCCGCGACGAGCAGGCCGTGCTGTTCGATCCAGGGAGAAACAACGGCGCCCGGAGACGCCGCCCGGCGGATCACTTTTCCATCGCCGGCGGTCATCCGGAACAGCGAGTCCAGGGTGGCCACGATCAGCGTTCCGCTGTCGGCGGGCACCGCCGGCACCCGCGCGGGCCCCAGGCGCCGCCGCCAGCGGATGGCGCCCGTGCGGCGATCGAGGCCGACGATGTCGCCCCGCTGGGTCTCCGCGATGACGATGCTGTCCACCAGCGCGAGCGGCGCATTGACGGGCCCCGTACTCGTGCGCCAGATCCGCCGGCCGGTGCCCGCGGCCAGCGCGTAGACTCGCCCCTCCGGGCGCGAGCTCGCGGCGAAGATGGTCTCCCCTGCGACCAGCACGCCGCCGCCGATCATGCCGCCGAGCCGGGAGGACCACCGCTGCTCGCCGTCGCTCAGGTTGATCGCGTAGACCTTCCGGTCCACGCTCCCGCCATAGATCGTCCCGTCCGACACGACGAGGCGCCCCGTGAACCGGCGGCCGGCCTTGGCGTGCCAGACCTGCGCCGGGGCTCCCGGGGTTGCCGCCGAGTCGAGCGCGAACGCCGCGGGCGCCGCTGGGGCCTGCATCCCGTGCGCGCACGCCGCGTTGACGGTCCCCAGGAGCAGGGCTAGACTCAACGCTCCCTTGGACATCCCTGCGTTCACAATGGAACCGAGCATAGTGGAACCGAGCCGGGCAGCAGGTCGTCGGAGGTGGCCATGAGCGCCGTGTGGATCAGCGATTTGCGCGCTCGCGTCGGCGAGACGGTCACCGTTCGCGGGTGGGTGGTGACGACCCGCTCGAGCGGGAAGATCGCGTTCGTGGTCCTGCGCGATGGTACCGGCACGGTGCAAGGCGTCCTGTCCCGGAAAGAGGTGTCCGACGAAAGCTGGGCCGCGTTCGGGGCGCTGACCCACGAGGCCAGCGTGGCAATGACCGGGACCGTGCGCGACGACCCGCGCTCGCCCGGCGGGGTCGAGCTGTCGGTGACCGCGCTCGGGCCGCTGGGCCCGAGTCCCGACTTTCCCATCACTCCTAAAGAGCATGGGACGACGTTCCTCTTTGAGCATAGACACCTGTGGCTCCGGAGCCGCCGGCAAGTGGCCCTGGCGCGGATCCGGCACGAGGTGGAGCAGGCGATCCGGGACTATTTCTACCAGGAAGGTTTCACCCTGGTGGACACGCCGATCCTGACGGGCGCGATCGGCGAGGAGGCGGGCAACCTGTTCGCCACCGACTACTTCGACCTCGGCAAGGCGTACCTGGCACAGACCGGCCAGCTCTACGTCGAGGCGGCCGCGGCGGCCTTGGGAAAGGTCTACTGCTTCGGTCCCACCTTCCGCGCTGAAAAATCCAAGACCCGCCGGCACCTGACCGAGTTCTGGATGGTCGAGCCCGAAGTCGCCTTCAACGACTCCGATGCCAACATGCGGCTCCAGGAGTCGTTCGTGAGCTACATCGTGGCACGGGTGCTCGACCGCCGCAAGGAGGAGCTCAAGGAGCTCGAGCGCGACACCGCGCCCCTGGAGCGGGTCCAGGCGCCGTTCCCGCGCATCAGCTACACCGACGCGGTCTCCCGGCTCAACCACCTGGGCTCGGACATCGCCTGGGGACGGGATCTCGGCGGCGACGACGAGACCCTGCTCGCAAAGGAGTTCGACCGGCCGGTCTTCGTATTCGACTATCCGAAGCAGGTGAAGGCGTTCTACATGAAGGAAAACCCGGCGGACCCTCGCACCGTGCTCAATAACGATTGCCTCGCGCCCGAGGGGTACGGCGAGATCATCGGCGGGTCGCAGCGGGAGGACGACTACGACAAGCTGCTCGCCCGCATCCAGGCGCAGGGACTCGACCCCGAGGCATACCGCTGGTACCTGGACCTCAGGCGGTATGGCACCTTTGTCCATTCCGGCTTCGGGCTCGGCATCGAGCGCACGGTGGCGTGGATCGCTGGCATCCCGCACATCCGCGAGGCGATCGCCTTTCCGCGGCAGATCCATCGGTTGTATCCGTAGGACCGAATGGCGCGGAAATACTCACCCGATCGGTTGCCTCGCCGCCTTCCCAGCCCGCTCCGCGCGCTTGACCTCGTCCCAGAGCCGGTCCAGCTCCTCGAGACCGGCCTGCGCCACGTCGAGACCGCGCGCGTCGGCCAGGCGCTCGACCTCCTCGAACCGTGCGACGAACTTCCGGTTGGCCCGGTCCAGCGCGGTGCCGGGATCCACGCCCGCCTTGCGAGCCAGGTTGACGACCGCGAACAGGAGATCGCCGATCTCGCCGGCGAGGACATCCGCCGCGGGCGGCGGGGTTCGCGCGAGCTCCTGCTCCACCTCGACGGTCTCCTCGCGCACCTTCGCGAGCGGGCCAGACTCGTCGGGCCAGTCGAACCCCACCGACGCCGCCCGCTCCTGCAGCCGGTAGGCCTTGAGCAGCGGCGGCAGCGTCGGCGTGATGCCCGAGAGCGTGCGCCCGCGGCGCTCGCGGCGCTTGATCTGTTCCCAGGACTCCGCCTCGCCCAGCTCGAAGAGATGAGGGTGCCGGCGCCGCATCTTGTGCTCCAGGCCGGTGGCGATATCCTCCGCGGTGAACTCGCCGCGCTCCTGGGCGATGACGACCTGAAAGGCGAGGTGCAGCAGGAGATCGCTCAGCTCGTCCCGGATCGCGCCGGGATCCCCCTCACCCAGCGCATGGTCCAGCTCCAGCACCTCCTCGACCAGATAGGGCCGGAGCGTCTCGCGGGTCTGCGCCCGGTCCCAGGCGCAGCGCTCGCGGAGGTCGCGCACGACGGCGACAGCGCGTCCAAGCGCTGATCTGTCTTGCATTTATGCCTCGTGAGAAATAAGATACCCGCCGGCTTGCCATGACCTCGACCCCCGACACGGCCCGGGCCTGGGTGGATGTGGACCTGGGTGCGCTGCGGGCCAACGCGCGCGCGCTGTCCGACCTGACCGAAAGCCGGCTGCTGCCGATGGTCAAAGGTAACGGCTACGGCCTCGGGGCCGTCGCGGTCGCGCGTGCGCTGCTTCCGCTCGAACCCTGGGGGTACGGCGTCGCGTCGGTGGAGGAGGGGACAGCGCTCCGGGCCGCCGGCATCGGGCTGCCGGTGCTGGTGGTCAGTCCGCTGCTGCCGGCCCAGATCGACGCGTATCTCCGGTACGATCTGCGGCCCACCCTGGGCGACGTCGCCGCGCTCGATGCCTGGCGCGAGCGGAGCCCCGCGCCGTTCCACGTCGAGATCGATACCGGAATGGCGCGGGCGGGCTTCCGCTGGAACGATCCCGAGGCGCGCGCCGCGCTCACGAGTCGTCTCGGCTCCGCCGCCGGCTGGGAAGGTGCCTTCACCCACTTCCATAGCGCGGATACCGACCTCGCCTCCGCCGATGCGCAGTGGGCTCGCTTCGTCGAGGTGCTGGCGTCGCTTCCACGCCGTCCGCCGCTGGTCCACGCGGCCAACAGCGCCGCGGCGCTCCATGGCCGGCGCTTCGCGGGCGATCTGATCCGGCCGGGCATCTTCCTCTACGGCGGCTCCGCCGGCGAGCGACAGCCCGCCGCCGTGGCCGCGCTCCGCGCGCGGGTCCTGGCCGTCCGTCGGCTCGGTGCGGGCGATACGGTAAGCTACGGCGCCACGTGGTGCGCCCGGCGCGACACCACCGTAGCCACGCTCGCCCTGGGCTATGCGGACGGCTTTCTTCGTGCCGCGGAATCGGGCGGAGCCAGGCCGCCACGAGTGGTCGAGCTCGGCGGGGCGCTCGTCCCCGTTGTCGGCCGGGTCACGATGGACATGACGGTGGTGGACGTGGGAGAGAGGATGGTGCGTCCGGGCGATGTGGCGACGATCTATGGTGGGCGCGTCTCCCTCGACCAGCAGGCGGCCGCCGCCGGCACCATCGCGTACGAGATGTTGACCTCGCTCGCGCCGCGGATCCCCCGTCGCTACGGGAGAGAGGAATGAACCAGCACTTCGCGTCGCTCGTCCTCGGGCTCGCGCATCAGGCCGAGTCGGCCCTGGCCGGCAGCCTGCCTGCGGGCGCGGAGGGCGGCCCGGATGCCCGGGCCGTCGCGCAGACGCTCATCGACACCCTGGGCATGCTGCAGGACAAGACCGAAGGCCGGCTCGACCCCGACGAGCGCCAGCTGCTCGATCAGACGGTGACGGCGCTCCGCTTCCGCTTCGTCAAGTCCGCGGCGCGCCCGTGACCCGCCGGGCGGCCATCATCGTCCTCGACGGGCTGGGGATCGGTCCCGCCGCCGATACCGCCGCGTACGGCGACGCGGGGAGCGACACGCTGGGCAACGTCGCCCGCGCGGTCGGCGGGCTCACCCTGCCGAACCTCGAGGCGCTCGGGCTGGGGTGCTGCGCGCCGCTGGCGGGCGTCGCGGCCGTGACGAGCCCCCGCGCCGCGTTCGGAATTGCCGAGCCGGTGAGCCCCGGCAAGGACAGCACGACCGGCCACTGGGAGCTGTGCGGGCTGGTGCTGCGCTCGCCGTTCCCCACCTATCCGAACGGGTTCCCGCACGTCCTGATCGAGGAATTCTCCCGGCGGACCGGGCGAGGCGTGCTGGCCAACAAGCCGGCGAGCGGCACGCGCATCCTCGACGAGTACGGCGAGGAGCACCAGCGGACCGGCGCGTGGATCGTGTATACCTCGGCCGACAGCGTGTTTCAGGTGGCGGCGCACCTCGAGACCGTTCCCCTGGCGGAGCTGTATGCGGCCTGCGCCGAGGCGCGCGCCATGCTGCAGGGGCCGCACGCCGTCTCCCGGGTCATCGCGCGCCCATTCACCGGGACGCCGGGCGCCTGGGTGCGCACCGCGCAGCGGAAGGACTACAGCCTGCCGCCCCCCGGCGAGACCCTGCTGGACCGGCTGCTCGAGCGCGGCCTGCCGCGGGTAGGTGTCGGGAAGGTGGACGACCTGTTCGCCGGTCGCGCGATCGCCAGCACCCACACGGCGACCAACGGCGAGGCGTACCGCCTGATCGAGGACGCGCTGGCGTCCATGCCGGCGGGATTGCTGCTGGCGAACGTGATCGAGTTCGACCAGACCTGGGGACACCGGAACGACGTCCCCGGCTTCCATGGAGGCCTTCTGGCGCTGGACCGAGAGCTGTCGCGCATGCTCGGCGGAGTGCGCGAAGAGGACCTCGTTATCTTTACCGCCGATCACGGCAACGATCCGACGACGCCGTCGACCGACCACTCGCGCGAGGTGGTGCCGCTGCTGGTGCTGGGCCCGCGGGTGCGGGCCGTCGCGTTGGGTCGCCGCGCCACGTTCGCCGACGCCGGCCAGACGGTGGCCGACTTCCTGGGCGTCCCGCCGCTCGCGGCGGGCACGTCGTTCCTGTCCGAGGTCTGGCGTGACTGATCCGTTAGTGGAAGCCGCGCGGGCGGTGCAGCAGCGGGCCTACGCGCCCTACTCCAGGTTTCGAGTGGGCTGTGCGGTCGAGGCCGACGACGGCCGCGTGTTCGTCGGCTGCAACGTCGAGAATGCGTCCTACGGGCTCACGATCTGCGCGGAGCGGTCGGCGGTCTGTGCCGCGGTGGCCGCCGGCGCCCGGGCGCTTCGCCGCGCCGTCGTCGTCAGCGACACCGATCCCCCCGCCGCGCCCTGCGGCGCCTGCCGCCAGGTGCTGCGGGAGTTCGGCCGCGAGCTCAGCGTGCTCGGCGTCGGCCCCGCCGGGACGACGACGTGGACCATGGCGGAGCTGCTGCCATCGGCGTTCGGGCCGGAGCAGCTCGCGTGAGGGGTTTGACCCGGTGGACCGCGCTCGCCGCGGTCCTCGCGGCGACCCTCGCCGCCTGCCAGGAGCACCTCACCGCGCCGGCCGATTGCCCGGCGCTCTGTCCCGGCGGTTCCTCTCAGCTGTTCGACACCATCGTTCCGGCTGCCGCCGGACGCGACAGCAGCTTTCCGACGCTGGAAGATCTGGCCGCGGGCGGCTACGTGAACCCGGGGCAGGGCACGGCGCTGCTGCTCTCGAGCGGCTTCCCGCCCTCGGAGGATCGGGCGATCTACCGCTTCGCCCCGCGCTCGGACGTGATCTCCGTGCGGGACACGCTGCGGACCTACGCGGTCGACTCCGCCCTCATCAACCTCACGCTCGCCGCTCGCGACTCGAACGTCCACAACCTCCGGCTCATTCTGTACCGGCTGCCGGGCAGCGTGGACAGCACCGCGACGTTCGCCGCGATCGATCCGCTCCTCGCGGACCCCAACCTGATCGACACCATCATCGTGCCCGATTCGGTGCACACCGGCACCGTCTCGACCATGCTGCGGGCGGACAAGGTCGGCCGGATCGCGCTGGTCGGCGCGGACAGCTCGCTGGCCATGGGCCTCCGGATGACGGCGGACGCGCCCACGGGCGTGCGGCTCGGCTCGACCAAGGCCACCAACGCGGCCACGCTCACGACGTACGTGACCGTGGACGTCCCCGATACGGGCTCGCTCAAGCATCAGGTTCTGAACCGGGCCACGGCGTTCAACACGTTCGTCACCCAGACGCCCCTCCTGCCGGTGGACTCGCTGCTCACCGTCGGCGGGGCCCCGTCGTCCCGCGCGCTGGTCCGGTTCGGGCTGCCCGACGCGTTCCTCGACTCGGCCACGATCATCCGGGCGACGCTCGAGCTCACGCCGGTGCAGCCGATCGTCGGCCTGCCGGGAGACGCGTCCTTCCTGCAGATCAAGGCCCTGGTGGGCGACCTCGGCGCGAAGTCGCCGGTGACCGGCCAGCCGGGCTTCATCTTCAATGACACGCTTCCCGCGGTGCAGAGCGACACCATCCTGACCGACATCACGTCCATCGTCCAGCTCTGGCAGAGCTCCCGGTCCAGCCCGCAGAGCATCTTCATCAGCCTGCAGCCCGAGGCGGCCACGTTCGCCCGGGCGGTGTTCTTCTCGACTCGCTCGCAGGGGCCCGCTCCGTCCATCCTGGTGGCCCCGCGCCTCCGGATCACATATCAGCGGTCGTTCGCCTTCGAGAGTCCCTGAGTGCGCCGAGCCTTGCTGGTCGTTCTCGCGCTGGCCGCGCCCGCCGGGGCGGCCGCCCAGTCCTCGCAGTTCGGTGTGCGCGGGCTCGGGGTTCCCGGCCGTCCGCTCAGCACCCGGGCGTTTTCGCTCGGCGGCGCCGACGGGATGTTCGATGGCGAGTCGGGCGTGAATCCGGCCGCGCTCGGGCAGGCGACGAAGTTCAGCGCCGGCTTCAGCGGGGTGCAGGACTTCCGGCACGTCGAGAACCCGGCGGGATCGAAGTCGCTCAGGGAAACGCGCTTTCCCTACCTGACCATCGTCGGGCCGATCCGGAAGTATCCTGTCGTGGTCGGCGTCAGCTTCGCCAACTACACCAGCCGGGACTTCACGCTCGCCACCGCCGACACCACGGCGCTCCGCGACCTCCCCGTCGCCGTGAACGACACGTTCTCTTCACGCGGCGGGCTCAGCGATCTGCGGTTCGCGGCGGCGTACCGGATTCAGAGCGTGTGGAGCGTGGGTGCGTCCTTGCACGTGATCACGGGATCGAACCGCCTCCGCTTTCGGCGCACCTTCTCCGACTCGGAGTTCGTGCCCGTCACGCAGACGTCCGAGCTGTCCTACGCGGGGGTCGGGCTGGACCTCGGCGTCATCCGCAACTTCGGGCCGGCGTTCAGCGCGGCCGCGACGGTGCGGTCCGACGGCCACGCGAACGTCGACCGCGACTCGCTGCGGGTCGCCACTACCGACCTGCCGTATACCTTCGGGCTGGGCCTCCGCTGGCAGACGGGCCCCAGGCTCCTGCTGGCGAGCCAGGTGCAGGTGGCGACCTGGTCGGGGGCGAATAGCGACATCATCGCGCAGGGCGGCATCGGCGCGGAGAATACGTACGAGGTGTCGCTGGGCGGGGAGTACATCGGAAACCCGCGCCGGCCCAACCGGAGGCCGCTCCGCTTCGGGGTGCGCTACGGCACGCTGCCGTTTCCCCTCGTGGCCGGCGACCAGCCGACCGAGTTCGGAATCTCCGCGGGCACCGGGGTGCGGTTCGCGCAGGACCGGGCGGGCATCGATCTCGGCCTGGAACACGTCTGGCGCTCGTCGACCGGCTTCAAGGAGCGCTCGTTTCTGATCGATCTCGGCGTAACGGTCCGGCCGTAGCGGGAGTATCTTTGCACCGATGAAACGGGTGTACATCGAGACCTACGGCTGTCAGATGAACGTCGCCGACTCGGAGCTCATGTTCGGGCTCCTCGGCGGGGCGGGCTACGCTCGCGCCGACGATCCGGCGGAGGCAGACGTGATGCTGGTGAACACCTGCGCCGTGCGGGACAACGCCGAGCAGCGCGTCATCGGGCGCATGGGCGAGCTCCAGCGGCACAAGCGGCCGGGCGACGTGCTCGGCGTGGTCGGTTGCATGGCGCAGCGTCTCGGGCCGGCCCTGCTCGAGCGGGTGCCGCGGGTGGATCTCGTGGTCGGCCCCGACGCCTACCGCAACCTGGCCGACCTGATCGGCCTGGCCGGAGCGGGCCGCCGCGTGAGCGACACCTCCTTCCGCGACTGGGAGCATTACGAGGACGTGCCGCCCGTGCGGGAGCCGGGTCCGACCGCCTTCGTTACGGTACAGCGCGGCTGCGACTACCGCTGTACGTTCTGCATCGTCCCGTACACGCGCGGCGCCGAGCGGAGCCGGCGGCTCGCCGACGTGGTCCGCGAGGTGGCCGAGCTGGCCGCATCGGGTACCAGCGAAGTCACGCTGCTCGGGCAAACCGTCAACAGCTATCACGACGGCACCCACGACTTCGCCGACCTGCTCCGCGCGGTCGGCGCCGTCGGCGGCATCCGGCGGGTCCGGTTCACCAGCCCGTATCCCACCGAGTTCACGCTACGGGTGGTCGAGGCCATGGAGGCCACGGCAGCGGTCTGCGAGCACGTCCACCTGCCGGTCCAGAGCGGGTCGGACGCGGTGCTCCGGCGCATGCTGCGGCGCTACACCCGCCGGGCCTATCTCGAGGTCGTGGCCCGGCTCCGTGCGGCCATTCCCGGCGTCACGCTCTCCACCGATATCATCGTCGGCTTCCCGGGAGAGACCGAGGCCCAGTTCGAGGAAACGCTGAGCCTGATCGCCGAGGCCGACTTCGACGATGCGTACACGTTCAAGTACAGCGCGCGCGAGGGCACGCCCGCGGTCCGGCTGCACGATCACGTGCCGGACGGCGTGGCCGCCGAGCGCCTCGACCGTCTCATCGAGGTCGTGCGCGCCAATGCCCGGCGGAAGAACGCCGGCCGCGTGGGTCAGGTGCACGAGGTCCTGGTCGAGCGCCCCGCGCGCCGCGGCGGCCTCATGCTCGGCCGGACGCGGACGAACCACCTGGTGCTGCTCGACCTCCCGCCGTCGGCCGCGGGCGAATATCACCGGTGCCGCCTTACGGGCACCACAGGGTCCACGTTCACCGGCGCGGTGGTCACCCCCACCTTGGCCGTCCTGTGATCCACAACCTCGTGGAAGAGCACGTCCGCGCCGCGTACGAATCACTGCGGCCGCGCTTCCCGGAGTTCTGCGGCTGCGACGTCTGCCGGGAGGACGCGCTGGTATACACCCTCAACCGCGTCCCCCCGCGGTACGTCGCGAGCATCCGGGGCTCGGTCCTTACCGAGGTGAGCCTGGAAAAGGACCAGAGCCGGGCGGCCATCGACGTGGTCATGATGGACGGCCTCAGGAAGATCGGGCAGGCGCCGCGTTGCGCCGCCCGGGGCAAGGCCCGGCCGGGGTGAACCGGCGCGGGCCGCCGTGAGAACGCGGCCCGCCCTGCTCTTCACGGCGTGCTACGGGGCCGGTCTCGCGACCGGCCTTCTGCGTTTTGGGAGCCCGTGGTGCGCGGGCCTGGTGCTCGTCGCGGCGGCCTTCGCCCGGCGCCCACTCCTGCTCCTGATGACCGCGGCGGCGGCGCTGGGTGCGGCGAACGGCGCGCTCGCCGTCGCGGCCGACCGCGACCGCTGCGCGGCGCGTCTGCCGCCCGGCCGGCAGCTGGTGACGCTCCGGCTCGCCGAGCCGGCGTGGCCCGAGGGCGGTCAGGTGCAGGTCACGCCGCTCGGCGCGCGCTGCCGCGGC
>JAICJD010000266.1 GCA_025928645.1 Gemmatimonadales bacterium
GATCGCGGCCCGCATGCTCGAGGCGTCGGCCCGGCCGGTCCCCGCGATGTCCAGCGCGGTGCCGTGATCGGGCGACGTCCGCGGAAAGGGCAGGCCGAGCGTCACGTTCACCGCCCGTCCGAACGCGGCGACCTTGATCGCGGTCATTCCCACGTCGTGATACGGCGCGAGCACCGCGTCGAACTCTCCCCGGAGCGCCCGGATGAAGACCGTATCCGCCGGCAGCGGGCCCGCGGCGCCGAGCGCCGCGGCGGCGGGGCGGAGCACCCGATCTTCTTCGTCGCCGAACAGCCCGCTCTCGCCGGCGTGCGGGTTGACCGCGCAGACCGCGAGCCGCGGCGCCCGGATGCCGAACCACTCGCGCAGGGCCTTCTCGGTGATTCGCCCCGTGCGCGTCACCCGATCCACGGTGAGCAGCGCGGGCACGTCGCGGAAGGGCACGTGGGTCGTCACCAGCACCACGCGCAGCTCGGGCGACGCGAGCATCATGGCGACGTCCACGTCTCCCGCGAGCTTCGCCAGCCACTCGGTGTGGCCCGGGTACGGGAACCCGGCCAGGTGCAGCGCATGCTTGTGCGCGGGCGCGGTCACGATCGCGTCCACCTCGCCCGCCAGCGCGAGCTTCGCCGCCGTCTCCACCGCGTGGCCGGCCAGCCGACCCGCCCGTATCGTACGGGCCCGGTCATCGGGCCGCTCGCCGCTGCCCAATCCCCAGGCGCCGACGCTCACGCGCTTTGCCGCCGGCACGGTCGCGATCTGGTCGTCAGCGCCGACCAACGTGATCTCGGCGTCGAGTGGCGCCTCGAGCGCGCGGGCCACGATCTCGGGGCCGATCCCGCGGGGATCGCCCAGGGTGATGGCGAGGCGGGTCATACGGGGACGGAGAAGGTGGAGAGGACGGAGAGGACGGAGAGGACGGAGAGGACCGGACGGAGACGTCGCAGGGAGCCTTTCCGTCCTCTCAGTCCTGTCTCCGTCCGTTCCGCCCTCTCCGCCGGTTCCGTCATGACCTGATGTCCACGTACGTCGACTGGCGGAGCCGGTCGATGTACCGGCGAATGGCGAGCTGCTGGCCGAGCTGTTCGCGGATGCGGTCGCGCACGTCCTCGAAGCGGATGTCGCCCGGTGGGCGGCGGCCCATCACCTGCAGCACGACGAACTGCGGGCGGGAGCCGGCCCCCTGCAGCTGGAACACCGGGACGACCGAGGCCGAATCAGCGTCGCCGATCGCCTTGGCGTATGCCTCCGGCAGTTTGTCCACCGGCACGTTGTCCGCCTGCTTTTCCGCCGAGGGGTCGTGGAACTTGCGCTGCAGCGAGTCGAAGGCGGCGCCGTGCTGCACCAGGCGGCGCACCGAATCGGCCAGGGCGCGGGCGCTGTCGACGTGCACTGAATCGACCTCGGGGATGAGCAGGATGTGCCGGGCCTGCACCTCGCCGGGCTGGATCCGCTCGACCTGGATGATGTGGTAGCCGAACGGGGTTTCGACGGGGTCGGAGATCGTCCCCGGCCTGAGCGAAAACGCGACCCGCTCGAACGCGGGCACCATCACGCCGCGCCGGAACCAGTTGAGCGAGCCGCCCTGGTCCTTCGAGCCCGGATCCTGGGAGAACCGCTTGGCCGCCGTGGCGAAGTCGGCGCCGCGCCGGAGCTCGAGCACGATCGAATCGGCCTGCGCCAGCGTCCGGGCCTTGGCGGCAGGGCTCGGGTGCGGGGTGATGACGATCTGGCGGAAGGAGAGCGTGGCCGGGCGGTTGCCGAGGTTGGCCTTCTGCTCGCCGAAGTAGGCCCGCATCTCCGCTTCGGTGGGCGAAACCGGCTTGAGCTTTCCCTCCTGCCGGAGCTTGTCGATCAGCCGATTCTGAAACGCGGCCCGCCGCTGCTGGTCGGAGAGCCAGCGGCGGTACTCCTCGGGGGTCTCGAACCCCGCTTTGCGCAGCTCGTTCTTGTAATCCACCTCGGACGAGAAGTTGGCCCGCACCTTCCGCACCTGCTGCTCCACGCCGTCGGCGATCTCCTGGTCGGTCACCTTGATGCTGGTGTCGCGCTGCGCCTGCTGAACCAGCAGCTCCTCGTCCACGATGGAGGAGACGACCTGCTTGCGCAGCGCGTCGAGCGAGTCGGGATCCTGGGGGAGCTGCTGCCCCTGCCCCTGGCGCGAGAACAGCTCCTCGTCCACCTGGGAGGCGAGCACCGGGCGGTTGCCGACGACGGCGAGGACGCGGTCGATGACGACCGCCGAGTCGGGCATGCCCGCGCGGGCGGACGACGCGGACCGGTGTGCGCTGTCGGCCGGGACGTTGGCGCTGTCGCGCGGCGCGGGCGTACTGTCCCGCAGTACCGGTGTCGGACCGCCCACCGCCGGGATCGTGTCGCCTGGCGTCGGGGCGGCCGGCACGACCGGGCGGATGTCGGGGACGAGCGTGTCGGGTGCCGGCCGGCCGATCCCGGTCGTGTCCTGCGCCGCCAGGGTGGCCGGCGCCAGCAGCACGACGAGC
>JAICJD010000188.1 GCA_025928645.1 Gemmatimonadales bacterium
GCGACGAGCGCCGGCAGATGCTCCAGCGCATCTACGGCACGGCGTGGTTCAAGAAGGAAGACCTCGACGCCTACCTGCACCGGCTGGAGGAGGCGCGGAAGCGCGATCACCGGCGGGTCGGCCGGGAGCTCGATCTCTTCACGTTCCATCCGTCCTCACCCGGCGCCGTGTTCTGGACCGAGAAGGGGACGATCCTCTACAACCTGCTGGTCGACTTCGTGCGCGAGCGGCAGAGCCGGGACTTCCGGGAGGTCAAGACGCCCCTGCTCTACAACAAGATGCTGTGGGAGACGTCGGGGCACTGGGGCAAGTACCGGGAGAACATGTTCCTGGTGCTCAACAAGGAGACGGGCGAGCACGACAGCTCGCTCAAGCCCATGAACTGCCCGTCGCACTACCTGCTGTATGGCACCAGGAAGCACTCGTACCGCGAGCTCCCGCTCCGCTACGTCACATTCGATGTGCTGCACCGCAACGAGGTCACCGGCGCGCTCTCGGGCCTCACGCGCGTGCGCCAGTTCGCCCAGGACGACTGCCACGTCTTCCTGACGCAGGCGCAGATCTCCGACGAAGTGAAGTTCCTCATGGAATTCATCCTCGGCTACTACGGCACGTTCGGGCTCACCGCGTCGCTCAAGTTCGCCACCCGGCCCGAGACCCGGATCGGAAGCGACGAGCTGTGGGAGGAGGCCGAATCCGCGCTGCGGAAGGCGCTCGAGGCCACGGGGCAGCCGTACGAGCTCAAGCCGGGCGACGGCGCGTTCTACGGCCCCAAGATCGACTTCGACGTCACCGACTCGATCGGGCGGAGCTGGCAGCTCGGTACGATCCAGCTCGACTACAACGCGCCGGAGCGGTTCGACCTCGCGTACGTCGGCGAGGACAATGCGGAGCACCGGCCGGTCGTGATCCACCGCGCCGTGAGCGGCTCGTTCGAGCGGTTCATCGCCATCCTGATCGAGCACTTCGCCGGCGCGTTCCCGGTGTGGCTCTCGCCCGAGCAGGTGCGGGTGATCCCGATCTCGGATGCGCAGATCGACGCAGGCCGCCGGCTCACCGAGCGGCTCACGGCCGCGGGCATCCGCGCGCATCTCGACGACCGGAGCGAAACGCTCAACTATCGGATCCGCGAGGGCGAGGTTGGCAAGGTGCCCTACATGGCGATCGTGGGCCAACGCGAGGCCGAGAGCGATTGCCTGGCGCTCCGCGTGCGCGGGGCCGGGAAGAAGCAGGAGGTGATGACGGTGGACGCGTTTCTCGCGCGGATCGTGGAGGAGGTGCGGACGCGGGCGCTGGCGCCGTAGCTCGGCCCGCCCGGAGAGGATGGGGGCGCCCGAGCATCTGATTCACCACGGAGGCACGGAGGGCACGGAGAACCGCCACGGAGAGAAGCTTGGGGACTCGATGGTGTGCTGTTGAGCACAAGCAGGCCGCGCTCGACTGGAGACCGCCCGCCGCCCGGATTATCTTGCCCCTCGCAGGCGACCCCCAACCGGAGCGGTTTTTCGTGAGCGACGCCACTACCCCCGTCATCCTGTCCGCCGTCCGCACGCCGATCGGCCGCTATCTCGGCGGACTGTCGAGCTTCACCGCGCCGCAGCTCGGCGCCATGGTCGTGCGCGACGCCGTCGCGCGGGCCGGCATCGACGCCGCCGCGGTCGAGGAGGTCATCCTGGGCCAGGTGGTGCAGGGGGGCTCCGGCCAGGCGCCGGCCCGCCAGGCCCTCATCCACGCCGGTCTTCCCGCTGCGATCCCCGCGCTCACCATCAACAAGGTGTGCGGCTCGGGCCTCAAGGCCGTGATGCTTGCCGCGCAGGCCATCAAGGCCGGGGATGCGGACGTGATCGTCGCCGGCGGCCAGGAGGCGATGTCGAGCGCGCCGCACTACGTGTACGGCATGCGCGCCGGGATCAAGGCCGGCAACCAGACCATGGTGGACGGCATGATCCACGACGGCCTGTGGGACTCGTTCGGCTGCTGCCACATGGGCGAGTACGCGGAGTACACCGCGGAAAAGGCCGGCGTGACCCGGCAGGACCAGGATGAGTTCGCTTACGAAAGCCATCGCAAGGCCGTCGCTGCTACCGACGCGGGGAAGTTCAAGGCCGAGATCCTGCCGGTGCAGGTGCCGGGGAAGGGCGGCCCCACGACGATTGCGGTGGATGAGTCGCCCCGCCGGGACACGAGCCCCGAGTCGCTGGCCAAGCTCAAGCCCGCGTTCCGGAAGGACAAGGGCACGGTGACCGCGGGCAACGCGCCGGGGCTCAACGACGGCGCCAGCGCGCTGGTCGTGGCCTCGCTCGCCTTTGCCAAGGCGCACGGGCTGCAGCCGATGGCCAAGGTCACCGGCTACGCGACGGGCGGAGGCGAGCCCCGGGAGATCTTCTTCGCGCCGGTGCTCGCGGTGCGCAGTCTGATGGAGAAGACCGGCGCCACCATCCAGAGCTACGATGTCATCGAGGCCAATGAGGCATTCGCCGTTCAGGCCCTGGCCGACGGCCGCGAGCTGGGCTGGGACTGGGACCGCGTCAACGTGAACGGCGGCGCCGTCGCCCTGGGACATCCCATCGGCGCGAGCGGGGCCCGGGTGCTCACGACGCTGCTCTACGCGTTGCGCGACCGGGGCGGATCGACCGGTCTGGCCACTCTCTGCCTCGGCGGCGGCAACGCCGTGGCCCTCAGCGTGGAGGTGATCTGATGGGCGCCGCTCCCGAAGGCCTCGACCGCGTCGCACTGGCGCCGCGCGCGACGGCGGCGCGCCGGCTCGTCCGGATCGGCGCCGGCGCGGTGGTGGTGGCGCTCGCGGCCCAGTTCGCCGTGCCCGTGCCGTTCAGCCCGGTCCCTATGACCCTGCAGCCGCTCGCGGTGCTCGCAGTCGGCGGCCTGCTCGGCGCCTCGGAGGGACTTCTGGCGCTGGTGACCTACCTGGCGCTCGGCGCGCTGGGGTTGCCGGTGTTCGCCGGTGGCTCGGGCGGCGCGATTCACCTGATCGGTCCGACCGGCGGTTATCTCCTGGCGTTCCCGGTCGCCGCGGCAGTGGTCGGCGCCCTGGCGCCGCGGCGGGCCGGCCTGCTCCGGATTCTGGGTGCGTGCGCGGCCGGTATGCTGGTGATCCACGCCGGCGGCGTAGCCCAGCTGGCCCTGCTCGGCGGCGATCCGGCGCTCGCCTTCCGCGTCGGCTTCCTGCCGTTCTTCACCGGTGACCTCCTCAAGGTAGGCCTCGCGGCCGCCGCGATCCTCGGCCTCCGGCCGCTGGCCCGCCCGGCCAATTGACCGAGCCGACGCCCCCTCGGCGCCAGCGGCCCGTGCTTCGGGCGATCGGCGCCATCGTGGCGTTCTTCTTGCTCGGCTTCATACTGAGCGCGCTGCTGGTCTGGCCCTTTGCAGCGCTGCTTACCCGCGGGACGACCGCGAACGATCTCAAGCTTCATCCCACCCCTCTGTTCGCCCTGGGACAGGGGCTCGTGCTCATGCTCGCCTTCGGCGCGGCCACCGGGATCGTCGGCCGCATCGGGCTCGGCCTCCGGGCGAGCGATCTTCGCTGGCGCACCCGGCTCGGCTGGCCGCGGGCCTTCGGGGTGGGGCTTGTGCTGGGGATCCTTCCGGCGGCCGTCGCCATGACGATGGGTGTCTTCACGGCGGGCGCGGGGTGGATTCACGACGGCGGCTCGCTGTCCGCCTGGGCCGCGCAGGTCGGCAAGACCGTCGTCATCCTCGCGCCCGCCGCGCTGGCCGAGGAGCTCATGTTCCGCGGGCTGCCCATGGCGGTGGCCGCGAGGGTGGCCGGGCGCGGGTGGGCCGTTCTGCTCCTTTCGCTGCTGTTCGCCGCCGCGCACCTGAGCAACCCGAACGTCACCGCGGCCGGGATCGGCAACATCGCCATCGCCGGCATCTTCCTCTCGCTCGCCTTCTTCAGCGCCGGGGGCATGTGGACCGCGTTCGGCGCCCATCTCGGCTGGAACGCGACGCTGGCCGCGCTGGCGGCACCGGTGAGCGGCCTGCCGTTCGACATCCCCTACATCGACTATCGCACCGGCAGCCCGGTCTGGCTCACCGGCGGCGCGTTCGGTCCCGAGGGCGGGCTGCTCGCCACCTTCGCGCTGACGGCGGCGGTGGTGCTGGTGGCGCGCTGGAATCGAAAGGAACCGACATGAGCCGTGCCGCCGTCATCGGCGCGGGCACCATGGGCAACGGCATCGCCCACGTCTTCGCGCAGCACGGGTGGAGCGTCGCCCTGATCGATACCGTCCCCGAGGCGCTCACCCGGGCCACGGCGACCATCCGCGCCAACCTCGAGCGTCAGGTGAAGAAGGGCACGCTGGCGGCGGGCGCCCCTGACGAGGTGCTGACACGAATCGAGACCGGCGGCAGCCTCGAGGCCGCGGGTGGCGCCTCGCTCGTGGTCGAGGCCGCGAGCGAAAACCCGGCGATCAAGTTCGCGGTGTTCGAGCAGCTCGACCGCGTGGCCGCTCCCGACGCCATCCTGGCCACCAACACCAGCTCGATCTCGGTCACGGAGATCGCGGCGCGCACCAAGCGGCCCGGCCAGGTCATCGGCATGCACTTCATGAACCCGGTGCCCGTCATGCAGCTGGTCGAGGTGATCCGGGGTCACGCCACCACGGACGCGACCACGCGCTCGGTGATGGACACCGCCACGGCGCTGGGCAAGACGCCGGTCGAGGTCAACGACTACCCGGGCTTCGTGTCCAACCGGGTGCTCATGCCGATGATCAACGAGGCCATCTTCTGCGTGATGGAGGGCGTGGCCGAACCGGAAGCGATCGACACCGTGATGAAGCTGGGTATGGCGCACCCGATGGGGCCGCTGCAACTCGCCGACTTCATCGGCCTCGACGTGTGCCTCGCGATCCTCGAGGTCCTGCAGAAGGGGCTGGGAGACGACAAGTACCGCGCCGCGCCACTGCTCCGGAAGATGGTGGCCGCCGGCGACCTCGGACGGAAGACCGGCCGCGGGTTCTACGACTACCGGGAGAAGAAGTGAGCCTCGACATCCTGGCCTCGATGCACGCGCTGGGCCACGAGCAGGTGCTCCTCTCCCACGATCCGAGCTGCGGCTACTTCGGAATCATCGCCATCCACGACACGACTCTCGGGCCGGCGCTGGGGGGCACGCGGTTCTGGCAGTACGCCTCGACCGACGAGGCCATCACCGACGCGCTCCGGCTGGCGCGCGGGATGACCTACAAGTCCGCCGTCGCCGGTATCAACCTGGGCGGCGGCAAGTCGGTTATCGTGGGCGACAACAAGCGGCAGGACCGCGAGGCGTTGTTCCGCGCGCACGGCCGGTTCATCCAGACGCTCGGCGGGCGCTACATCACGGCCGAGGACATCGGGACCAGCCCGGCCGACATGGAGTACATCAAGCTCGAGACCGATCACGTCGCCGGGCTGCTCGGCCTGAGCGGCGACCCGTCGCCGGTGACCGCCTACGGCGTCTACGTCGGCATGAAGGCGTCCGCGCGGCAGTGCTGGGGAAGCGACAGCCTGGAGGGCAAGCGGGTTGCGGTGCAGGGCTGCGGCAACGTGGCGAGCCACCTGTGCCGGCACCTGTACGACGAAGGCGTGCGCCTGGTGGTCACCGACATCGACGCGGCCAAGGTCAAGCGCGTGGCGGAGGCCACCGGGGCGGAGACGGTCGCGCCGGACGCGATCTACGACGTCGAGGCCGACGTGTACGCCCCCTGCGCCCTGGGCGCCACCATCAACGACGACACGCTGGCGCGGCTCAAGGTGCAGATCGTTGCCGGGGCCGCCAACAATCAGCTCGCCGAGGATCGCCACGGCGACCTGCTGGAGCAGCGCGGGATCCTCTACGCGCCCGACTACGTCATCAACGGCGGGGGCGTGATCAACGTGTACGGCGAGCTGCACGGCTGGTCCCACGAGCGGTCCATCAAGAAGGCGGGCGAGATCTACGACACGCTGCTCCGCATCTTCGCGATCGCCAGGCGCGAGCGCATCCCCACCTACAAGGCGGCCGACCGGCTGGCGGAGGAGCGGATCCTCGCCGTCGGCGGGCTGGACCGGATGTGGATGGGCGGGGCGGCGAGCGGGAAGCAGTGAGCGGGA
>JAICJD010000088.1 GCA_025928645.1 Gemmatimonadales bacterium
CTTCTTCGTGCCCGAGGACGCGCTCGACCACTGGCGCGAGGCGGTGCCGCGGGGCGAGGCGCTCGAGGCGGACTGGCGGGCGCGGCTGGAGGCGTACCGGACGGAGGATGCGGAAGAGGCGGCCGAGCTGGCGCAGTGGCTGTCGGGTGCTCTCCCGAAGGGGTGGGATCGCGGGCTGCCCGCGATCACCCCGGAGCAGGGGCCGTTGGCCACGCGCCAGGCATCGGCTCAGGCTCTCCAGGCAATCGCGGCGGCGCTCCCGAATCTGGTCGGCGGCTCCGCCGACCTGGCGGGCAGCACCGGCACCGCGCTCAAGCAGGGCGGCACGTTCGGGCCCACGACGAGCGGACGCACCTTCCACTGGGGGATCCGTGAGCACGGGATGGGCGCGTGCCTCAACGGCATCGCGGCCCACGGCGGCCTGCGTGCGTTCGGCAGCACGTTTCTCATCTTCACCGACTACATGAAGCCGGCGATCCGGCTGGCCGCCCTCATGCGGCTGCCGGTGATGTACATCGGCACGCACGACTCGATCGGCCTGGGCGAGGACGGTCCGACGCACCAGCCGATCGAGCAGCTCGCCATGCTCCGCGCCATGCCCAACCTGGTGGTGTTCCGCCCGGCGGACGCCAGCGAGACGGTCGAGGCCTGGCGGTCCGCCGTGGCGCGGAGGGACGGGCCGACGCTCCTCGCGCTCACGCGGCAGAAGCTCCCGGTCCTCGACCGTACCGCGCTGGGCCCGGCGAGCGGCACCGCGCGCGGCGCCTACGTGCTGCTGGACCCGCCGGGCGGCCACCCGCAGGCGATCCTCATCGCCACCGGCTCCGAGGTCCACGTCGCGCTCGGCGCGGCCCGGCTGCTCCAGGCCGACCGGGTGCGGGTGCGGGTCGTCTCGATGCCGTCCTGGGAGTTGTTCGCGGCGCAGCCCGAGAGCTATCGCGACGAGGTGCTGCCGCCGGGCGTGCGCGTCCGGCTCGCCATCGAGGCGGCAAGCCCGTTCGGCTGGGAGCGCTGGACCGGCTCCGACGGGGCCGTGCTCGGAATGGAGGGCTTCGGCGCGTCCGCCCCCGCCGAGCGCCTGTTCGAGGAATTCAAGCTCACGCCTGGGCACGCCGCCGAGATCGTGCGGCAGCTGCTCGTTCGGAGGTCCGTGTGACCGGCACGTCGCCGCGCTCGTCCAATCCGCTGGTTCGGCTGGGCGAGCTGGGGCAGAGTCCCTGGTACGACTACATCACCCGCGACCTCGTGACGTCGGGCGAGCTGGCCCGCCTCATCCGGGACGACGGGTTGCGAGGCATGACCAGCAACCCGTCGATCTTCGAGAAGGCGATCGGCGGCAGCCGGCTGTACGACGACGAGATCCGCGCCCAGGCCGACGCGGGCGCGAGCCCGCAGGACATCTTCGAGCGGCTGGCCGTGGCCGACGTCCGCGCGGCGTGCGACGCGTTCGCGGGCGTCTACCAGGCGAGCGGGGCCGGCGACGGGCTGGTGTCGCTCGAGGTCTCGCCGGCGCTGGCCCACGACACGGACGCGACCGTGCAGGAGGCCGTCCGACTCTGGCGCGCGCTCGACCGGCCGAACGCGATGATCAAGATCCCGGGCACGGCCGAGGGCCTGCCGGCGATCACCGAGTGCATCGGGCGGGGAATCAACGTCAACGTCACGTTGCTCTTCTCGGTCGAGCGCTACGGCGAGGTCATCGAGGCCTTCCTCGCGGGCCTCGAGCGCCGGCGCGAGGCGGGGCAGCCGCTCCAGTCCATCGCCTCGGTGGCGAGCTTCTTCGTGAGCCGGGTGGACGGCAAGGTGAATCCGGCGCTCGACCGGCTGGGCGACCCGCGGCGGCTTCGCGGGCGCATCGCGATCGCCAATGCCTGCGCGGCGTACCGCCGGTTCGAATGGTCGCTCGCCACGCCGCGGTGGGAGCGGCTGGCCCGGGCCGGCGCGCGCCCGCAGCGGCCGCTCTGGGCCTCGACCAGCACGAAGGACCCGCGCTACTCGGACGTGCACTACGTCGAGGCGCTGGTGGCGCCCCGCACCGTCAACACCCTGCCACCGGAGACGTTCGCCGCCTATCGCGACCATGGCCGGCCGGCCGTGCGGATCGCGGAGGGCATGGCCGAGGCGCCCGCGCTGCTCGCGGCGCTCGCCGAGCTCGGCATCGATCTTCCGGCGGTCACGCGCGAGCTCGAGGCCGACGGCGTGGCCAAGTTCGCGGCGTCCTACCGCTCGCTTCTGGCCGGCATCGAGGCCAAGGCGGGCGCGCTGGCGGGCCGCTGATGCTCCGGCTCCTCCGCGGGATCTCGCTCACCTGGTGGATCTTCATCGGGATGGCGGCCGGCATCCTGGTCGGCTGGCTCTGGCCCGGCGTGGGGGCGGCGCTCAATCCGCTCTCCACGACGTTCCTCCGGATGATCAAGTCGGTCGTGGTGCCGATCATCTTCGCCACCCTGGTGGTGGGGATCGCGGGCCATGGCGACGACCTCAAGCGGCTGGGGCGGCTGGCCGTGAAATCGATCGCCTACTTCTGGGTGATGACCACGGTCGCGCTCGCGGTGGGACTCCTCGCCGTGAACATCACCCAGCCCGGCGTCGGCGTGGTGCTGCCGGCCCCGGACCCCAACGCCCCGATTCCAGCCGCCGCGCCCACCACCTTCGACGGCTTCCTCCAGCACATCGTGCCGCAGAGCATCTTCGAGGCGGCGGTGCACAACGAGATATTGCAGGTGGTGTTCTGGGGCACGCTCTTCGCCATCGCGCTCACCCAGGTGCGGGGCCGGCCCAAGCAGGTGATGCTGGACCTGTGTGAAGGGCTCATGGAGGTGATGTTCAAGTTCGTCGCCATCGTCATGAAGTTCGCGCCGATCGGGATCGGCGCCGCCATGGCGGTGACGGTGAGCCACAGCGGCATCCAGGTGCTCCGGAATCTCGGCCTCCTGGTCGGCACGCTGTACGGCGCGCTCCTCGCGTTCGCGCTCCTGGCCCTGGTTCCGGCCGCGCTGGTCGCGCGCATCCCGCTGCGGCGGTTCCTGCAGGCGGCCAAGGACCCGGCGATCGTCGCCTTCACGACGACCTCGTCGGATGCCGCCCTCCCGCTCGCCATGCAACGGATGACCGAGTTCGGCGTCCCGCGGAGCATCGTGGCGTTCGTCATCCCGACCGGATACTCGTTCAACCTCGACGGCTCGACGCTCTATCTGGGCGTCGCGTCCATCTTCGTCGCTCAGGCGGCCGGCATCGAGATGAGCGTGGGGGCGCAGCTCTACATGATGCTGACCCTGCTGGTGACCAGCAAAGGGATCGCCGCCGTGCCGCGGGCCTCGCTGGTGGTGCTGGCCGGCACGGTCAGCGCCTTCGGCCTCCCGCTCGAGGGGGTTGCCGTCGTTCTCGGCGTGGATACCCTGATGGACATGGCCCGCACGATGACGAACCTCGTGGGCAACTGTCTGGCCACCGCGGTGATCGCCCGCTGGGAGGGAGAGCTCGCGTTCGACGCGCCGATGCCAGGGCTGTCTCCCGGCGTCGCGCCGGCGCCGTCGGACGGCTGAGCTCCGCACGCCGACTCACCGAAGCCTCGGAAGGCCCCACCCATGACCCGCCTGCCCCGTCTCGCGCTCACGCTCTTCCTCTGCGGGCCGGCCGTGCTGTCCGCCCAGAAGGCCCCGGCCGCGCCGGTCTCGGCGCCCCTCACCAACGTTCGCTACGACGTCACGTTCGACTCCATCACCGCGCAGGCGCGCCGGCTGCAGGTGTCGATGAGCTTCGACGTCGCCGGGCCGGGGCCGGTACTGCTCTCGCTCCCGGCGTGGACTCCGGGCTCCTACGAGCTGAGCTTCTTCGCCCGGTGGGTGTCGGACTTCACGCCGTCCGCCGGCGACAAGCCGCTCGGCTGGGACAAGCTGGACTACGACACCTGGCGCGTCCAGCCGGCGGGCGCCAAGTCGATGACCGTGCGGTTCAACTATCTGGCCGACACGCTCGACAACGCGATGGCCTGGGCCCGGCCGGACTTCGTGCTCTTCAACGGCACCAACGTCTTCCTCTATCCCGAGGGCCGGGGCACCACGTTTCCCGCCAGCGTGACGGTGCATACCGAGCCCTCGTGGCTGGTCGCGACGGGCATGCAGCCGGCGCCCTCGCCGGCGCGCACCTACCGCGAGGGGAACTACCACGACCTGGTGGACAAGCCGTTCTTCGTCGGCCGGATGGACCTCGACAGCACCAAGGTGGGCGGCCAGTGGACCCGCCTTGCCACCTACCCCGCGGGCATGCTCGCCGGCGCCGCGCGCACCGAGGTGCTGAGCGACCTGGGCAAGATGATTCCGGCCGAGGCTGCGGTCTTCGGCGAGACGCCGTGGTCCGCGTATAACGTGATGATGATCTTCGACTCCGCCTACGGCGGGGGCAGCGCGCTCGAGCACACCAACTCGCACGTCGGGATCTACAACCCCGGCTTCATCGGCAATCCGGTCCTGGCGTCGATCACCGCGCACGAGATCTTCCACGCCTGGAACGTGAAACGGCTCCGGCCGGCCGATATGGTCCCGTACCGCTACGACCGGAGCGAGCCCACCGTGTGGCTCTGGGTGAGCGAAGGCATCACCGACTACTACGCCGACCTCGCGCTCCGGCGGGGCGGCATCATCACCGACCAGCAGTTCCTCAACGCCACCGGCGAGAAGCTGGCGAAAGTGGCCGCGGCGCCGCCCACGGCGCTCGAAGACGCCTCGCTCACCACCTGGATTCATCCGACCGACGGGAGCGAGTACCTGTACTATCCCAAGGGCTCGCTCGCGGGCTTCGCGCTCGACATCATGATCCGCGACGCGAGCGACAACCGGCGTTCGCTCGACGACGTCATGCGCGAGCTGTACCGCACCACCTACAAGGCCGGCGGCCGCGGCTTCACCGGCGCGCAGTGGTGGGCCGCCGTGTCGAAGGCAGCCGGTGGACGGAGCTTCGCCGATTTCGCCGCGAAGTACGTGGACGGGCGCGAGCCGTATCCGTGGGCGCAGCTCCTGCCGATGGCCGGCATCCGCATCGCGGTGGACACGACGCAGGAAGCCCGGCTCGGGCTGGCCGCCGGACAGGATTCGAGCGGCGCGGTGGTGGTGCGGGAGGTGCAGCCGGGCGGGTCGGCCGAGGAGGCGGGCCTCAAGGCGGGGGACGTGCTCGTCTCGCTCGGCGACATTCCGATCACCGACCAGAATTTCGCGGCCAGGTTTCGCGAGCGCTTCAAGCAGGAAGGTCAGCCGCTGCCGATTCAGGTCAAGCGCGACGGCCAGACCCTGACGCTGAACGGAAAGGTGCACCTCGTGCCGCGCGTCCAGGGCCGGCTCGCGTTCGATTCGACGGCCTCGCCCAAGGCCGTCCGCGTCCGCGACGGCATCCTCAAGGGCGTCGTCGGCCCCTAGGGCTTGCGCGTGATCGCGTCGATCGCGATCGGGGGATCCAGCGTCTGGCCGCGGGCGGGCGATGCCTGGATCTTCCGGACCACGTCCATCCCCAGCACCACCCGACCGAACGCGGCGAAGCCCTGCCCGTCCGGATTCCGTTTCCCGCCGTAGTCGAGCGACGGCTGATCCCCGATGCAGATGAAGAAGTCGGACGTAGCTGTGTTGGGCCCGTTCCGCGCCATCGAAATGGTGCCGTCCTTGTGGGAGAGGCCGGTGGCTCGCGTCCGCTCGAGCGGGATGGGCGGAAAATCCTTGACCCGAAGCGAGTCAAGGCCGGCCTGGATGACCGCGATCTTGATCTTGTCCTTCGGCTGGTTGTCCGCCCGAACGGTGCGGTGAAACCGGCCGAAGCGATAGAACCCTAGATCGACGTACCGCAGGAAATTGGCCGAGGTGATCGGCGCCCGGATCGTGTCCACCTCGACTTCAATGTTGCCGAGGCTGGTCCCGATGATGACGCGGGGAAGGTCCTGGCCGGCGGCGGCTCGGGCGGGAGCGAGCGACAGGGCGAGGAGGACGGCAAGCGCCGTGGGGAAAAGGATGAGCCTCATGGTCGTGATGCTAACCCACGCCGAACAGCTTGGCCAGATCGCGCGCCGGGACCGGATCGGGGCGCGCCTGCAGGCCGGTGAGCTGCGCGGCCAGACCCAGGATGCCCGCGGGTGACGCCCCGGCCGAGCGCAGCTCGCGGATGCCGGTGTCCCCGCTCGACTTGCTGAGCTTCTCGCCGCCGGGTTTCCGGATCAGCGGGTGATGCAGGAACACCGGCGGCTGGGGCCGGCCCAGCAGCCGGCCCAGCCTGAGCTGCCGGCCGGTGGAGTCGAGCAGGTCCTCGCCCCGGATGACCAGATCCACGCCATGCCTCAGGTCGTCGGCGACCACCGCGAACTGATAGGTCCACTGTCCCAGTCGATCGCGGAGCAGGAGATCACCGCACTGGAGCGCCGGGTCCTGCGCCTGCGGGCCAAGGCGCGCATCCTCGAAGCGTTCCTCGCCAGGATCCAGGAGGAGCCGGAGACCGCGCCCGGCGCCCGGGGCCAGACCGCGGGTCCGGCAGCGGCCCGCGTAGCGGGTCTCCTGGTTGAACACGTCGCCTTCGGCGAGGGCCAGGTCCTTGCGCGAGCAATCGCAGGCGAACACCGTCGCCCGCTCGGTCAGCGCGGCGAGGACCGACTCATAGTGCGCTGTAGCGTCGCTCTGGCGGTAGGGCGAAGCACCCGACCGGAGCTCCTTGGGGCCGCCGAGATCGGGGGCGAGTCCCAGCCATGCCAGGTCCTCGAGCAGCGCCGCCTCGTACGCGGAACGGCAGCGAACCCGGTCGTGATCTTCCAGGCGAAGGAGCACGCGGCCGCCGAGCGCCCCGGCGACGCCCCAGACCCACACCGCGTTGGCCACGTGGCCCAGATGGAGGTAGCCGGTCGGGCTCGGCGCGTAGCGGGTGAGCGGCCGCGGCGGAAGCCGGGCCGCGAGGCGCGGCAGGTCGATGGCGGTCACGCGGGAAAGATCACCCGGCCCGGCGGGCTTGCGCGATCCCGGCAGAGTCCCTTCATATCCAGCGGTGATTCGCGAAGTCGTGGTGCACTCGCTGGGCGATCTCATCGCCCAGACCACGCCGCCCGAGCCGGACCCGGCCACGGGGCGGCGGCGCAGCGCCGCCGTCTACCGGGGCGCGGCCGACGCGCGCTGGCCGCTGTTCACCAGCCTCGATGCGCTGGGCGGCGTGAACCCTCCCCACAGCAAGGCGGACCTCGAGGAGTACATCCTCCGGAACTTCATCCGCTATTCCCGGCCGTACTTCGTCAACCCGCCGGAGAACGACTGGGAGGTGCTCGTGGCCGCGCAGCACCACGGGCTGCCGACCCGGCTGCTGGACTGGACCTACTCCCCGCTCGTGGCGGCCCATTTCGCGACGGTGGATCCCGCGGGCGACACCGATCGCGCCGTGTGGCGGCTCGACTGGAAGACGATGCACCGGCAGTTCAAGCTGCCGGACCTCGCGCTCCTGATTCAGGATCTGGTGGGGATTTTCGGACGCGACCGGCCGTTCACGCCCGCAGACCTGTTCGCCATGCCGCCGGATGCCCGGCCGTTCGCGTGCATGCTGGAGCCGCCGTCACTCGACATCAGGATCGTGGCGCAGTCGGCGGCCTTCACCCTGTGCTCCGACAAGCGGCAGTCGTTCGACCGGTTCCTGGAGCAGCACGGCCTGGGGGACACGCTGACCAAGCTCGTCATCCCGGCGGCCGAGCGGGGCCGGATCCGGGACCAGCTCGACCTGGTGAGCGTCGACGAGCGGCGGTTGTTCCCGGATCTCGACGGCGTGGCCAGCCATCTCAAGCGCTACTACTCGTGAGCGTCCTGAGGTGAATGGACGGGCGGGGGCGGCCTACGATGCTGCCCGCGGCTTCCGCCCCAGCCACGCCTCGCGAAGGAGCCGCTGGTCGTCGGTCGGCTTGGGATCGATTTCGAACCGCACCGGCGCGCCCTGCTCGTCCTCGACGAGCCTGATCCCGAGCTTCGCGTAGTACTCCTTGATCGGCAGGTGCTCGGAGCCCCACACGTAGCGGTCGAAGAAGTCGCGGATCTCGGGAGACGTCATCGCGACCAGGGTGTCCACGAAGGTCGAATCGGGAAACGCTCGCCGCTTGCCGAAGTGATGGGTCAAATCGATGATGAGGTCCTGCAGCCCGCGCCGGCCGTGCGACAGTTCGAGCAGCCGGATGTCCAGGAGGCCCGCCGTCAGCGCGCCGCGCATATAGATATTGCCGTACTGCCGCTGCCCCGAGTCGCTGTACGAGGTCATCGCCAGCTCGCCCAGGCTGTAGGTGCTGTCGAAGGCCTGGCGGTCGATCTTCATCTTGGTGATCTGCGTGGCGAGGTACTGCTCCGGCGTCTTGAGCCCGGCGCGGAGCTGCAAGGCGTGCGCCGCCCACTCCGTGGTGCCCTCGTACAGCCAGAGATGCCGCGACGGCACGGGCGTCACGAAATTGAAGTGCTCGATGATCTCGCTGTGGATGTTGAGCGGCGTCACGACGTGGAAGAACTCGTGCGCCGCGATGTCGGTCACGCGCCCGCCCACCGAATCGGTGTACTCCCCGTCCTTGAGCACGTACTCGGAGCCGTACGAGTGCTCCCAGGCGCCTGCGGAGCTGTCGCCGAAGTGGTAGAGGAAGGTGTACCGGTCCACCGGCAGCCGGCCCAGAAACTTCCCCGCCGCGTTGAGCATGCCGCTCATGGCGGTGAGCAGCTGCCGGGCCGTGATCTTGCCGCCGATCGAGTACACGTACACGTCGACCGGAACGCCGGTCACGACCAGACGCGCGCGGGTCAACTGCCCGAGCAGGATCGGCGAATCCACCAGCTGGTCGTAGTTGGCGGCGACGAAGGCGCCGTCCGGCCCCCGGTGAAGCGGCGTGCCCACCTTCCAGGCCGCGGGATAGGCAAGCCGTAGCCGCACGGGCGCCGCCTGGAGACCCTCGGGGTAGCCGAGCACGGCGTGCGGATTGATGAGCACGTGATCGGTTGCGAGCGTGCTGCCGCACATCCGGTAGATCGGGTGATCGAGCGGGCTGTCCCATGTCTCCCCGATGGCGTACCGGATGGTCCGAACCTTCGCGGGACTCGAGAGCTTCCACTGATTCACGGACACCTGCTCCACCGGAACCTGGCCGCCACGCGCGTCGTAGGCCCGAAAGTCCTTCACGTACCGTCCGATGTTCATGACCTGGTAGGTCCCCGGTGCCGTCGCCGCGAACTGGTAGATCTCGTTCCCGGACCGGAGCCCGTTCACCCGGAGCGTCACGTGGAAGAGATCGTCGGCGCGTCGGTTGAGGTCGATGCTGTAGACCAGGGTCGGCAGGGCCGGAGTAACGCCGGCGGCGGACGCGGTCGCGGGGAGCAGCAGGCCGAGCCAGGGCGCGAGCCGGCGGACACGGACCATCATGGGCAGCGTTCCAGAGACGGGGTGGACAGGTGAGCCGATCGAGTGCATCGGACGGAGCCGCGCTCGCGCGGGTTTCAGTTTTCCACATCGGCGACCCCGGATGTGATCCGGATCACAGCACGGCCCCCGGTCACAATGGCTACTTGCGAAGTCCTCCGGCGCCGAGCCGCCTCCCTTCTCCATTCGAAAAGGGCAGTTGTCGTGACTGACGATATCGAGTTTCACCCCCCACTGGCAGGCCAGACCGTTCTCGTCGTCGACGACGTCGGGGTCGTGCGGAAGGCCGTGTTTCGCTTCCTGTCCGAGGCCGGGTATCGCGTCTTCGAGGCCGCCTCGGCCGGCGAGGCGCTGGAGGTGCTGTCGACCGCCCGGCCCCCGGTCCAGCTCGTCATCACCGACGTAGTCATGCCCGAGGTGAACGGGGTGGACCTCGTCCGCCTGATCCGGGAGGACTGGGCCGGCACCCGGGTGATCTATATGTCGGCGTATCCGGCGGAAGTGCTCGTCCAGGAGGGGCTCTCCCATCCGAACGTCGTCTTCCTGGCCAAGCCGTTCACCCGCGACGAGCTGATCGCGAAGGTGCAGGAGGCCATGCGCGAGCCCCGTCGGAACGGCGAGGAATCCAGGCAGACCGGTCGCCCGACGAGCTGATCACCAACCATCGGTCGTCGTTCCCGGCAGCGCGCGGGCCAGCTCCCGGGCGGCCTCGAGCAGGCTGCCCGAAGCCGCGAAGGTCGCGCGGGCGCGCGCCACCGCCTCCGGGTCGATCGGCTGACCGGCCGCGGATCCGTTCCTGCCGGCCAGAGCATCGGCGATGCGCGCGCGGAGCTCGTGCGGACGGAGCGGCTTCGGCACACAGTTCGCTTCGGCGGCGCCGACCCCCGCGGTGTCGGCGCGCGTAAGACAGAGCACGGGGAGGCGCGGGCGGAACAGCCGGAGGGTCTCGAGCAGGACGAGCCCCGAAAGTCCCGGCATCTCCATACTGATCAGCACGAGACGGAACCGGTCGCGGATGCGCTGGAGCAGCTCCAGCGCGGCCACGCTGCTCCGCGCGTGGATTACCTCCAGGCCCGCCTCCTCGAGCATCGGACGGACCTTCGACCGCATCGTCGGATCGGCGTCGATCAGCAGGACAAGCGATCTCGCCCCGCGGCTCGCTCCTTCCATCGTGATCGTCTCCTGGTAAATCCTTTCCCAAGGTGCGGCCGGCCCGGGGCTTCCGTCCGGGCGCACGGTCACGCCGTCCGTCCGCCGGGCGGTCACGCGACGGATGTGATCCGCGAACTTGCGTACCCGGCGGACGCGCGAGGCTATCTTCCGCGCCATGGCCAGCGCTCCCGATGCCGTCGTCGTGGGTTCGGGGCCCAACGGGTTGGCGGCGGCGATCGTGCTCGCCGGAGCCGGGCTTCGCACGCTCGTGCGCGAGGCCAAGCCGACTCTCGGCGGCGGCCTCCGCTCGGCCGAGCTCACCCTGCCCGGCTTCGTGCACGACGTCTGCTCGGCGGTGCATCCGCTCGCCTGCTCGTCGCCGTTCTTTCGCTCGCTGCCTCTCGGACGCTACGGGCTCGAGTGGATCCAGCCGGCCGCCCCGCTGGCGCATCCGCTGGACGGGGGAACCGCGGCCATCCTGGAGCGGTCAGTGGAGGAGACGGCGCGAGGCCTCGGCCCGCACGGCAGGGACTGGGCGCGACTGTTCGCCGCCTTCGCGCGCCACTGGGACGCGCTCGCCGCTGACGTGCTCGCTCCGCCGCTTCATATCCCCCGCAGTCCCCTGATGATGGCGCGGTTCGGCCTGAAGGCGCTGCTGCCGGCCACCGTGCTCGCGCGGGCGCTGCGTGGCACGCCGGCACGGGCGCTGTTCGCGGGCAACGCGGCGCACGCCTTTCTTCCGCTTCAGCAGCCGGGGACGGCGGCCTTCGGCGTACTGCTGTCCGTCGCCGGGCACGCGGTCGGATGGCCCATCGCCCGGGGCGGCTCCCAGCGCTTTGCGGACGCGCTGGTCGCGCATCTCCGCTCCCTCGGCGGTGGGGTCGAGACCGGCGCCCCGGTCGAGCGTCTCGAGGAGCTGCGCCCCGCGCGGATCGTCGTGCTCGATCTCGGGCCGCATCAGGTGGCGCGGATCGCGCGCGGGCTGCTCCCCGAGGGGTATCGGCGCCGGCTCGAGCGCTACCGCTACGGCTCGGCGGCGTTCAAGCTCGACTGGGCGCTGGACGCTCCGGTCCCCTGGACCGCGCGCGACTGCCTGCGATCGGCCACGGTTCACCTGGGCGGGACGCTCGAGGAGATCGTCGCATCGGAGGCGGCGCACGAGCGCGGGGAGGTGCATGAGCGGCCGTTCGTGCTGTTCGTCCAGCCGACCCTGTTCGACCCGAGCCGTGCGCCGCCGGGCCGCCATACCGCGTGGGCCTACTGTCACGTGCCCAACGGCTGGACCGGCGACGCGAGCGACCGCATCGAGCGGCAGGTGGAGCGTTTCGCCCCGGGGTTCCGCGAGCGCATCCTGGCCCGGAGCGTGATCACGCCCGCGGAGTTCGAGCGGCGCAACGCGAACCTGGTCGGCGGGGACGTGAACGGTGGGGCGATGGACCTCGCGCAGGTGTTCCGGCGTCCGGTGCTGGGACCGACGCCCTATCGTACGCCCCTGAGAGGCGTGTACCTCTGCTCCGCGTCGACCCCGCCCGGCGGCGGAGTGCATGGGATGGGCGGCTACTTCGCCGCTCAGGCCGCCCTGGCCGACCTCGGTTAGGCCGGCCGTGACGCGGCGGATCAGCCGGCCTCGGCCTGCTCGGCGGCAGGGGGCAGGATGCCGCGCTCGCGGTAGAGCGGGCGGACCAGCTCGCGCAGGCGGCCCAGCCGGCTGGCGAACCACGCGGAGCCGAGCAGGCAGGCGAGGCCGCCCGCGATGATGGTGAGCGGCTCGCCGATGCGGTCGGCCAGGACGCCGGCCATCAGGCTGCCCAGCGGCGCCGTGCCGAGGAACGCCATCGTATAGAACGCCATCACGCGTCCCCGCAGGTGCTCCTCGGTGAGCGTCTGGATGAGCGTGTTGGTGGCGGCGAGCGAGACCATGAAGCCCGCGCCGACCAGGGGCAGGATCGTGAGCGAGAGCCACAGCGCGCGCGAGAAGCCGAAGGCGACCAGCCCGGCGCCGAACAGCGCCGTCGCGCCCGCGATGACCCGGCCAAGGCCGAGCACGCTGGGCCGCGAGGCCAGGTAGATCGCGCCGAGCAGCGCGCCCACGCCGGCCGCGGTCATCAGGATGCCCAGCGTGTGCGCGCCGCCGTGCAGCAGCTTGGTCGCCACCGCCGGCATCAGAACCGTGTAGGGCATCCCCATCGTGCTCACGATGGCGAGCAGCAGCAGCGGGGTGCCGATCGGCTCGAAGCCGGTGACGTAGCGGAAGCCGGCGCGCAGCTCGTCGACGACCCGACCCTCGCTCCGTGCCGCCGCGTTCACGGTCACCCGCATGGCGAGCAGCGACGCGATCACGGCGATGTACGAGACGCCGTCCACCAGGAAGCACCAGCCTTCCCCGACCGCGGCGATCAGCACGCCGCCGATCGACGGACCCAGGATCCGGCTCACGTTCACCATCGAGGAGTTGAGCGCGATGGCGTTCGCCAGGTCCGCGCGGTCCTCGATCATGCTCACGACGAAGGCCTGACGGGCCGGCGTGTCGAAGGCGTTGATGACCCCTTGCAGCACCTGCAGGCCCAGCACCTCCTCCACGGTGATGATCCCTGCCAGGGCGAGGGCCGCGAGCGCGAACGACTGGAGCATCGAGAACACCTGCGTCACGACCAGCACGCGATGCCGGTCCCACCGGTCCATGAAGACGCCCGCGACCGGCGCCAGGAACAGGCTCGGGATCTGCCCGCAGAACCCCACGACCCCGAGCAGCAGCGCCGAGCCGGTGAGCCGATAGATCAGCCAGCTCGTTGCGATCCGCGTGATCCACGTGCCGACCAGCGACAGACTCTGGCCCGCGAAGAACAGACGGTAATTTCGGTGACGGAGCGCCCGGAGCAACGAGGGGCGGCGGGCGGCGTGTTCAGCGGGCATCGGCGCTCATGGCGGTCTTCCGGCTCGCCCGCTCGCCGTTTCCGACGGTCACGAACGCCACGGCGGCCCCTACGACGCACAGGGCCGCGCAGATGACCATCGCGCGGGCGTATCCCGCGGAGAAGGCCGGGCCCTTCAGCTCGCCACCTCCGAGCCCCGCGGCCAGCGGAAGGGCGGCGGCCGCCAGCAGCCCCGCCAGACGGGCGACCGCGTTGTTGATGCCCGACGCGACCCCCGCCTCGCCCCGGCCGGCCGCGGCGAGGACGGACGCGGTGAGCGGTGCGACCAGCGTCGCCAATCCCACGCCGAAGACGAGCACGGCGGGCAGCACGGTTCCAACGTACGAGGCATTCTCATCGACCCGCGCAAAGAGCAGCATGCCCGCGCCGGCAACGAGCGCGCCGAGCGTCATCGGGAGCCGCGGGCCGATCCGCGCGCTCCAGCGGCCCGCGAGCGGCGAGAGCACCAGCATGAGCGCGTTGATCGGCAGCAGCGCCGCGCCGGCCACTAGAGCGCGGTAGCCCACGGTGAGCTGGAGCTGCGGCATCAGCAGGAAGAAGAGGCCGTTCAAAGCCGCGTACACGAAGAGCGTGGTGATGTTGGCGCCGGTGAACTGGCGGGAGCGAAATATGCCGAGCGGCAGGAGCGGCCGGCGGCCGGCGCGGTGGGCCCGGCGCTCGGCGAAGATGAACGCCACGAGCAGCGCGACGCCGCCCGTACCCGCGGCGATCACCGGCGCATGGCTCGCCCCGAGCGTGGGGCCCATGATGAGCGCCCACACCGTGCCGGCGAGGCCGAGCGTGGCAAGCACCGCGCCGAGGTAGTCCACCGGTTCGCGCGAAACGCGCTCGGGCGGTGCGTGACGCATGGCAAGGTAGGCGGCGGCCAGGGAGAAGGGCATGATGATGGCGAATACGCCGCGCCACGAGGCGGCGTCGACCAGCCAGCCGCCCAGCAGCGGCCCCGCCGCGCTCGAGAACGCCGACCAGGCCGCCCACTGGCCGATGGCCTCCTCCCGGTCGCGGTCGGCAAAGGCGGTCTCGAGCATGGCAAGGCTGTTGGGCACGAGGAGCGCGCCGGCCATGCCCTGCACCAGCCGCAGGACGACCAGCACGGGCAGGTTCGGCGCGAGCGCGCAGCCGGCAGACGCGATGGCGAAGCCCACGCAGCCGACCGCGAACACGCGCGAGCGGCGGAACCGGTCGCCCAGGGCCCCGCCCAGCAGCATGAGCGCGGTGAGGGTGATCAGGTAGCCGTTGAGCACCCACTGCAGTCCTTCGATGCCGAGGCCGAAGCTTCGGGCGATCGCGGGGAGTGCCACGTTGACGACCGTGCCCTCGAGGAACGCCGCCCCCGAGCCGAGCACGGAGGCCGCGACGATCCAGCGTCCGGCGGGAGAACGGAGGCGGACGCCGCTCACCAGGCGACCGGAACGCGGTCGTGGAACAACGTGCCGGTCGGGCCGCCGTCGGGCAGCGTCGCGCACCAGACGATGGTGTCGGCGCCCTGTTCGACCGAGCGTGGCGCGGCGCCGCCGCCCATGTCGGTGCGGACCCAGCCGGGGTCCACCGCGTTCACCAGCACGTTGCGACCCCGCCCCGCGTAGGCCACGAGCCTGGTGACGGCATTGAGCGCCGCCTTGGAGAGCGAGTAGGCGGGCGCGTAGCCGCCCATGTCCTCGAGCTGTCCGGCCCCGGAAGTGACGTTCACCACCCGCCCGTAGCGCCGCCGGTGCATGCCGGGCACGAGGCGCTGGCACAGTTGGAGCGCGCCAAGCACGTTGATCTCGAGTGAGGCCCGGAACGTGTCGAGGGGGATGTCGAAAACGTCGTCGTTCTCGGCGAGCAGGACCGCCGCGTTGTTGACGAGCACGTCGGCGCCGCCGAATTCGGCTTCGACCCCGGCGGCGAAGGCGTCGATGCTTCGCGGATCGGCCACGTCGAGGGCGCGCGCCTCCACCTGCGCGGCGTGTCCGGCAAGTTTCGCCGCGGCCGAAGCGCCACGTTCGAGGTTTCGGCTCGCGAGCACCACGCGCAGGCCACGGCGCGCAAGCTGGCGGCACACCTCGAGCCCGATGCCGCGGTTGCCGCCGGTGACGATAGCGGTGCGCGATGGAAGCGTGGGGCCTCGGTTCGGCACGTGCGCCGTCTCCTGGCTGACGTCGCGGTCTTCACGCGCGGTGGCGGACCGCCGACTGTTGGACAGGGAAGGATACCACGAGCGGCGCGGCGAGCGGCCGCCGCTACATCAGGCGCCGGTCCTTGGTCGAGTCCGCGCCAGCGCTGTCAACGCAGCCGGGTACGGCGCGCGGGTCGTTGATCTCGGCGCGGGCGCTCGCGGGCGCTGGCTGGCGCACCGCCACCAGGTCGAAGCAGAACGTCACCCGGTCGGCCACCTTGACGGTGCCGGC
>JAICJD010000077.1 GCA_025928645.1 Gemmatimonadales bacterium
GATCGCCGCGTACGGCGGTCTCGGCGGCGCGCTGGCACTCCGATACCTGTTCGCGCCGAGGCGCGGGCCGCCGGCGCGCCTGCCCCGCCCCGCCGAGCTCATCGCGACCGTCATCGCGCTCGACGGCCTCGTTGCGGCGCTGGCGGGCCTCATCTATCTGCTCCCGCTGTTCGCGCAGGCCGCGGGGGTCGTCTCGGCCGTGGACGCGCTCTTCGCCAAGAACTTCGTGCTCCTCTTCGGCCACACGATGGCCAACCTGAGCATCTACGTGGCGGCGGGCATCGTCTACGCGGTGCTGCCGGTCTACACCGGCCGGCCGTGGAAGACCACCTGGCCCGTCGTGTTCGCCTGGGACCTGATCATCGTGCTCATGCTGGTCAACTACTCCCACCATCTCTATCAGGACTTCGCCCAGCCGCTCGGACTGCAGATGCTTGGCCAGCTCGGCTCCTATGCCGTGGCGCTGCCATCCTTCATCGTGACGATCGTGGGCGCGCTCGCGCTCATCTACGGCTCGGGACTGCGCTGGTCCGTTCCCTCGATACTCATCGTCCTGGGGATCTGGGGCTGGGTGTTCGGGGGCCTCGGCGCGCTGCTGGACGCGACGCTGCCGGTCAACCAGGTGATGCACAATACGATGTGGGTCCCGGCGCACTTCCACACCTACTACATCCTCGGCGCCGCGGCGTTCGCGTGGGCGTATCTGTATCACCTGCTGGCCGGGCTGAGCGGCAGGCCGGGCGACCGGGGCAGCCGGATCGCTGCCTGGCTCTATGGAGTCGGGGCCGCCGGCTTCGTGGTCATGTTCTTCGTGGCCGGCGCCCACAGCGTCCCCCGGCGCTATGCGGTACACCTCCCGCAGTGGCAGATCTTCGCCCGGGTGGCGGTGCCGTTCGTCGTGCTGCTCGCCCTCGCGCTCGCCTGGCTCACCATCGACATGCTGACACGCCTGGGACCCGCGTGGCGGCGCACGAGTGTGCCCCTTGGTTGAGCTCGGCGCGATCCTCCTGGGAGCTTTCCTCTACGGCGCATGGTGGATCCGGCTGCGGGTCCACGGCGCCGCTGACCGCGCGGGCTGGCGCCCGCTCGCGGCCTGGACCGCTGGTCTGGGCGTGACGGTGCTGGCCCTGCTCTCGCCGCTGGGAGCGCTCGCGCACCAACTGTTCTGGATCCACATGGTGCAGCACGAGCTCCTCATCTTCCTGGCGGCGCCGCTGTTCCTGGTCGGCCTGATGCCGCTTCTGCCTGCCGTACCGACCGGCGCTTGGACGCGCTACGTGTCGCTCGCAAGGGCGATTGAATCCCTGGCGCGGCCGCTCCCGGCGCTGGCGTTCTCCACAGCGATTCTCTGGCTGTGGCACGCACCCGCGGCCTTCGACTTGACCCTGGCCAGCGTGCCGGTCCATGCGCTCGAGCACCTCTCGTTCCTCGGAGCCTTCCTCGTGTACTGGCGTCCCCTCATGCGCGCCGGCGGGCCGCTCCCCGTTCTGCGCACCGGAGCCTCCCGCGCGCTGTATCTGCTCGCGGGCGGCACCCAGGCGGCCGTGCTCGGCGCGCTTCTCGCCTTCGCTGGAAGCCCGTACTATCGCCACTACATGCAGACGGCGGGTGCGTGGGGATTTACCCCGCTCGCCGACCAGCAGCTCGGAGGCGCCGTCATGCTGCTGTCGGGGGCCGTGGCATACGTCGCGGCGGCGGCATTCGCGATTCCCGATCCCATACCAGCCGAGCGTTGGCGTGCAGTCTGACCACGAACGATCCACCCGGAACCGCGCCCGAGGCGAGCGCATCAGCACGCGGGTGTGGGCGGCCGCGCTGCTGGGAGACGAGCGGGTGTTTTCCCTGCGTCCGGAGACCACCTTCCGGCCCTGGCAGTGGACGGTCGCGTTCCTCGTGGTGCTCCTGGGCGACTACGTCACCGGACCGCTCCTCCACTCGGCGGTCCTCTTCTATTTCATTCCGATCGGAATGGCGGCCTGGAGCGGCGCGCGCTGGTGGAGCGCCGGCCTTGCCGTCCTCTGGCCGCCGCTCCGGCTGGGCTTCTTGACACTCTGGGGTATGCCCTGGCCCGGTCGAATCACCGTCGAGGACACGATCATCGACTGCGTCGTGTCCCTTGCCTTCGCCAGCCTGGTCTGGCACGTGGCCGACCAGGGTCGAAAGCTGCGCCTCCTCAGGGGCCTGCTGCCGATCTGCGGATTCTGCAAGCGGATCCGGAGCGGGACGGAATGGCAGCCGGTGGAGACCTACATTAGCCGGAACTCCGAGGCGGTGTTCTCCCACACCTTCTGCCCCGAGTGCGGCGAGAAGCACTACGGGGGGCTTCTGAGCTGATCCGGAAATCGCCGGCTCCCTGGGCGGGTACTCGGGCACCGACGGCTGGGGCGGCATCGGCGCACGCCCGTGTTCGCGACGGCGCGATGCCGGCGTCAGGGCGGCGGGAGCTCCCGAAAACAGCAGGACTCCGGCGCATTCACCGGAGCCCTGGCAAAGGGTGGTTCAAGGAGACTGGCGTGAGTCAAGCTCTCGGCAGGTACCAATCGAGCCGAGGTACTCGCGCCTACTGCACCGCGTTCATCATGTCGAAGATCGGCAGGTACATCGCGATCACCATGCCGCCGACGATCACGCCCAGGATCACGATCATGGCCGGCTCCATGAGGCTCAGCAGCGCGCTCACCGCCACGTCCACTTCCTCGTCGTAGAAGTCGGCGATCTTGCTCAGCATCTCGTCCAGGCCGCCGGTCTGCTCGCCCACCGCGATCATGCTGATCACCATCGGCGGGAACACCTTCGACTTCTCGAGCGGCGCGGCGATGGTCTCGCCGCCGGCGATGCTCTGCCGCGATTCCATGACCGCGTTGTGCACCACCTGGTTGCCCGCCGTCTTGGCCGTGATCTCGAGACCCTCGAGGATGCTCACGCCCGAGCTCACCAGCGTGCCGAGCGTCCGAGTGAAGCGGGACACGGCCGACTTCCGGAGCACGTCGCCGAGGACCGGAGCCTTGAGCATCGCGGCGTCGATCTGAAGCCGGCCCGCGGGCGTGCTGTAGTAGCTCCGGACGGCGAACACGATGCCGCCGATGGCCAGCAGGATGGCCCACCAGAAGTGGATCAGGAAGTTCGACATCCCGATCACGATCCGGGTGGGCAGGGGCAGCTCGAGGTTGGCCGACGCGAACATGCTCTGGAACGTCGGGATGACGAAGATGAGCAGCACCGCGATGGCCACGCAGGCCACCGTGATGATGACGCCCGGGTACACCATGGCGCCCTTCACTTTGCGCACCAGGGCGTCGTTCTTCTCGAGGAACGTGGCCAGCCGGAGGAGGATGGTATCGAGGATACCGCCCGCCTCGCCCGCGGCCACCATGTTGACGTAGAGCGGCGTGAACGCCTTGGGGTGCTTGGAGAACGCATCGGCCAGAGTGTTGCCGCTCTCCACGTCGTACACCACCGCGCGGGTCACCGCGGCCAGCGCCTTGTTCTCGGTCTGCGCCGCCAGGATGTTCAGCGACTGCACCAGCGGCAGGCCCGCGTTGATCATGGTCGCGAACTGCCGGGTGAAGATGACGATGTCGCGGGTCTTGATGCGCGAGCCGCCCATGCTCAGCTTGATCTGCTTCGGCGCCTCGCGCACGCTCACCATGATCAGGCGGTTCTTGCGCAGATAGGCGGTGACGTCGTCCTTGCTGGCGACGTCCATCTGCCCCTTCTGGATCTGGCCCGTCTGGGACCGGGCCGTGTACTCGAACATCGGCATCGCGAGACTCTCCGGTTAGCGTCGGCCGGCGTTGGCGCGCGCCCGGTCGATCGGCGCGATGTCCTGATCTTCCATCGGCGTCACCCCGATCATCCGGAGGAACTCCTTCGGCTCTGACGACACCCGCTCGCACTCCTCCTGCGTCACCTCGTGATTGCTGTAGAGCTGGAACAGCGCGTCGTTCATCGTCTGCATGCCGTGCTTCTTGCCTGCCTGCATGGCGGAGTAGATCTGGTGGATCTTGTCGTCCCGGATGAGCGCGCGGATGGCGGGCGTCGCCACCATGATCTCGCAGGCCATCACCCGGCCGCGGCCGCGCGCCTTGGGCAGGAGCGTCTGGGTCACCACGCCCTCGAGCACGAAGGCGAGCTGCGCCCGCACCTGCGACTGCTGGTTCGACGGGAACACGTCGATGATCCGGTTGATCGACTCGGCCGCCGAGTTGGTGTGCAGCGTGGCGAGCGCGAGGTGGCCCGTCTCCGCGATGGTGAGCGCCGCGGCGATGGTCTCGAGGTCGCGCATCTCACCCACCAGGATCACGTCTGGGTCCTCGCGCAGCGCGTACTTGAGCGCGGTGGCGAAGCTCTTCGTGTCGGTGCCGATCTCGCGCTGGTTGACGATGCAGCCCTGGTGCCGGTGGATGAACTCGATCGGGTCCTCCACCGTGATGATATGCCCCTTCCGCTCCTTGTTGATCTTGTCGATGATCGCCGCGAGCGTGGTGCTCTTGCCCGAGCCCGTGGGCCCCGTCACCAGGATGAGCCCCCGCGGCCGCTCGGCCAGCTTGGCGATGACCGGGGGCAGGCCCAGCTCCTGGAAGGTCCGCACATTGAAAGGAATCATGCGGATTACCATGGACACGCAGCCCCGCTGCTTGAAGCAGTTGCCACGGAACCGGGCCAAGTTCTGAATTCCGAAGGAGAAGTCGAGCTCGTCCTCGGTCTCGAATCGCTTTTTCTGATTCTCGGTCAGGACCGAATAGGCCAGCTGGAGCGTGTCCTTGGGCGTCAGGACCTCGGTCACCGAGCTGTCGACGATGTCGCCGTCGACGCGCAACTTAGGCCGTTCGCCCGTGGTGATGTGGAGGTCCGAGGCCTCCTTCTCGATCATCTCCTCGAGCAGCGCCCGCAGATTGAAGCTCATCCGGCTGTCTCCTTGACCACTTCTTCGAGGGTAGTGATCCCGCGCTCGACCTTCTTGATCCCATCCATCCGCAACGTGAGCATACCGTCGGAAACCGCCTGCTCCTGCATGTCGGAGACAGACGCCCCTCGAAGGATCATCCGGCGCAGCTCGGGCGACATGGCCATGACCTCGTAAAGGCCCGCCCGGCCCTTATATCCGGTGCCGCTGCAGGTGTCGCAGCCCTGGCCCTTCATGAACGGAATTGCCCGAATTTTCTCAAGATCCGTGCCCAGCGAGGCCATCTGGTCATCCGAGTACTTGTGCGGACTCTTGCACTCCTTGCAGATGCGCCGAACCAGTCGCTGGGCGACCACCAGGTTCACCGCGCTCGCCACGTTGAAGGCTTCGATGCCCATGTCGATCATGCGGGTGATCGTGCTGGGCGCGTCGTTGGTGTGAAGCGTCGAGAGCACGAGGTGTCCGGTGAGCGCCGCCTTGATGGCGATGCCGCCCGTTTCGAGATCGCGGATCTCGCCGATCATGATGATGTTCGGGTCCTGCCGCAGAAACGCCTTGAGCGCGGCCGCAAACGTCAACCCGATCTCGTTCCGCACCAGCACCTGATTGATGCCCATCAGATTGTACTCAACCGGATCCTCGGCGGTCATGATGTTGACCTCGGGCGTGTTCACCCGGGAGAGCGCCGAGTAGAGCGTGGTCGTCTTGCCCGAGCCCGTGGGGCCGGTGACGAGCACCATGCCGTACGGGTTCAGGATGGCCTTCATCAGGTCTTTCTCCGCCTTCGGCTCGAACCCGAACTTGGTCAGGTCGAGCGTCAGGTTCCCCTTGTCGAGGATCCGGAGGACGATCTTCTCGCCGTACAGCACCGGCAGGGTCGACACGCGGAAGTCGATGACCCGGTTGCCCATCTTGAGCTTGAGGCGGCCGTCCTGGGGGACGCGCCGCTCGGCGATGTTGAGCTGCGAGAGGATCTTGATGCGCGAGGTGAGCGCCGCCTTCATCTTGAGCGGCGGCCGCATGATCTCGAGCAGCGCGCCGTCGATGCGGTAGCGCACCCGGATCTCGTGCTCGAACGGCTCGATGTGAATGTCGCTCGCGCCCCGCTTGACCGCCTCGATCAGCAGCCCGTTGATCAGCTTGACCACCGGCGCGTCTTCGATCTGCGCCTGGGTGGCGGTCTCCTCTTCCCGCTCCTCGACGACCTCGAGGTCCTCGCCCGCGGCCTCCATGTCCTTGAGGAGGGTCTCGAGCTCCTGCTGGTTCTGGGTCTGGTAGTGCTTCTCGATCAGCGCGCGGAGGGTGTACTCGCCGGCGATGACGGGAAAGAGATCGAACCGGGTGATGAACTTGAGGTCCTCGAGCAGGCCGAGGTCGCTGGGATCGGCCATCGCGACGGTGAGCGTGCGGCCCTCGCGCTTGAGCGGCAGGACCACGCCCTTCGCGGCCACATCGGCGGGCACCAGCTTGAGGATCTTGGGATCGACGTCGAAGCGCGACAGGTCCACCGCCGGCATGCGGTGCTGGCGGGCGAGGATCTTGGTGATCTCGAGCTCGGGCACGAGCCCGAGCTTGACCACCACGTAGCCGAGGCGCTGCTTGCCGACCTTCTGCTCCGCGAGCGCCTGTGCAAGCTGCTCGCGCGACAGGAGTCCGTCGCGCAGGAGAGTTTCGCCGAGCCGGTCGCTGCCGCCCGCCGCTGCGGTCGCCATGAGTCCTGTGAAGTCCGGAGCTGTGGGTTTCAGGGGCCTGCCGGATGGCCGCGGGACCAGGCATGGAGGTCACGGGCCTCCCACCCGAACGCGATCCCGCAACCGAGCCAGGGCCGCCGGACCGAAGCCGGGCACCCGAGCCAATTCTTGCACAGCATGGAACGGGCCGTTGGCCTCTCTCCAGCCCACGATGGCCCGCGCCTTTGCGGGACCCACCCCGGGCAAGCCGTCCAGAATCGCGACGTCGGCCGTGTTGAGATCGACGACGGCCCCGCCCGGCAAACGGGCGGGAGGCCCCGGCTGGGTTGGGGTTATCGGCACCCCGGCGCCGGAGGACGAGGAGCCGGCGAAGGCAAGGTGCGGGCCGATGGTGGCCAGAAGGCCGGCCCCCACCCCCGGTACCCGGTCCAGGCCGGCCGGGCCGCCGAACGGGCCGTGGGCCTCGCGATCCGCCACGATCTTCTTGGCGAGCGCGAGACCCACCCGGGGAAGCCGGGCCAGCTCCTGGGCAGTGGCGCGATCGGGGTCGATCCGCTCGCTGGGACCGAGCGGGCGAGCCAGGGCGAGGATACTGTCGCGGTGAGCGGCGGGGGACCGGGGCGGCAGCGCCTGGAGGAGGGCGACATCTCCCGGCGCCTCGCCGGGGCGCAGGGCCCACCAGCGCACCGCTTGGCCGGCGAGCCCGAGGCTGAGAAGCAGGATGAGCGCCCGGCGCTCCGCCGCAGACATGCGCGCATGATGCCGCCGTGCGCGCGTCTCAGGGGACGCCGATTCGCGCGACGCGTGGCGCCGTGGCGCGCGTGCTCCGGCATCTTGGAACCGCGAGGAGGCCGAGGGTGTCGCGGGCGCCGAGCCGACCACGCCGCCGGGGGCTGCGGCTCGGCGCCCGCGACACCCTCGGCCTCCTCGCTACGAAGCTCCAGAAGACGTCGAGAACGATCGATCAGCGGCGGGGCGGCGCTGGAACGATGGGCTTTTCGGTTTTCGTAGTCCCGGCGCGCAGGTCGGGAGGGACGCGCAGCCGGGCGTTCAGCGGTGTTCGCCGGATGGGTGCGCGGAGAGGGCCGGGCGGCGCGGACGGGCTGGGGCTCCGGAGGGGCGCGTTGGAACGCGCAGGGGAGGAGACCGCGCGCAGTTTGCGCGGGCTCCGTACCAGAGCGTTCCGGAGCGCCCCGGAGGAGTCTCAGCCCGTCCGCGCCGCCCGGCCGGCCCCCGATGCCCGGGCCTGCCGAACCCCCGGCCTACTGCTCCCGACGCACCAGCGCGACGGCGACGTCGCCCACGATCTGGAGGCTCGCGGCGCTCACCTTGTCGATCGTGTCGTCCTTCGTGTGCCACGAGGGATAGTCGAAGTCCACTACGTCGATCGCCCGGATGCCGACCTTCTGCAGCTCGATGTGATCGTCGATGAGCGTGTGCTTCGGCGTGGCCACGAAGGTGCCGGCGTACCCCAGCTCCTTCGCGGTGTCCCAGACCAGCTCCACCACCTCGGGCGCGCCGATCAGCGAGTTGCCTTCCTGGAAGATCTGCAGGTCCTTGTCGGCCACGAGATCGAACAGCACGGCGTAGAGCGGCTGCGGGCCGGGCGCCTGATGCGCGGCGTAGTAGCGCGCGCCGATGAGCACATCCATCGGCGTGTTGGTGAAGTCGCCATAGTCCTCGCCGTCGTCGAACAGCAGATCCACCCCCACCGTCGGCGGCGCGCGCTTGAGCACGTCCGCCACGCCGAGCAGCAGGGCGACGCCCGACGCGCCGTCGTTGGCGCCTGGCACCGGCTTGGTGGAATCGGTCGAGCTCGGGCTGTCGGCGGTGGGCCGGCTGTCCCAGTGCGCGAGGAACAAGAGCCGCTTCGTCGCCGCCGGCCGGAACCGCGCGACGTAGTTCGTCAGATGGAGAGAGTCCCCGCCGGCGGTCACGTGGGTCCACGACTGCACGATCAGCGTGTCGGCGCGCGCCCGGAGCAGCGAATCCAGCCACGCCGCCTCCCGGCGGTGCGCCTCGGTATTCGGGATCCGGGGCCCGAAGTCCACCTGGGTCTTGAGGTAGGCGAACGCCGACGCGCTGTCGAATTCGCGCACGTGCGGCTTCTGCTCGTGACATCCGGCCAACACGAGCAGCAGTATCGGCAAAAAGGGTCGGCGCATGGGCAGGAAGATAGAGCGGACGGAGAAGCCGGAGAAGGCGGAGAGGACGGAGAGGGGAGTGAGGTCGGAGAAGTAGACGGAGAGGTCGCGAAGGGGCGGCGACCCGCCCCTCTCCGTCTACCTTTCTGACCTCACTCCCCTGCTCCGTCCCCTCTCCGTCCTCTCCGCCCTCTCCGTCCTCTCCGTCCTCTCCGCCCTCACTTATAGTCCCCCGCGAACAACGACAGCTGGAACGACATGATGATCGAGATCTGCGACGTCCGCTGGCTCAGGTGCCTGGCGTCGTTGATCGAGTAATCCACCTCGAGCCCGCCGCTCAGGGCCTGCATCAGGTCGGTATCGAAGCCGCCGCGCACCTCGCGGCGCTGCACGTCGGAGATCACCGTGCAGTCGCCGGCCCCGGACTGGAACAGACAGGTCTTGGCCGCGCTCGAAAGGTAGGTGAGCGAGCTCCGCACCTGCTTCCGCCCGCGATCGATCGACCGCGGAAGCCGGAAGGCGTAGTTGAGCGAGCCGGAGAGATCGTCCTGGTCGAGCCGCGTCTCGTTGCCGTTGGAGAGGCTGCTCTGATTGAGATCGGTGATGCCCATCGTCAGACTGAGCCCGTTGCGGAAGCCGAGCTGCACGTCGGGCGTCACGGAGGACGACCGCAGGCTGGTGACGGCGGCCGGGCCGCTGACGTTGGCCTGGATCGAGTTCCCCTTCCGGCGTCGGAACGCCGTGCCCAGCGCCAGGATCGTGATCGGCCCCTGGCGGAAGGTGCGGCTCCAGCGAACGTTTCCGACCGGCCACTCCTGCTGGTTGGTCTCGGTCTCGACGAAGGCGTCCCCCACGAGCTGAAGCCGCGACGCGCGCGTGAGCGCGTGCGAAAGCGTGAAGGTGACGCCGTACGGCAGGTCGGCGCCGCTCGAGATGGTCGCGGTGCGGGTCTCCGAGACGCCGCGGGCGTCGCTGCCTTCCTGGTGCAGGAAGTCGTCGAGCCCGCCGAGGCCGAGCTGGTACTTGAGGCCCGGATCGAACGCGGTCAGGTCGTAGGTGGAGTTGCGGGTGAGGCGCGTGCTGGCGTCGATCGGCCGCACCCGCGCCATGGCCCGGCCGAGCCCGCTGCTGTCGCCCGCGAGCAGGCGGAGCGCGCGCGACAGGTCCACCGACGCGCCCAGCTCGTTGGTGCGCGCGTTGTTGAGCGTCTGCGGCAGGATGAAGGCGCCGCTGTCCTCATCGGCCCGCACCGGGTCGCGGCTCGAGAGCGTGCGGCTCAGCACGAAGTTGCTGCTGGAGATGAAGCGGGGCCGGAGCCACGAGGCCAGCACCGGCTGCAGCGAGAGCGCGGTGACGAGGCTCCGGTCCCGCTCGACCCCGACCGGAATCCCGAGCAGGAACCGCCGCTCGGCGTAGGCCAACCGGCCGAGCGAGGTCGAGTCGGGGTAGACCCGCAGGTCGCGCGTGCTGTTGAGGTCGCCGCTCAGGTTGAGCATGCCGAGCGGCTGCCAGCTCAGCCCGGCCGAGTTCCGCCACAGGTGGTTGAGCGCGAGCGTCGGCCGGAGGAACGCGTCGTCGCTCCGCGCCACCGGGAACAGGAAGGCCGTCGAGTTGGACTCGTCCCGGCTCAGGCCGCTGGCGAACCGGAGCTGCGTCGGCACCAGGCTCAGGTCCGCGCGCTTGAGCGCCTTGCCCACCTCCCCGCCCTCCATGAACCCCGGCAGCACGCCGGCGATGCCGCCGAGCGGCAGCCGGAACCCCTTCCGCTTGAGCTGAAGCAGGTACCGCGCGTTCACGTTGTAGGTGTTCGACCGCGCCTCCGACAGCTCGGTCGTCGCCCGCCCGTTGGTGAGGCTCGCCGTCACCGACAGCGGGTCGAGCAGGCCCCGGGTGAGCCAGTCCCGGCCCGGACGGCTCCGTCGAACGCCCAGCGTCAGCGTCGCCGTGCGGGAGTCGGGCTTCCGGAGTCCGGCGAGCACGTCGCCGGCGATGTCGGTGCCGGCCAGCAGCTCGGGCTCCGCGCCGGTCCGCGCGTAGCTCACCGTGAGCGGCACGGCCACCCCGAGGCTGGTCGGAAGGAAGCGCTCGAGCTGCAGGTTGCCGTCGAACTGAAGGACGTTGCTGCCCTGGTAGGTCGGGTTCTCGTTGATCTGCCGGAACTGGCCGTTCTTCCGGATGTAGGCCATCGTGAAGCTGCCCACGTCCGACAGCGCGAGCCGCGCGTCGATGGACGATGCCGTGCCGGTCTGCGACACCGGGTCGGTGAGCCGGATGTCGTCCACCCAGAGCTCGGCGTCGGGCACGGTGACCGTCTGTCCCACCCGGAAGATCCCGGCGGCGATCTCCTGCACCGAGGCCAGGTTGGGCGGGTTGACGCCGGGATCGGCCACGTGCACCAGGTAGGGGCCGTCGCAGGCGACGTAGGCGCCGGTGTCCTGGGTGCCGCACTCCGCCGCGCCCGAGGGCGGCTGGCCGCTGAGCCAGCGGTTCTCGACCTCGGCCCGGAGCTCCCGCAGCTTCGTCAGATCCACCACGAACTCGGGCTCCCACGTCGTGGTCTTCGCCGGCGCGCGGTACAGATAGAAGTTGTTGTTGTCGCTGCCCAGCTTGATGAAGGCCTGGAGATCGCCATCCTCCCACCCAGGACCGCGCCCCCGCATCCACACCCGCAGCGTCCGGTAGGTGAGCAGGTTCTGCGCGCCCGCCGGAAATCGCAGATACGCCTCGGCGCGCTCGCCGACCTGGAGATCGGTCCCGATGAGCCGAAGCGACTTCTCGTTGATCTGGGTGCCCTCGGACTGCTGGTCGCCGCCCTTGCGCGCGACGTTGTCGGTGACCCCGGGCGGAGAGGTGTAGCCCAAGTCCACCCGGTTCTCCGTGCTCACCACCGAGGTGACCACCTGCCCGTGCGGCTGGCCGCTCGCGCCGGTGAGGCCGAGGATCGGCGTGTCGGACCGCCGGACCCAGGGCGACCCCACGAACCTGAGCCTGGCCATCGCCACGCGGGCCACGACATCGGAGTCGCCGGTGGCGGGGGGCGCCACGAGCGCGACCCGGAGATTCTGCACCAGCCGCAGCGTCGGCGTGTTGAGCACCGCGCTCGGCTGGCGGATCGGGACCCGGTAGAGCTTCCAGGTGACCGTGCGGCCCTGCGCGTCGGTCGAGGTCTTGCCGTTCCGCACGAAGAAGCTGTCGGCGGCGAGATCCACGATGTAGCGGAAGACGTTCTCGCCGGTGCCGGTGAGGTCGAGCCCGGCGTCGCCATTCAGGTCCTCGGTGTCGAGCACGCCGTTGCCGTGGGTGCAGCGCGAGCTCAGGTCGCCCCAGGGAAACACCGGCACGGCGCTGCTCAGGACCCGCGTGCAGAGCTGCAATTCGTCGATCGGGCCCACCCCGGCCTGGGTGATCTCGTCGGGCCGGTCGCCCAGGATGCCGATGTCGTCCGTGGCGGCGTTGAAGGTGCCGACCTCGCTCCGCTCGGTGTCGAGCCGGCCCTGGCCGACGTACTGCCGTCCGGTGAACACGGTGTCGGCGCCGTTCACCGTGAACGAGTCGGGCGCGATCGCCAGCGCGTCCTCGCTCACGGTGCCGAGGTCGAACACCAGGCGGAGGCCGGCGGTGTTGGCCGGGTCGCCGGGCGGCTGGATCAGCCAGAACTCGAGGAAGTCGTCGTTGCTCAGGTCGAGGCCGGTCGGGCTCAGCGAGGTGACCATCGTGCGCCAGCGCGGGCGGCCCGGCCGGGCGGGAAGCGACCAGCGCGAGTGCCGGTTGTTGAGCACCATGCCGCCCGCGGTGTCGGCGTGCAGCGTGAGATACATGATCGTCTCGGGCGCCTCGCCGGCCCCCGCGACCCGGATGAGCGTGTCGATGTCCTGCGGCCGGAGCTCCTGCGCGCTGACGTTGTCGGGCCCCGGAATCAGATTCTGCCAGGTGAGCGCCACCGCGTCGGCCGGGTCGAATCCGCCGAGCAGAATGTCTTCCAGCCCGGTGGCCTGCTGGGGCATGCTGCCGAACTCCCACCCGGTCTCGCGCAGGCTCACGTTGAGGCCGGCGTCGGCCTCGAACTCCTCCAGGTACGCCTGCCCCGAGCGGTTGGGGTCGGGCTTGGTGAAGGCCAGCTCCGCGTTCACGTCGAAGGTGGACGGGGCCGAGGCCTTGGACGTCACCACCTTGTCGAGCGCGTTGTTGAGCCAGGTCGGCTTGAAGTGGAGCTCGGTGTTGACGCCGCCGATGAGGTTGGCCGTGGCCTCGAACCCGAGCTGCGGGCGGGTGAACGCGCTCTGCTCGCTCTGGTACATCCCGATCAGGTTGACGGCGCCGCGGTCGCCCAGCGAGTAGCGGGTGGCCATGCCCAGGATGGTGGTCGGCGCCACCGCGAACAGCCCGCGCTCCTCGAACCGCGCGGTCACCTGCGCCGTGCCCGTGCCGGTGCCGAACAGCTCGTCGGGGTTGGTGAACGTCACCGTGCCCAGATCATACGAGATCTGGTAGTCCACGCCGCGCACCAGCTTCCGGCCGCCGACGAGGAGCTGCTCGCTGTTCTCCCGGAGCTGCAGCGCGTTCAGGTTGAGCGTCGAGCGGTCGCCGCCGCCGGTGGCGTTGTATTGCAGCCGGAGCGCGAACTTGGCGGGCGGCCCCTGGGAGAGCAGGAGGAACAGCGGCGTCCGGTACAGCGAGTCGGACGACTCGGCAGGGGTGAGGCGGGTCGGGTCGGCGAACGGCTGGAGCGTGGGGAAGACGACGTACGACTCGTGGATCACCTGCGCCGCTTCGGGGTCCTGGGTCCGCGGGTAGAGCCGGTTGGTCCGGTCGAACACGGTCGGGTCGCTCGGGATGGCGAGGCCCAGCTGTTGCAGGTAGGTCTGCGCGTTCCCCGACAGCGGCCGCTCGGAACGGTTGAGCGTGATCCCCACCTGAAGCGACGTCGGATCGAGGTCCGCGCCGGCCACGCGGTACACCTGGCGCATCTCGTAGCGGAAGGTCGGCAGCGCGGGACCCTGCTGCGGCTGGACGATGAGCTCGAGCGTGTCGCGCGCCTGCGCGCCGAGCAGCCCGTGGTCCGCCTCCGGAAAGGTCCCCACCGTGGTGCCCCCGGCCGTCCGGTAGCTCACGGCGAGGTAGTCGTTCTGGTCGAGCTTGGTTCCCAGCGCGATCCACAGCCCCGAGTCGTCCAGCGTGTAGTCGGCACCCTGGATCAGCAGCTCCCAGCGCACCGGGCCGAACTGCTGCGGGCTGTCGCTCCGGCGGGCGAGCGCGGTGATCCCGCCGAGATTGGGGTTCACCCCGCTCTTGCTGGCCGCCGCCCGGTAGCGGTAGACCCGCACCTCGGTCGGGCGGGCGGCGGCCGGAAGGCTGGCGGCCGGAAGATTGAGGATGTCGACCGCCGGGTAGCCGGGCAGCGTGGCGGGGTCCACGGTCCAGAAGAAGCGGCCGCTCTCGAAGTCGAGGTCGCGCACCTGGCGGTCCTGCGACTGGCTCGTGGTCTGCCCGACCGTGTAGGTCCGCTCGGCGACGACGCTCCCCTTCTGGGTGGCCGCCAGCGTCTGGAGCTGGACCGGGCCGACCTCGAAGGTGGCGTTCACGCCGAAGTTGTTCGACGGCACCGCCGCGGTGATGAAGCGGGAGGGAGGCGGCTGGAACACCACCGTGCCCACGTCGATCCGCTTCACGATCTCGTCCTGGAGACCCTCGTAGTAGATCTGGACGTTGTTATTGCCGGCGTAGTCGCGCTCGGTGTCGAAGTCGATGTTGACGTGGACCCGCTGGCCGAGGAGGCCGGTGGACCGCAGGTTGACCTGGTTGTCGAGCGTGGGGGCCCGAAATCCGCCGCGGCAGCCCGAGGTCGGGTCGAGCGAGAGGGCGGGCGTACAGAGCTGCTCGCGCACCTTGTCGGTCCGGATCTCGAGGCGGGCCTGCCCGTCGAGCGTCAGGTCGGCATACTTCGTGGGAAGCCCGAGGACGTTCCGGTGGGCCGGGGTGACGTCCTCCTCGCCCACGGCCACCGACGGGAGCTGGGTCAGGCCGTACAGCGCCTGGAGCCGAAGCGTCCGCCGCCGCTCGGCCCGGTCGGCCGCGAGCGCCGCGGTGACCACGCTGTCGTACGCCGCCATGCGCACTGCGGGCGGCAGGCGGGGCCCGCCCATCCACGTTTCGGTGAGCGCGGCGGGCGGGGTGATCTCGAGCTTGGGCTGCTCGAAGTGGAGACGCAGGCCGGGTCCGGTCGTGTCCGCCTGCGCGTACAGGAGCCCGGGCAGCCCGACAAGGCAGCCCAAGGCGACCAGGAAACGAGTCACGCTCAGCGGGTCACGGCGAGGCTTGAGGATAGTGGATCGGGCCAATATAATGCGCCAAACAAGTCCTTACAACCATATGAGTTAGCCTGCTTGCGCCTGCTCAGCCGATACCTCCTTCGCCAGCTGGCCGCGCCGTTCCTCTTCGGGCTCGGCGCGCTCACCAGCCTCATGCTCCTGAGCCAGATCGCCAAGAAGTTCGGCGCGCTGGTCGGGAAGGGATTGAGCTGGGGGGTGATCGCGGAAGTGTTCGCGCTGAGCCTGCCGTTCATCGTGGCCATGACCATCCCCATGGCGGTGCTGCTGGCCGTGCTCTACGCCTTCAGCCACCTGGCGGCCGACAACGAGATCACGGCCATGCGGGCCAGCGGGATCAGCGTGTACCAGATCCTCGCGCCCGTGCTGGCCTGGGGCGTCGTCATGTCGGTGTTCAATTTCGGCTTCGTGGACCAGGTGCTGCCCCGGACCAACGCCCGGCTCCGCGGGCTGCTGATCGACATCGGCCGGAAGAAACCCACGCTCGAGCTGCGCGAGCAGGTGATCAACGAGGTGCCCCCCTCCCAGTACTTCCTCCGCGCCGGCCGGATCGACGCGGCCACCGGCCGGCTCAAGGACATCACCATCTACGACATGGGGGGCGAGTCGAACCGCCGGATCATCTATGCCGACAGCGGGCTGATGGCCTACAACGAGGGGCGCACCGACCTCAACCTGCGGCTGTACGACGGCAGCATCCACCAGTACCGCCCGAGCGACCCGCTCTCGTTCCAGCTCACTTACTACCACATCAACAACATCCGGGTGAAGGACGTGTACGACGAGCTGGTGCGGAACAGCACCGAGACGGTGCGGGGCGACCGCGAGATGAGCACCTGCGAGATGCTGTCGGTGATCCGGGACGCCCGGACCGACCAGCGGAACGCCGAGCAGGACCGGCACGCGCTGCTGATGGGCGACCTCAGGACCCTGCTCCATCTGCCCCCGGTCGGCCCGCCCGCGCCCGTCAAGCCGCCGACCCACCTGCCGGCCTATTGCGGGTGGATTAGTCGCATCCAGATGGCCTTTTCCAAGACGGCGGAGCCGCTGGGGAGCGCACAGGCGGGCGGGCGGGCGGTCAGACGGTCGGACGGGCAGACGGTCGGAGGGTCAGGCGGGCAGGCGAGCGGGGGGGCAGGCGAGGCGGTCAGACGGTCCGACCGGCAGACGGTCGGGAGCGCTCAGAGCACGCTGCAGGCGCAAGGCGGGCAAGGCGGGCAAGGCGGGCAAGGCGGGCAAGGCGGGCAAGGCGTCGGGAATCCAGCCATCGGCACGCGGGGTGTCGCGAAGCCGGTCATCGCCAAGCTTGGCGTTGCCAAGCCTGGCGTCGCCAAGCCGCGGGTCGCGGGGCTGGGCCCCCAGCAGGGCACGGGACGGCCGGGTGAAAGCCCTGGGTCCGCCAGGCCACCAGCCGCCCGCGCCCTCCACCAGGCCGCGGCCGGTGCGACGCCGCCCGTGGCGAGCCCGCCCCGGCCGTCGGTCGCGCGGGTGCGGCTCTCCAACTGGGCTCAGGTCGCCACCGCGACCGATCGCCGGCAGGAGGCCAGCGGCCGGGTGGACCGGTACGCCGTCGAGGTCCACAAGAAGTGGTCGATCAGCTTCGCCTGCATCTCGTTCGTCATCATCGGGGTGGTGATGGCGCTCCGGTTCCCGCGCGGCGGGATCGGGCTGGTGATCGGCGGCGGGCTCCTCGTCTTCGCCGTCCACTACATCGGGCTCACCGCCGGCGAGAGCCTGGCCGACCGCGGGCTGGTCTCCGCCTGGGCCGCCATGTGGACGCCCAACATCGTGCTCACGGTGGTCGGCCTGATCGGCCTGATCCGGGTGAGCCGGGAGTCGGGCTCGACCCGCGGCGGCGACATGCAGGAGATCATCGACGGCGTGCGGCACCTGGTCCGGCGGCTCCGGCGCCGCCGCCCGGCGCCGGCGGGCGAAGCCGCGTGAACATGACGCGGACGCTGGACCGGTACGTCTTCGGCGGGTGGCTCAGGATCTTCGTCCTGACCGCGCTCGGCTTTCCGCTGGTGTCGATCCTCATCAACCTGACCGACACGCTCAACAAGCTGCTCGACCGCGGGCTCACCATGCGCGACATCGTGGTGAGCTACATCTATTCGATCCCCGAGAACGCGTTCCTGGTGATGCCAGCCGCCGTGCTGTTCGCCACGGTGTTCACGGTGGGCGCGATGGGCCGGCACTCGGAGCTCACCGCGGCCAAGGCCGGCGGGCTCAGCTTCTACCGCGTGATGCTCCCGATCTTCGTGGCCGCGGCGCTGGCGACGGTGCTGGCATTCGTGGTGGGCGAGATGGCGCCGGGCGCCACGGCCAAGCAGCTCCGGATGCAGAAGGCGACGCCGCCGCGCTCGACCAGCTCGCGCTACAACTTCGTCTACCGGGGCGACGCGGGCTGGGTGTATACGGTCCGCTCGCTCGACGTGGGCACCCGGCAGCTCAAGGGCCTCATGCTCGAGCGGCCGGGCGACGGGGTCCGCTACCCCGGGCTCATCATCACGGCCGACAGCGCCACCTACGACCGCGCCCGCCGCGAGTGGCGCATCCGGAACGGCGCGAGCCGGGTGCTCGAGACTCCCGCCAAGCAGGCGAGCTTCACCTTTCAGACGATGCGGCTCCGCGCGCTGACCCAGGCCCCGGCCGACCTCCTGGCCGAGTCGAAGGCGCCGGAAGAGATGCGCTACGCGGAGCTGGGCCGCTACATCGACGGGCTCAAGCGCTCGGGGAACGATGCCAACAAGCTCATCGTGGACCAGGCGCTCAAGCTCGCGCTCCCGGTGACGTGTCTCATCATCGCGCTGTTCGGGGCGCCGCTCGCGGTGCAGGCGCCGCGCGCCGGCGCCGCCGTCGGCATCGCGATCAGCCTCGGCACGACCGTCATGTTCCTCCTGCTCACGCAGATCATGAAGGCGGTCGGCGCGGGCGGCGTCATCGACCCGACCGTCGCGGCATGGCTGCCGAACGCCGTCTTTCTGCTCGCCGGGCTGGTGCTGCTGTCGCGGGTGCGGACCTGAACGGCGGAGTTCGTGGTCCGTGACGGTTGGAGTTCGTGGTCCTCGACAGTTCACCACGGAACCACGGAAAACACGGACAACGGCCACGGAAACGGCGTTTGGTCAACAGCACACTGGCGAGGCCCCAGGTCCGCGGACCATTCACCACGGAGGCACGGAGGGGCACGGAGGAAACCACGGAGAACAGCA
>JAICJD010000235.1 GCA_025928645.1 Gemmatimonadales bacterium
AGGAGCAGCAGCGCGCTGCCGCCGGCGTAGCCGATGCCGAGCGAGCGGGTGGCGAAGTCGGCCAGGGTGGTGCCGACGGTGGTGGTGGCGATGATGGTGAACCAGTAGACCCACGGATGGAACCGCCGCGCGGCGATCTGGGCGGCCACCGCGGCCACGAAGATGGCGGCGAAGATGCCCGTGGCGGCCAGGTAGCCGAGCGCGAGGGTCATGGAGAGCGTGTCGCCGGCGGTCTCGCCCAGCGTGGTCGCCAGGATCTTCAGGACCCAGAAGATCAGGGTGACGGCGGGGACCTTGCTCTCGGGGCCCGGGCGATCCGTCGCGGCGGTCATGCGGGAATAGTAGTCGGACGTGAAGCGGCGGCCGCGACATTGACAGCACGAGCCGCGTGTCGTAACTCAGACGCTCACCGGTCATCCCCACCTTTCTCCGGATCCATCATGCTACGCACCGCTCCAATGCTCATCTGCGCCGCGCTGCTCGCCGGCTGCCAGTCGGCCGACGATCCGACCGCTCCCGCCGACCCGCCCGCGTTCGCGGCGTCCAGGGTCATCCACACCTCGCAGCGCCACGAGATCATCGTGGACGATACGTTCCTGAACGAATGCAGCGGCGAGCTGATGCGGTTCCACTTCAACGAGCTGATGGTCGAGCACGATCTCGAGATCGTGGGGCGGCAGTTCCACGTGCAGCTCGTCCAGATGGACCGCGGCTCGAACGGGGTCGGGCTCACCACCGGGGCCCGGTACCGCCAGGTGGGGGTCCAGAAGAGCTCGTTCTTCATTTCGGCCAAGATCAACGAGGTGCAGACGTTCGTGTCCACGACATCGCTCATCGGCGAAGGCAAGGCGAAGGACGCCGTCGGGCACCTCGTCTTCCACATCACCGTCGGGCCGAGCGGGAAGACGGTGGTCGAGTTCGAGAAGGCGCGCTTTACCTGCAGGTGAGTGCCGCCGATGCCTTCACGACCGCCGATCGCCGCCTGCCTGCTGGCTCTCCCCGCCCTGCTCTCCTGCAGCGGCAGCGGCTTCCTGCAGCCGACGACCGGCGCGATCGAGATCACGACCGCCACGACCGGCCCGCCGGACCCCGACGGGTACACGGTTCGGATCGACGATCAGGACCCGGTCCCCATCGGCACCGACACGACCGCTACGTACCCGGCGTTCACGAGCGGCCTCCACACGGTGTCGCTCGGCGGACTGGCGCCGGGGTGCAGTGTCCAGGGCGACAATCCCCGCACGGCGGCCGTGACGCAGAGCGACACGGTGCAGGTCGCGTTCGCCGTCGCGTGCGCCGCGGAGTGACGCGGGTTGTCCTTGCGCGTCACGACGTCACCCGGTACCGCACCGCCATCCCCGCCGAGTTGTGGAACGACACGTGGCAGTGGAACAGCCAGGTGCCAGGGTTGTCGGGCGTCATGTTGGCGACGACCATCCCCATGAACGGCAGCGAGAGCACGTCGGTGCGCATGCCTCCGACGAGGACGTCGTTCCCGTGCCAGTGCGGCGCGTGGACGTCGAAGTCGTTGGTCGAGGACATGACGTACCAGCGCACGCGCTCGCCTTTCCGCAGCGTGAGGTCGGCGAGCGGCATGCTGCCGTGGATGTAGCCGTTGATGGCGAACTTCACGTACCAGGGGTAGCCGGCGTCGGTCTCCGACGGGTTCGGGATGGGTCGCGCGTGCGCCGCATCGTCCGGGAGGTGCTCGCCCGCCCTGTTCGAGTCCGACAGCCAACTGAAGTTCTCCTCGACCTGGGCAAAGGCCGCGACGATCTCGCGGTCCACGTCCTTGGGGCTTCCGTCGGGCCGGGCCATGTTGCGCGCGGTGACGATGATCGGGCCGAGCAGCCCGGAGTTGATGTCCCGGACCTCGTCCACATGCGAGTGGTACATCCAGAGGACCGAGCTGCCGTCCATCGGCCCCGGCCCGGCGCGCTCGGGCACCGGCCACACGTAGGTGAAGGTCCCGCCCGGCGGCACGCCGTCGCCGGTGCGTCCGCCGCCGGCCGAGTCGTTGTACGGCGCACCTTCCGACGCCTTCTCGTAGAAGACGCCGTGCGGGTGCATGCTGAACGGACGCGATCCGTTGTTGCGGAACACGACCCGGATGGTGTCCCCGACGACCGCGTGGATGACGGGGCCGAGGAAGCCGAGGTGGGCCCATTCGGGAGCACGGGTCTGGAGCGTCCGGAAGGTGCTGTCGGTGTACGCGCGGTAGAGCACCTTGCGGTAGAGCGTGCTGACCGGCAGCGGCTTGGCGCCGGCGAAGAAGGCTGAGTCGGCGTAGGGCCGGCCGGCGATCTCGTCCCGCCCGCCGGGATCGTAGTCCCAGGGCACCTCGTCGGCCGCGATGTAGTAGACCCGCGTCCTCGGAGCCGTGGCGGCGTCCGTGGCTCCGTGCGCGGCGGCGCACGCGAGTGCCGGCAGCACGAGCAGTGGTGACAGGCACCGCAGCGTGAATCTCATCGTCCCCTCACTTGACGCCCGCGGGCGCCCGCACGTTGGTGTAGTCGTAGCGAATCGACATGTGGGTGTTCCCCGTGGCGCCGCCCATTTCCATATCCTCCTCCTGCTCGAGGGGGAGGCCGCTGCCGCGAGCGACCCAGGTCCTACTCCGCAGGGGGTTAGAAGGTCGCGTTGAGAGTGATCGGCGCAGGGTCGGTCCCGCCGGCGGGCTGCAGGGTCGCCGCGAGTGCGCCATGCACCTGGTACTTCGTGAAATCCGAGACCGAGTTGACGATGCTCACGGAGGAGATCGTGAGAGTCCAGCTCCCCGCGGGCGCGCCGCCGGTCCACAGCGTGCTTCCGTTCAGGATCGCAAGCACCGCGCTCGCGCCGGCGGCGTCATCGTAGGCCGAGGCGGCCGGCTTGCCATGGAAGCCGATGGCGACGGTCACCGTATCGGCGCCGCCGACCGCCTTGAACCCGAACGACGAGTTGCCGTCATTGGCGGTGTAGATGAGCGCCAGGTCCGAGCAGCCAAACGACCCGGTCTGGGCGCCACTGAGCGTGACGGCGCAGTCGTTGGCGTTGTTGTCGCCGCCGTTGTTGCTACCGTTCCCGCCGGGAGCGGTGCTGTCGGAGCCGCCGCACGCGGAGGCCAGCGCCAGAATCGCCGCCAGCGCCAACCTGCGCGGCTGCAGGGGGTACGATGTCATGTATGCTCTCCGGTTCGAGTCGTGGGTTGTCATAGCCGCTCGCAGATGGCACGGAGGAGCGCTTTGGCCTTGTCGAGATCGGCGGACACGAGGCTCATGCCGACGAACGCGTCGTTGCGCACGGCCAGGAGCTGGGTGCCGTGCAGCAGCGCCGCGTGGTCCCACGGACCCTCGAGGGCGGTGTCGGTGGCGAAGCCCACCTTGGTCGCGGCGCCGGGCGCGCTGCCTGGGCCCCCGCCGGCGGAGCCGCTGGTGACCATCTGCATGAGGCCGCCGATGACGGCCTGCGCCTCGGGCGGCGGCTTCACCGAGCCGAGGGCCGCCTGGGCCGAGTCGAGGCCCATCATGCCCGTGACGGTGGACATGCCGTGGACCAGCATCCCGTAGTTCTTCGCGCCACCCTGCCACACGAACTCGGCCGCGTAGGTGCGCTCGCCCTCGGGCGTGTGCACCCGCCAGGTGCACGAGCTCTCCGGCGC
>JAICJD010000158.1 GCA_025928645.1 Gemmatimonadales bacterium
CGAGAGCAACGGCAGAGTGGGAATCCTCGGCATCTCGTACGACGGGTTCCTGCCGCTCATGGCGCTGGTGAACCCCCACCCGGCGCTCAAGGTCAGCGTCCCCATGAACCCGATGGTGGACGGCTGGATGGGCGACGACTGGTTCCACCACGGCGCGTTCCGCCAGCAGAACATGCCGTACATCTACGAGCAGGAAGCGGCCCGCGACAACTCGGCGAAGTGGTGGACCTCGAACTACGACGACTACGACATGTTCATGGACGCGGGGTCGGCGGGCGAGCTGGGCAGGCGGCGCGGGCTCGATCAGGTGGGGTTCTGGCGCAAGATCCTCGCGCACCCGAGCTACGATGCGTTCTGGCAGGACCAGGCGGTGGACAAGATTCTGGCAAAGCTGCCGCTCAAGGTGCCCACGATGCTGGTGCACAGTCTATGGGACCAGGAAGACATCTACGGCGCGCCGGCCGTCTACCGCGCCCTCGAGCCGAAGGACTCGACAAACGACAAGGTGTTCCTGGTGATGGGCCCGTGGTACCACGGGCAGGAGATCGAGGATGGCAGCACGCTCGGCGCGCTCCGGTTCCAGAGCAACACCGCGCTCTGGTTCCGGCAGCACGTGCTCGGACCGTTCCTCGCCCACTATCTCAAGGATGGAGCGCCGGCGATGGACGTGGCTCCGGTGACCGCGTTCGAGACCGGCACGAACGCCTGGCGCCGACTCCGCGCGTGGCCCTCGGGCTGCGATACGGGGTGCCCGGTCAAGCCCACGCCGCTCAACCTGCTGGCCGGCGGCAAGCTCGGCTGGGCCTCGCCCGCCAGAGGCGAAACGCAGTTCGACGAGTATGTGTCGGATCCCGCGAGGCCGGTGCCGTTCCGGAAGCGTCCCATTCAACCGGTTGGCTACGGCGGGATCTACACCTGGGAGTACTGGCTGGTGGACGACCAGCGGGAGCAGTCGGGCCGGCCGGATGTGGCGACCTTCACCTCGGAGGCGCTCACGGCACCGGTGAAGATCAGCGGGCAGCCGGTCGCCAACCTGGTCGCCTCGACGACCGGGACGGACGCCGACTGGGTGGTGAAGCTGATCGACGTGTATCCCGACGAGGTGGCCGGCCAGCCCGAGATGGGCGGCTACCAGCTCATGGTATCGGCCGACATCCTGCGCGGGCGGTACCGCGAAGGCTACGAGTCGGCGAAGCCCATCGCTCCCAACAAACCGCTCGCGTACCGCTTCCCCCTTCCCAACGCGAACCACGTCTTCCTGCCCGGCCACCGGATCATGGTGCAGGTTCAGTCGAGCTGGTTCCCGCTCTACGACCGGAATCCGCAGACATTCGTGCCGAACATCTTCTGGGCGAAGCCGGGCGACTATCGCAAGGCCACCCAGCGCATCTGGCACGCGCCCGGAGCACAGAGCTTCGTCGAGCTGCCAATCGTCCCATGATGGAAGGGGCGGCGCGCTGGTGCAGGTAGCCATCGGCATACTCGGCGGCCTGGCGCTCGGAGCCGTCCTGATCCTCCAGGTCGGGGCCCGGCTCCAACGACGCTCGCTGTACCGCACGGTCGCGGAGCTCGTGAGCTACGCCGGCGACGGTCCTTCACCTTCGCAGCCTGACGTCGGCACGCTGCCGCCTCCTGTCGCGCGATACCTGGCGCGAGCGCTTCCTCGCGGCCCGCAGCCGATCCGCGTCGCACGTTTCGAGCAGCAGGGAGAGCTCCGGGCGGACCTCGACAGCCCGCGCTGGCTGCCGTTCGAGGCCACGCACATCGTGACGCCGTCGGTGCCCGGGTTCGTCTGGAACGCTCGCGTCCGCCTGGCGCCTCTGGGGCACGTCCGAGTCCGGGACGCGTTGGCAAACGGGGCCGGATCGGGGCAGGTTGCGCTGATGTCGGCCTTGCCCGTGAGCGCCGTGGGAGGCAACGCGGCGATGAACGCCGGATCGCTCCACCGATTTCTGGCGGAGGCGGTCTGGTATCCCACGGCGCTCCTCCCCAGCACCGTGCTCCGATGGAGCAGCGTGGACGACAATACCGCCATCGCCACGCTGACAGATCATGGCGTATCGGTCTCGCTCGAGTTCCGGTTCGACCCGGCCGGGGAGGTCACCTCGATCTATACGCCGGCGCGCTGGGGAACCTTTCGCGGCGGATATCAGGAGCGGCCCTGGGAGGGTCACTTCCGGCACTACGAGGCGCGCGGGGACTTCATCGTTCCGGCAGAGGGAGACGTCGGCTGGTACATGGAGGGCGGTTGGCAACCGGTCTGGCGCGGACGGGTGATCGCCGCCGACTACGAGGTCTGATGGTACCACTATCGACCCTCGACCTTGCGCCGATCATCGAGGGCGGCGACGCCGCGCTCGCGCTCGAGCGGTCGCGCGATCTGGCGCGGCACGCCGAGCGGCTCGGCTACCAGCGATTCTGGCTCGCCGAGCACCACGGCATGCCGGGCATCGCGAGCGCCGCGACAGCGGTCGTGATCGGCCACGTAGCCGCCGGCACGTCCACCATCCGGGTGGGCGCGGGCGGCATCATGTTGCCTAACCATTCCCCGCTGGTCATCGCGGAGCAGTTCGGCACGCTCGCGTCGCTCTTTCCCGGACGCATCGACCTCGGGCTCGGCCGGGCGCCGGGCTCCGATCAGCTCACCGCCCGAGCGCTTCGCCGGAGCCCGCTCGCCGCCGAGACCTTTCCCGCCGACGTGGTCGAGCTCATGGACTATTTCCGGCCGCCCCATTCGGGCCAGGCCGTCCGCGCCGTGCCCGGCGCGGGGCTCGACGTCCCGATCTGGATTCTGGGCTCGAGCCTGTTCGGGGCCGAGCTCGCGGCGGAGCTGGGACTTCCCTATGCGTTCGCCTCGCATTTCGCTCCCGCCGCGCTGATGCCCGCGCTCGAGTTGTACCGCACCCGGTTCAAGCCCTCAGCGCGACTCGAGCGGCCCTACGTCATGCTGGGCGTCAACGTCTTCGCGGCCGAGACCGACGAGGAGGGCCGCCGCCTGTTCACCTCGCTGCAGCAGGCCTTCGTGAACCTGCGACGCGGGCATCCGGGCCCGCTCCCACCGCCCGACCCTGGCTTTCCCGCGCGGCTCACCCCGGCCGACGCGCATCTCATCCGCGAGATGCTCTCCTGCACGGTGGCCGGCTCGCCCGACACCGTGCGGCGGGGGCTCGAGGCGTTCGTCGCCCGGACCGGCGCCGACGAGCTCATGCTCGCCTCCCAGATCTACGATCACGCCGCGCGGCTCAGGTCCTACGAGCTCGCGGCCGGCCCGCTTTCGACGTGATCCGCGAGGCGCGGCCGATCGACCACCAAACCGGCGCGCGCGCCCTCAGCCCGTGACGATGCTGGTGACGCGCGCGCGAATCTTCTGATCACGGATACCAGTTCGCCCCGAACCGCACCCGTGTCGTCGTGGTGTTGTCCGGCGTGCCCCAGTCCTGGCGCTGGCCGTCCACCTTCACGTGCCCCATCTTGCCGACGCCGAGGCTGAGCCCGCCGTCCAGCGCGAGCTTGGGCGACACGAAGACCTGGACGGCCTCCGTCTCGCGCCCGAGGATGCCGACCTGCTCAGCGCGGCGGCGGTGACCGGCGCGCGGCTGCAGCGGTGGGACGGGATCGCCGAGCGGCTCGAGCACGCGCTCCGGCTCGACCCGCGTTCGTTCACGGTGGCGCGGCGGCTGGCTACGGTGCGGATCTTCCTTCGGCAGTATCCGGCCGCCGACTCCGCCCTCGACCGGGCGATCGCCCTCGCGCCGACCAACCCCGAGATGGTGCTGCTGCAGGTGATGGTCGCGTTGGGGCGGGGTAATCTCGCGGCGGCGCGCGCGGCGGTGGACACGGGCGCGCGTCGCATCGACCCGCCGATGCTGTTCGCCTTCCTGGCCGCCTACCAGGATCTGTATTGGGTGCTCAACGACGCGCAGCAGCGGCTGGTGCTGGGCTTGCCGCCGAGCGCGTTCGACGACGACCGGGGCGCCTGGGGCCTGGTGCGGGCCGAGCTCTACCGGCTCCGCGGCGACGCGCGGCGCACCGCCGCCTATGCCGACACCGCGCGGCTCGCGCTTGAGGCGCAGAGCCGGGCCGCGCCGGACGACGCGCAGCGCCACGCGATTCTGGGGGTGGCGCTGGCGTACCTGGGGCGAAAAGCGGAGGCAATGCGCGAGGGCCGGCGCGGGGTGGAGCTGCTCCCGATCGAGCAGGACTCGTTCTTCGGCCCGTATATTCAGCTCCAGCTGGTGCGGATCTACGTCCTGACCGGCGAGCCGGACCAGGCGCTCGACCAGCTCGAGCCGCTGCTCAGAATTCCGTTCTATCTCTCGCCCGGCTGGCTCCGGCTCGACCCGGCGTTCGATGGGCTGAGGACGGAGCCGAGGTTTGGGAGGCTGGTTGGGCGGGCGGGCGGGGGCAGACGGTAAGACGGTCGGACGGTCGGACGGTCAGGGGAGCCTTGACGCTTGGCGTGACCCCGCCCGCCGTCTGACCGTCTGCCTGACTTCCTCCTCAAGGCCGCCGGCGCATAGCCTGTCGCCCGCTTGAACGCCCGGCTGAAGGCCGCCTCCGAGTCGTATCCGACGTCGGCCGCCACCTTCTTGCCGCCACTGCGAGCTGCTCGGCGGCGAGCTGGGACCGCCACGCGGTGAGGTATTGCATGGGCGGCCCGATCGCCTGCGAGAACCGTTCGGTCAGCACCGTGCGCGAGGTCGCGGCGACTCGGGCCAGCTCGACCAGAGTCCAGCCGTGCGCCGGCCGCGCGTGCAGCGCCGCGAGCGCCGGCGCGACCACCGGATCGCGCAGCCCGGCCAGCCAGCCGGTGCGGGGTGACAGCTCCTCCGTGTAGCGCCGCACCACCTCGACGAACATCAGCTCGGCCATTCGGGTGAGCATCGCGGCGCCGCCGGCCAGGGTGTGCCACGCCTCCGCAACCACCTGTTTCGGAAACTCCGCGAGCCAGCCGCCGATGGCGCCGCGCTCTTCGGGAGCGTCCCGATCAGCGGGTTGTAGGGCCGCGCGTCGCATCCGAGGAAACCGCAGACCACGTTCACCCGAGCGCCCCCGGCACCGCCCATCCGGATCGCCTCGAGGTGGTCGCGGTCAGGCGCTGAGCCTGGTTTCAGCCGGCCACGTTCCACGACGGACCTGTCGGGCCTCAGCGGCGTGCGGTAGTTTGGAGACGCCGCCGGCACGGGAGGCCGTCTGACCGAGCGCCTGCTCATCGGCTTCGTCACCAACTTCTTCGACACCCTCGGCATCGGGTCGTTTGCCACGACGACCGCGGCGTTTCGCGCGCGGCATCTGGTGCGCGACGAGCTGATCCCCGGGACGCTCAACGTCGGCCACACGCCGCCGACGATCGCGCAGGCCATCATCTACATCACGGTCATCGCGGTGGACCGCACGACGCTGGCGCTGCTGATCGGCGCGTCGGTGCTGGGCGCCTGGCTCGGCGCCGGCATCGTGAGCCGATGGGAGCGGCGGCGGGTGCAGCGCGGCATGGCCGCGGCGCTCGTGGTGACGGCCGCGTTCATCCTGCTCCGCATGACCGGCATCTTTCCCGACGGTGGCGACGCGCTCGCGCTGCGCGGCCTCCCGCTCGTGCTCGGCGTGCTGGGCAACGCGCTGCTGGGCGCGCTCATGACGCTCGGCATCGGGCTCTATGCCCCGTGCATGGCCATGGTCAGCCTGCTGGGCATGAACCCGGTGGCGGCCTTCCCCATCATGATGGGGTCCTGCGCCTTCCTGATGCCGGTCGCCAGCATCCGGTTCCTCAAGGCCGGCCGGTACGACCGCGCCGCGGTGGTCGGGCTCGCGCTCGGCGGAATCCCTGCCGTGCTGCTCGCCGCGTTTCTGGTGAAATCGCTCCCGCTGGATGCGGTCCGTGCGCTCGTGGTGATCGTCATCGGCTATACGGCGGCCACGCTGTGGCGCGACGCGCGGCGGGAATCCGGGCTGGTGCGGCCCCCGTCGCCCTCGGTGGCCGACGTGGCGTGATCTCGCGGCGCGCCGCGTTATCATTGAAGGACACGATCACGGAGCGTACGCCATGTCATTGACCCTCTCGGATTCCGACGCAGCCCTGCTGCGAGGTCTCCTCGCCGACTATCTCCCCTCGCTCAAGCGCGAGGTCGCGCGCACCGAGGAGCGCGGAATGCGCCACGCGCTCGCCGAGCGGCAGGACCTGGCCGAGCGGATCCTTCAGCAGCTCGGCCAGCCGGCCTGAGGGGCCGGCCCCCGCGGCCGCGCATCCCGACAACAGAAACGCCCCGAGTCCGGAGTCGGATCGGGGCGTTCGAGCTGGTCCTGGCGCCGCTAGTCTCGCAGCCAATGGCAGGAATAGCCGCCGGGGTGCTTTCGCAGATAGTCCTGGTGGTAGGCTTCGGCGCTGTACCAGATTCCCGCCGGCTCGATCGAAGTCGTGATCGGCCGCTTCCACTTGCCCGACGCCGCGACCCGCGCCTTCACGCGCTCCGCGATTTCCCGCTGCTCGGGCGTCTGGGGGAAGACCGCCGAGCGATACTGGGTGCCGACGTCGTTGCCCTGGCGGTTCAGCGTCGTTGGATCGTGCAGCCGGAAGTACCACTTCTCCAGCAGATCCTCGTAGCTCAGCACCGACGGGTCGAAGGTGATGCGGACCGCCTCCGCGTGGCCGGACTTGCTGTCGTGCGTGTCATCGTACGTGGGGTTCGGCAGCCAGCCGCCGGTGTAGCCCACCTCCGTGTCGAGCACGCCAGGCACGGCGCGCAAGATCTCCTCCACCCCCCAGAAGCAGCCGCCGGCCAACACGGCGATCTCGGTCTGCTGCCCGGCGACCGCCGAGCGATTTCCACCAGCCTGCTCGTTCATGGCAACGCTCCCTCGTAACGCGGCGCTCTTGATCGGATGGGTCGCGACCCGTTAGCTGAAATGTAACGGCCCCAAATGCGAACGGTGCGAGTCTCGATCTCCCGAGACTCGCACCGCCGCAATCGTCTTCGGCCTCGAGCCCTCAGTGCGGGCCGCGGGCGTGGCTCACGGCCAGGGCGGCGGGACCGCGTCCACCTGCAGCACGACGTCGCTGAAGTCCGGCTCGCCCGGGTCGCCGGCATGGGCGCCATCCTCGAAGTGGATGACCCAGCTCGGGAAGGCTCCGGTGATCTGCGCCGAGGGCGGGGCCAGCGGCGGCTCATCGTCGTCCGGAATACCCTGCCAGAACCTGATCGTGGCCTGGCTGCCCGGCAGGTACACGAAGGCCGAGTCGCCCGGTCCGCCGAAGATTCTGGTCGAGTCGCCTACCAGCCGGGTGCACACCCCAAGGAACACCTGGTCGTTGCTGGGCGCCGGGATGACGACCCGCTCCTTGCGCTGGCTGCAGCTCACGCCGATCAGCTTGAGCTTGATGATGGAGCGCTCGGTGATGTTGAGCGAGCAGTCCAGCCGGCCGCCCGTGCCCACGACGCACCCTTCGGCGCCCGGAGGCGGGGGCGACACCGTAATGGTCTGGGACTCGTCGTCGGTCGCGCCGTCGTTGTCCGTCACGGTGAGCTTGACGGTGAACTCGGTCGGGACGCTCACGGCGAACGTGTGCGACGGATTCGGATCGGTGGACTTGGCGCCGTCCCCGAAGTCCCACGCGTAGCTCGCGATGGTGCCGGGCGCCACGTCGGTGCTGGTGCTCGTGAAGCTGCAGACCGCATTGACGTTGCAGCTGTGGGTGAAGCCGGCCGTCGGCGGCACGTTGGGCGCCGGCGCCACGGTGACGGTCTGCGACGTAGCGGCCGTCGCGCCGCCGTCGTCGGTCACGGTGAGCGTGACGGTGAAATCGGTCGAGGCCGCCACGCCGTAGGAGTGCGTCGGATTCTGATCGGTGGAGCTGGCCCCGTCGCCGAAGTCCCAGGCGTAGGCCGCGATCGTCCCCGGCGCCGCATCCGAGCTGGTGCTGGTGAACGTGCAGTCGAGCGCCGTGCAGGCGGCGGTAAAGGCCGCCGTCGGCGGGGTGTTGCCGGGCTCGGGCGGCGCGATCGTGATCGTGCCGGACTTGGTCTGGCTCAGGCCGGCCGCGTCCTGCACCGTGAGGC
>JAICJD010000031.1 GCA_025928645.1 Gemmatimonadales bacterium
CAGTAGCGGAAATCGCGCTCGGCCGCGACGTCGACCGTCGCGGCCGGCATTGCCGGACCCGCGGGCTCGAGCGGCGGCGGCGGGAGAATCGCGTCGTCGTGCTCGATGCCCCGCAGGACCCCCTCCAGCATGCGGACGAACGCCTGGCCGCCGGCATCCACCACGCCGGCCTCCTTGAGCGCGGCCATCAGCTCGGGCGTCCGGGCGAGGGACGTCGTGGCCGCGTCGACGATCCGGCGTAGGAGATCGCCGAGCTCCGCCGCGCCTGGCGCGGCCGCCTCGGCGGCGTCGGCCGCCTCGCGGGCGACGGTCAGGATGGTTCCCTCGCGGGGGTCGTCCAGAGCACCGTACAGCCGGTTCGCGCCTTCCCGCATCGCGGCCGCGAGGGCGCGCGCGTCGGCGCGGGCATTGTCGCCGAGCGCGTCGGCGAAGCCCAGCAGGAAGTGGGCGAGCATGATCCCGGAGTTGCCCCGCGCGCCGAGGACGGCGGCCCGGGCGATGGCGCGGGCGGTATCCGGAAGCGGAGCGTCGCCGAGCGCCCGGAGGGCGTCGGCGACGGCGCGCAGCGTCAGGCTGAAGTTGGTGCCGGTGTCGCCGTCGGGCACCGGAAAGACGTTGATCCGGTTGATCGCCTCGCGGTCGGCCGCCACCCAATCGGCTGCCGCGAGGAGCGAGCGGGCCAGGCGGGGTCCGTCGACGTAGGCGATCCCGACGGCCATCGGGGTGGAGCTACTCCGCGACGACCGAGACACGAACCTCCGCGTGCACCTCGGGGTGGACCCGGACACTCACCGCATGCTGGCCGAGCGTCTTGATGGGGTGGTCCAGCTCGATGCGGCGCCGGTCCACCTGGTGACCCTGCGCCGCCAGCGCCTCCGCGATGTCCTGCGCGGTGATCGAGCCGAACAGCTTGCCCTCCTCGCCGGCCTTGCCGGTGAGCGTCACCGTGACGGCGCCAAGGGCCGCGGCGGCCTTCTCGGCTTCGACCCGCTCGGCCTGATCGCGGATGCCGCGGGCCCGGGTCTCGGCGGCGATGCGCTTCTTGTTGCCTTCCGTGGCCTCGTACGCGAGACCCTGCGGCAGCAGGTAGTTCCGGGCATAGCCCGGCTTGACGCGCACCATCTCGCCCGCCTTGCCGAGGGACCGCACGTCCTCGCGCAGGATGACTTCGATCATCGGTGATATCCTCCGGTGGTCGGCGTCGACAGCCGACGCCGGAAATCTAGCCAGGTGTCCGCGAGCCCCAGCAACGTGAGCCCGCCGACGACGAACGGCAGCAGAAAGAGCGCGATGAAGCCCAGCACGGTGGCGACCGGTGCGGCGACGCCTCCGGCCTGAGCGACGACCACGGCGAGACCGCGCACCGCGTAGAGAACGCCCAGGACGAGCAGCAGATTGGCGCCGGCCAGGCGCCAGGGCTCCGGCACCGGCAGGACCGCCAGCGCGAGCGCCACCACCCATCCCCAGACCAGCTGGTCGCTGAAGCCGAAGCGCCGGAACGGCGCCGCGGGCGCGCCGAGCGGGTGCACCGCGAGCCGGTGGTACCACGACCACGCGAGGCGAAGGCCGGCGATGCCGGCCAGCGCCAGGAGACCGGGAAAGAGCTGCGAGACCGAGCGGACCATCGCGCTCGCCTGGTCCACCAGATCCTGCGGCGCCCCGGCGGTGCGCCACTGCTGGCGGACCGTGGATTCATAGAAGGCGAGCTCCTGATTGACGCCGGCCAGGAGCTGGGCCCAGCTGATGTCGAGCCGCCACATCCAGAGCGCAAGCACCACGCCGGCGGCCGCGGTGGCCGCGAGCGTCCGCCCGATGCCGCCGGACGGCTGCCACAGCGTCAGCACGAGAAAGCTGCCGCACAGGAGCACCGCGGCCGCCCGCGCCACCTGCCCGCCCAGCCCGCCGACCTGCTGAAGCCAGAGCGCCGACCACAGGCCTCCCGCGATCAGCCATACCCACTCACGCACGGTGCCCGGCCGCGAGACCAGGAGCAGCCCCGCGAGCGGCCCGAAGACGAACACCGGCGGCGCGAAGAGCAGGTAGCCGGCCAGGGCCAGCAGCGGCCCCCACCTCGCCGGGCGGAGGGGCGTCAGCCGGTGAATCCCTTGATGTACGGCAGGAGCGCGAGCTGGCGGGCGCGCTTGATCGCCGTGCTGAGTTGCCGCTGATGGCGCGCGCAGGTGCCGGAGAGCCGGCTCGGCAGGATCTTGCCGCGCTCGGTCAGGAAGCGCGACAGGGTGCGCTCGTCCTTGTAGTCCACCACGCGGACACCGCTCTCGCAGATGGCGCAGGTCTTCTGGGGCCGTCTCATTCGTCGTCCTCCTCGTCGCTCTTCCCGGCCGTCACCGGCACGGGCTGAGCGCCTTCGTTCACCACCACGAGGAACCGCAGCACGCCCTCGTCGAGCTTGACGGCCCGCTCGAACTCGGGGAGCGCCGTGCCGTCGGCGTCGAACTTGGCGACGACGTAGTAACCGGTCTCGTGCTTCCGGATGGGGTAGGCGAGCGTCCGCTTGCCCCAGTGGTTCACCTGGGGTGCTTCGCCGCCGGGCTGCTGGAGGAGAGCGTGGAAGCGCGCGAGGCGCTCGTTGATGGCGGTCTCTTCGAGGGCACTGTCGAAGATATAGACCACCTCGTACTGACGGGTCATGACACCTTCCTTCGGTCTGAGTCGCCCCGGGCCGGTGTGGGCGCCGGGGAGGATGGTATGTGAGCGCGGTAAGCTAGACGGAAGCTGCCGACGAGGGAAGTGGCCGGCGACTTCAGCTGCTGAACCGGAACAGCAGCACGTCGCCGTCACGAACGACGTATTCCTTGCCCTCCGCGCGCGCGAGGCCCTGCTCCCGGGCCGGTTTCCACCCGCCGACGCGCACGAAGTCTTCGTACCCGACCGTCTCGGCCCGGATGAACCCTTTCTCGAAGTCCGAGTGGATCACGCCGGCGGCCGCGGGCGCCTTGTCGCCCCGGTGAATGGTCCAGGCGCGGACCTCCTTTTCCCCGGCCGTGAAGTAGCTCTGCAGTCCAAGCAGGTGATAGGCCGCGTGCGCGAGGCGATCGAGCCCCGACTCCGTGAGGCCGAGCGACTGCAGGAACTCTTCCCGGTCGGTCGGGTCGAGCTCGGCCAGCTCGGCCTCTACCTTCGCCGAGAACGGGACGATCTCGGCCGTCTCGCCGTCGCGCTCGAGCGCCGCCCTGAGCGCCTCCACGTACGCGTTGCCGGTGGCGATCTCGTGCTCGCCGACGTTCGCCGCGTAGAGCACGGGCTTGGCCGTGAGCAGGTTGAAGCCCCGGTAGGCGGCGGCCTCCTCGGCGCCCGGGACCACCGCGCGCGCGGGCCGGCCAGCGGCGAGCGCGTCCCGTGCCGCCTCGAGCAGCCGCTGCTCGAGTTTGGACTGCGCGTCGCCCGACTTGGCCGCTCGCGCCGTCTTGTCGAGCCGCTTCTCGACGCTGGCGAGATCCGCGAGGCCGAGCTCGATGTTGATGACCTCGCGGTCGCGTACCGGATCGACCGGGCCCATCACGTGCTGCACGTCCGGATCGTCGAAGCATCGGACGACGTGGACGACGGCGTCCACTTCACGGATGTTGGCCAGGAACTGGTTGCCCAGGCCTTCACCCTCGCTCGCCCCCTTCACCAGGCCCGCGATGTCCACGAACTCGACCGCGGCCGGCACGGTGCGTTCGGGGCTCACGATGCGCGCGAGCGTTTCGAGCCGCCGGTCGGGCACCTGAACGATCCCGGTGTTCGGCTCGATCGTGGCGAACGGATAGTTGGCGACCAGCGCCTTGGCCGAGGTGAGCGCGTTGAACAGGGTGGACTTGCCGACGTTGGGCAGCCCGACGATGCCGAGTCGCAGCATGACGGAGGTTACCTCGAGCTCACGACCGGTTGAACCGGCTCATCGCCCGCTCGATGCCGTCGGCCAGCCAGCACTCGACGGCCTCCGACATCGGGTCGAGCAGATCGGTGATGGCCCGGTCGTCCTCGGGTGCGGGCGTTCCGAGCACGAAATCGGAGAGGTCATCGAGGGCGGAAGGCACCGGTCCCACGCCGATGCGCAGGCGGGCGTAGTCCTGCCGCTGGAGCACGGCCTCGATGCTCTTGAGCCCGTTGTGGCCGCCGGCCGACCCCGCGCCGCGGAGCCGGAAGCGGCCGACCGGCAACGCCACGTCGTCCGTCAGGATGAGCAGGTCGGTGGCAGGGTCGAAGTCGGGCCGAAGCCGGAACGGCGCCAGCGCGGCGCCGCTCCGGTTCATGTAGGTCTGGGGCTTGAGCACGCGCACCGTCTGCCCGCCCACCGGGCCTTCGGCCTGGCGGACGCGCTCTCCCCGGGTGAACGCGCCCAGCCGCCAGCGCCGCGCCAGGTGGTCGGCCAAGCGAAACCCGGCGTTGTGCCGGGTTCCGTCGTACTCCGAGCCGGGGTTGCCCAGCCCAACGATGACGCGCAGAGGTCAGGCCTTGGGTTCGGACTCTTCCTCGGTCTCGGCCTTCGGCTTCCGGATGAGCTCCGGCTCGGCCGTGGCCGGCTCCTCCGCCACCGCGACGGGCGTTTCCTCCGCCCGCGGCGCCACCACCGTGCAGATCGGGGTGTCGGGGTCGTTGAGGATACGCGCGTTCGGGACCTCGAGGTCGCGGACGAACAGGGAGTGGCCGATGGCAAGCGCCGTGACGTCGAGGTCCACGTGCTCGGGGATGTTGGACGGAAGCACCTCGATCTCGAGATCGCGAAGCACGTGGTCCAGCACGCCGCCGAAGTTGCGGACCCCGTCCGGCACGCCGACCAGGCGGATGGGCACCTCGAGCGTGATCTCCTCGTCGCTCCGCACCTCGTACAGGTCGAGGTGGATGATGTTGGTGGGCCGGAGCGAGTCCCGCTGGATCTCGCGGATCAGCGCCTTCACCGGCGGCCGGCCGTCCACCGATACGTCGACGATCGTCGTCGCGGCGCTGATGCCGACCAGCATCTTGGTGAGCGTCGCGGTGTCGACGGCGACCGACTCCGCTGCCCGCTCGTGGCCGTAGATGACGCCGGGCACCTTGCCCTCGCGCCGGAGCGTCCGCGCCGCGCCCTTGCCGGTGCCGGAGCGGGACACTACCTCGAGACTCGCCTGTTGTGCCATGTGCCGATCCTTCGGGTGAAGCGTCAGTCGAAGAGCGAGCTCACCGACTGATCGCTGTGCGTGTAGCCGATCGCCTTGGCCAGGAGGCCCGCGATCGAGAGGACCTTGAGCCGGTCGAACCGCCGCTCGGGCGGAATGCCGATCGTGTTGGTGACCGCCACTTCCTTGACCGGCGAGGCCATGAGCCGGTCCACCGCCGGGCCGGACAGGAGCGCGTGGGTGGCGCAGCAGTAGATGTCCCGCGCCCCGAGACGCTTCAGCGCGGTCACGGCCTCGGCCATCGTCCCCGCGGTGTCGATCATGTCGTCGGGGATGAGGACGTCCCGGTTGCCCACCTCGCCGACCACGTTGAGCACCTCGGCCACGTTGGCGGAGGGCCGCCGCTTGTCGATGATGGCCAGCGAGGCGTTGAGCCGCTTGGCGAACCCTCGCGCCATCTTGGCTGATCCCACATCCGGGGCCACGACCACCAGGTCGTGTAACTGCTTCTGCCGGTAGTGGCTCACGAAGACCGGCGCCGCATACAGGTGGTCGACCGGCAGGTCAAAAAACCCTTGCAGCTGGTGCTGGTGGAAGTCCATCGCCAGAACCCGGTCGGCCCCGGCCATGGACACCATGTTGGCCATGAGCTTGGCGCTGATGGCCACCCGCGGCTGGTCCTTCCGGTCCTGCCGGGCGTACCCGAAGTAGGGAATGACCGCCGTGACCCGCGCCGCGCTGGCCCGCCGGGCCGCGTCCATGAGGAGCAGGAGCTCCATCATGTTCTCCGCTGGCGGGTTGGTGGGCTGGATGATATAGACATCCCGGCCCCGCACGTTCTCATCGATCTTGACGAACAGCTCGCCGTCTGCAAAACGCCTGAGCGTGACTTGGCAGAGCGGCTGGCCCAGATGGGCGGCCACCTCCTCGGACAACGCTCGGTTGGCCGAGCCGCTGAGGAGCAGCATCTGGCTGCGGGACAGCGATAGGTCCGTCATAATTACAGCCCGGAAACATAGTTAGCGACGGGCGAGCACGTCAACGGGGTGGTGCGCTCGGAAGGCAGGCCCTCGACGGATCCAGCCTTCCGAGCCAAAATTGCATCTCGGCCGTATGGTGAGATTGCCACACCTGAGGCTTGGCCGCCCCGCTGTCAGGATTTTGGCACCAGATTGTTAGCGTCTTGCCCGGCATGCGGTTCGGGATGGGTGACGTGTAGATGTTACTGACACCCCCCGGCTGGCACGGGTCTGGCTTTCCGGACCGGCGGTCGATCAGGCACCACGGCCGTGTTCCCGTGCGACACCACCATTCATCCTGGGGCTTGGAACCAACACTATGCGCTCCTCGCGTGTCCTGACCCTCGTTGCCGGGGTCGCCTGGCTGGCCGCCTGCGGCGGCGACAGTAACGGCCCGTCGAATGCAAAACCGACGGCCAATTTCCGGGTGGATTGCTCCGACCTGGTTTGCAGCTTCACGGACGCCAGCAGCGACAACGACGGCAACATTCAGTCGGTCGCCTGGGACTTCGGCGACGCCGCCAGCGGCGCCGCCAACACCGCCACCGCCGGGCCGGCCAGCGTGACTCCGCACACGTTCTCGGCCGCCGGAACCTTCACGGTGACGCTCACCGCCACCGACAACGGCGGGGCGTCGGGCACCAAGGCGGCGCCGGTCGCCGTGACGGCGTCGACGCCTGGCGGTCCCTCGGCCAGCTTTACCGTGGCCTGCGCCGGGAACAGCTGCACTGTCACCAACACGACCACCAACGCCACCCCGGCCGCCACCTGGGCCTGGGACTTCGGGGACGGCAGCCAGACCAGCACCGACCAGAATCCTGCCCCGGTGCAGTACAATGTCACCCAGCCGACCACGTTCACCATCACGCTCGTGGTGACGGACGGCGGCCTCACCAGCCAGGCCACCAAGCAGGTGAGCGTGCAGCCCGGCGCGACCCTCAACTGCAACGGCTCGGACTGCACGCTCGGCATTGAGCAGAAGGCGACCGTGGTGGTGACGCTTACCTCGAGCGACTGCCAGGTCCACGGCAACACCTTCGTGATCACCCAGCCTGCGGTAGACACCCTGTTTACCGATGGCTGCTTCACGCCGGTGGGCACGTCCTTCCAGCTCAACAGCGGCGCGGCGTACGACCAGGGCACCCAGCTCGCCGCGGAGGTCCTCACCGGTGTGGCCGGCGCCTCCAATGCGCAGCTCCGGGTCACCGGCGATTTCGCCAGCGGCTGGACGCTCGAGTTCGACGACGGCTTCGTTGGGCCGAACGAGCCCGACTTCAACGACCTGGTCATTACGGTCAAGGCTACACCAACTCCCTAATCCGCACAGACACAGGTGCCACAATGGCTGCCGGGCGGGTCCTCCCGCCCGGTGGCTGGCCCCCGGGCCGCGCGGGAACCGCGGAGACACCTAACTCAGGCAGGATGGTATGCGAGCGAGCCGGCGTTTTCTCCACGGATTCACCGCCAGTCTGGCCCTGGCGAGCCTCGGGCTCGTCGGGTGCAGCAAGGACTCGAACGGGCCCGACGGCAACAACGCCGATCCGACGGCGGACTTCACCAGCGCGTGCACGGACATGAGCTGCTCGTTCACCGACCTGAGCAGCGACGGCGACGGGACGGTGGCCTCGTTCCAGTGGGAGTTCGGCGACGGGGAGGTGTCGACCACGCGGGACCCGAGCCACGCCTTCGCCTCGCCGGGCCAATACAGCGTGAAGCTCACGGTGACGGACAATGCCGGCGGCAACGGGTCGGTGACCAAGTCGGTGACGGCCACCGCCGCGCTGGCGGGCGCCCCGACCGCCGCGTTCTCGGTGAGCTGCGCGTCGCTCGACTGTACCTTCCAGGACCAGAGTACCGACGCCGACGGCACGATCGCGGCCTGGGCGTGGAACTTCGGCGACGGCCAGAACAGCGCCGACCAGAATCCCGCGGCGCACCACTACGCGGCGACCGGCCGCACGGTGTACGACGTGAGCCTGACGGTCACCGACAACGCCGGCCTCACCAGCGTCACGACCGAGCAGATCACGGTCTCGCCGCCGGCGTCGCTCCAGTGCGTGGACGCCGCTCCCGGCCACAGCGGCTTCGCGTCGTGCGACCTCGTCCTCGAGGCGGACGCACGGGTGACCGTGAAGCTGGAAGACCGCTCGTGCGACGCCCACGGCGACAAGTTCCGGATCACCGCGCCGATTCTCGAGACGCTGTTCGCCGACGGCTGCTACACTCCGGCCGTGGGCACGTCGTTCGCGATCAACGGCGGGGCGGTGTTCGCGGCCGGCACGCATCTGCAGGCGGACGTGGTCTCCGGCGCGACCAACCAGCAGACCGCGCCGGCGCTCCACGTGAGCGGCGCGTATCCCACCTGGACGCTCTCGTTCGACGACGGCGTGGGCGGCGCGCACGAGCCCGACTTCAACGACTTGGTGATGACGGTGACCGCGACGCCGGCTCAGTAACGCGGGCAGGTGCAGGACAACACCACCGCGCCGCCGGACAACTCTGGTCCGGCGGCGCGGTGTGCTTTGAGGCTGGTGATTGGCCCTGGTGGATTCGAACCACCATTAACGGATCCAAAGTCCGCTGTCCTGCCGTTGGACGAAGGGCCAGTCGTGCTCCTTCACACGTCGCGTGCGAGTCCTCTGGTTCTGCCCCTGACCGAACCGTCGGTACGGGAAAGAACGTACACCCGGCCGAAGCCGGCGTAAACGGAGTGGAACGAGTGGCGCCTGGCCGCCCGGGCTCGCCCGGGTTGGCTTCGATGCAGCCATCTGCTTATGGTTTCGTGGCGGACGTGCAACGATCGGCACTGCGGGTAGGGGAGGTGTTAGCTAAGTCACGCTTTTCTGGCGCGATCTGCAGTAGCTTGTCCTCCTGTGAACCGGCCTGAATTCTGCATGTTACGCGGCGCCTAGGACCCGCGCCTAACTCCAACCCCGCGACGGGAATGCCCAAGCCTCTGGTTCGACGAGCCCGACCCTGGACCCTGCTCACGCTGCTGGCGGCCGCGACGTTGCGCTGCAGCGGGGACAACGTGCAGCCGCCCACCCCGACCGCCATTGCCATGGCGAACGGCAACGGGCAGTCCGGATCGGTCGGAACCGCGCTGGCCAACCCGCTGGTCGTCAAGGTGACGGACGAGCATGGCAACCCGGTTCAGGGAGTGAGCGTCGACTGGGCTACGGCGGGCGACGGCTCGGTCTCTCCTCAAACCGCCACGACCGGCACGGACGGCCTGGCGTCGGTTCAGCGGGTGCTGGGTCCCCAGGCCGGCGAACAGACCACCACGGCCACGGCAACCGGGCTCGAGGGCTCGCCGGTCACCTTCGTCTCCGTCGCGACGGACGGGGTGAACCCGTTCCTCACGCTCGCCACCGAGCCGTCCGCCACCGCGCAGAGCGGCGTGGCCTTCGCGGTGCAGCCGGTGGTGCAGCTCAAAGGCCCCAACGGCCAGAACCAGGCCGGAGGCGGCGTCGCCGTGACGGCCTCCCTCGCCGGTGGCAGCGGTAGTCTGGGCGGCACCGTCACTCAAGCGACCGACGCCCAGGGAACGGCGCGGTTTACCGACCTCTCGATCACCGGGAGCGCCGGCGCCTACACTCTCCGGTTCGAGGCGTCCGGGGTGCTTCCCGCCGTTTCGTCCGCCATCACGCTGGGCGCGGGGTCGGGCAGCGCCGTCCTGCTCACCACCAGCCCGCCGGCGTCAGCGCTGGATGGCGAGGTGTTTGACCCGTCGGTCCAACCGGTGGTGCAGGTGAAGAATGGTGACGGCAGCCCGGCTCCGGGGGTGAGCGTCACCGCGAGCATCGCGAGCGGCGGCGGCACACTCGAGGGCGCCACCACGGCGGTCACCGATGGGCAGGGCAACGCTGCCTTTGGCGACCTCGGCATCCGGGGCACCGGCACGCAGACCCTGGCGTTCAGTGCGGGGTCCAACAGCGTCACCGCCGGCCCGACCACGGTGAACGCCCTGCCCGCGGAGGCCACGACGGGCAAGTGGGGGCCGCTCGTCGGGTGGGACATCGTTCCGCTTCACATGAGCCTCCTGCCGAGCGGAAAGATCATCGGCTGGGGCAAGTACGAGGACGAGGACAACCACGCCTCGGGCACGATGGGCTCGATTCCGCGGCTGTGGGACCCGGCGGCCGGCCCGCCGACCACGGCCCGCATGGTCCAGGCGGACACGATGCTCTTCTGCTCGGGGCACACGGGCATGCCCGACGGGCGGATCATGGTGTCCGGCGGGCACAAGGCGGACGACACCGGCATCGACAACACCAACATCTTCGACCCGGCGAGCGAGCAGTGGGTACCCGGCCTTCCCAAGATGGCCTTCGGGCGCTGGTACCCGACCGTCACGGTGCTGCCGGACGGCCGCATTCTGACCATGGCCGGCCGCGATTCCGCCGGCAAGGTGGTGACAGTCCCGGAGATCTGGGAAAACAATCAGTGGGTCAAGTTGCCCGGCGCGACCGGGGTCAACATTCCCTACTATCCCCGGAACTTCGTCGCGCCGAACGGGAAGATTTTCATGGCGGGCGAGCGGATCGAGTCCCGCTGGTTCGACGTGGATGCCACCGTCAACGGGAAGCGCGGAGTATGGAGCGACGGCCCGGACCACATCTGGCGGTTCAACCGGGACTACGGCACGGCCGCCATGTACGAGCCGGGCAAGATCCTCTATGCGGGCGGCGGCGGCAACGCGACCTGGGCGCAGACGCCCGATGCCCGCTCCTCCTCGCCCACGGCGACGGCGGAGAAGATCGATCTCAACCAGCCCTCGCCTCAGTGGACCAGCGCGGGCACCATGCAGTTCGCCCGTCGGCACACCAACTCCACCATCCTCCCTGACGGCACGGTGCTCGTCACCGGCGGCACCACGGGTGGCGGGTTCGTGGACATCAATCCGGGTGACGCCGCGAAGGCGGCCGAGCTATGGGACCCGAAGACCAACCAGTGGACCACGCTGTCCTCCAACAGCGTCATGCGGGTCTACCACTCGGTGTCGCTGCTCCTGCCGGACGGCACGGTGCTCCACGGCGCGAGCGGCAACGCGCTGGCCGGCGGCAGCAACCCGGTGCCGGTGCCCGACGAGAAGAACCACGAGATTTTCTCGCCGCCCTACCTGTTCAAGGGTGCGCGGCCGACGATCACGTCGCTCTCATCCACCAGCGTGGCTTACGGCGGGACGTTCTCGGTCACCACGCCGAACCACGCCCAGGTCGCGGAGGTGCGCTGGATTCGTCTCGGCTCGGTCACCCACGCCTTCGATGCGGGCCAGCGGGCGAACAGCCTGACCTTCACGCCCACGGCTACCGGAGTCGATGCGACCGCGCCCGCCAGCCCCAACCTCGCCCCTCCGGGCTATTACCAGATCTTCATCCTGAACCGGAACGGCGTGCCGTCAGCCAGCAAGATGATCCAGGTGCACTGATCGGGAGCTCGGCCTTGAGGAACGACAGCGGGGGCATGCCGGCCGGCATGCCCCCGCTCGCTTTCACCGGCCCGCGTCCTCCGACACGTCGTACCCGTACTTCAGCAGATCGTCCCGGAGCAACCGGGTAAGCAGCCCCTGCTGGGCGGGACTCAGGTCCTTGCGGTACCGGTTGCTCATGTCGGTGATGCGGGTGCCGGACACGTGGCGCTCGAACTTCGGCGAGCGCTCGAGCTCCGCGAACTCGACGACGCGTCGGCAGCTCTCGAGCGGCTGGTCGCAGAAGTCCTCGTAGCGCACCTGCAGGAACCGGTCGGGATCCACGTTCGCCCGCGCCGTGTCGATGGCCCGGGTGTGGATGCGCCATTGGAGCCCCGCCAGAGCGGCGAACGACTTGCCGCTCGCCTCCCAGGCCGCCTGATCCTCCCCCGAGAGGGGCCCATACCTCCAGCTGTACGGTCCGTACCAGCCGCGCCACTGCCATTCGTTGATGTGCAGGTAGGAGCTCGCAACCGCACGGCCGTCGCGCACGATGTGGATGAACTTGGCGTCGGGAAAGATCTCGTTCAGGAACCCGATGCGCGACCAGCCGGTCAGCTTGATCAGAATGCGGTTGCGGCGCCGGGCGAGCATGCGCTGGAACACCGAGTGCAGCTGGCGCCGGACCCGAGGCGTCACGTCGTCGGCCACCAGGTCGCGTCCGGGCTCGGCGAAGCCGTACGCGTGGGTGTACCAGAACCCGTAGTTCTCGCCGGGCTTGATCCGCTTCCGGAAAATCCGCCCCAGCACCGGGTTATTCATGGCGGCCACCGCCGTGCGGTTCCACTCCGGATGGGTCGGGAATTCCTCGGCGAACCCGGAGAGCCACATGGTCTGGGGGTGCACGCCCAGCACTTGGTGGAACGCGGTGGAACCGCAGCGGCCGGTGCCCACGATGAAAATCGGCTTGACGACCTGCGTCCGTTGACCGTCGCTCACGATGATTCCGTTCTCCCTGTGTTGGCCGTTCCCGCCGCCGGGTGGCCGCCTCGGACTACGCTGCCGCCCGGCGGTAGGTGTCGATGGTCGCCGAGGCGGCATCCTGCCAGCGGAAGGCGCGCGCGCGTTCCCGGCCGAGGGCGCGGAGCCGGACGGCCTCCTCGGGCCTGGTCGCCCGCTCGAGTCCGCCTACGATACTGCCCACGTCGAACGGGTCCACCAGCACCGCCGCGCCGCCCGCGATCTCGGGGGCCGCGCCGGTGGTCGACGTGACCACCGGCGCCCCGCACGCCATCGCCTCGACGATCGGGAGCCCGAACCCCTCGTAGATGCCGGGGTACACGAATGCGGCGGCATTCGCGTAGAGCCGCGGCAGCTCCGCCTTGTCAACATAGCCCAGCAGGCTCACGCCCTCGGGCGGCGCGGCCTGGTGGAGGAAGTCGCGGTCCAGCGAGAGGCCCGTAATGAGCAGCCGATGGCGCCGAGCCTCACCGCCGCGCTCGCGCCAGCGGACGAACGCGTCGAGCAGACGCCGCGTGTTCTTGCGCGGCGAGACGCCGCCCACGGCGAGAAGGTAAGGCCCCTCGGTCGGCGGCGTGGCCGGCTGCGCCGCGTCGAACGCCGGGTCGAGCCCGTGATACACCACATCGATCCGGGAAGACGGGACGCCTGCCCGGCGCATGAGATCGTCCGCGGTGTAGCGCGACACCGCCACGAACCGGTCCGCCCGACGCACCACCCAGGGGAACTGCGCGCCGTACATGACGCGCAGGCGGCGGCCGTACAACTCGGGGTGAACCTGCCAGCCGAGGTCGTGCACCGTGGCGACGCAGCGATCGCGGCGGCGGATACCGAATGGGAGGAACCCGTCCATCCCGTGATACAGCACGCCATCCGCCGGCAGCCCACGGACGCAGCCCCAGTGGTCGAACCACAGTTTCCACAGGGTGGCGCGCGCGCTTCCGGCGGCCATATCGGGCCGCCGCGCGGGCACGACCTCGCGCACGCGCGGCAGCTCGAGCCCCACCCGCGACCAGCTGAGCGCCGTGATGTCGAGCCGTCCGGTTTCCGCGAGGGCGCCGAGGAGCGCCTGCATGTACACCTCGATGCCGGTGTGCGGCCCGGTGAGGTTTCGGACGTTGACCGCGACCGGAAGCATCGTAGCGGCGCCGCCCGCCGTCACCGGGCGGCCCGCTCCAGCACGGCGAGCGTTTCGCGGGCGGTACGGCTCCAGCGAAACGGTTCGCTCCTCGCGTGCCCGGCCTCGATGAGCCGGGCGCGGAGCGCGCCGTCGTCCAGCACCCGGGCGATCCCGTGGGCGATGGCATCCACCGATTCGGGATCCACCAGGACGGCCGCGCCCTCGGCGAGCTCCTTGGTGCCGTAGCGATCGGCCGTGACCACCGGACAGCCGGCCGCCATGGCTTCGAGCACGGGGAGTCCGCACGACTCGAAGAGGGACGGCAGCAGCAGCGCCTCGGCCAGCGCGTACACGCTCGCGAGGTCTTCCTGATCGATCCACCCCGGCCGGCGCACCCACTCCGATATCCCGAGCGCCTCGGGCTCGAGCAGCTCGCGCTCGGAAAGAAACCGGTTCTCCCCGCCGGCGATGACCAGCGGCACGCCGCGCGGCGGGCCCACGCGGGCGTAGCCCCGGACCAGCCGGGTGAAGTTCTTCGGCGGGTACACGGCGCCGGCGTAGAGCACGTAACGCTCCGGCAGCGCGTACTTCCGGCGCACCGCCTCGAGCCGCACCGGATCGCGAGGGCGGCGGAACACGTCGTCCACCCCGGAATAGACGGTGGCGACGCGCTCGGGCGGCACGGCGAGGTAGTGCATCACGTGCTCGCGGGTCACCTCCGATACGGCGACGATGGCCGCGGCGCGGTGGGCGTAGCGGGGCACCAGGAAGCGATGGCTCATCCGGTCCACGAAGCGCGATGCCCAGGGCATGACGTACCAGTCGAGCCCGTGGCATACCCACACCGAAGGACACCCCGCGCGCAGCGGGATCGAGTACTTGGGATTGAAGAGCACGTCGATCTTGTGCCGGCGCACCGCCGCGGGTACCGCGAGCTGATCCCAGAGCAGTACCGATCGGGCCTCGAGCGCCGTTTCCACGACGCCGTGGCGCGCGTAGGTGCCGACCGGCGCCGGGGTCCGGTAGAGCAGGACGAACTCGTGGGCGGGCTCGAGCGCGAACATGGCGTCCAGCAGACGTCGGGTGTACACCCTGACGCCGCCCTGATGCTGATCGTAGTGCCGCAGCATGACCCCGATTCGCACGCACGCTCCCGTCGGTTGAGCCGTCCCGGCGCCAAGATAATCGGGCGCCTCAGCCCAGCGTCTCCACCGCTTCCACCCGGCCATGGCGCCGGCCGAGCATCATGCGGGCATCGTCGCGGTCGCGCGCGCTGCGGTACACCGCGAAGAGCGTGGAGCCGGATCCACTCATCCGGCAGACCAGCGGGCGGGTTCCGACGAGGGCCTCGAAGGCGGCACGAACCGGCGGGTGGTGCTCGAAGACCGGCGACTCGAAATCGTTGCCGGCCAGCCGGCCGATGTCGCCCCAGTGCGACAGGACGTCGAGATTGAGCGCCACCGCGCCGCGGCGGCCCGACGACTGCCGCGCCGCGTCCACCCAACGGTAGGCCTCCGCGGTCCCGATGCCGAAGGGCGGCAGCACCAGCAAGGCAGGGGCCGCGGGGAGCGGGGGCAACGCGAGCATGCGCTCGCCCCGGCCCCACGCCAGCGCCAGTGGGCCGCCGGACATGAAAAAGGGAACGTCGCTCCCGAGCCGCGCCGCGAACTGCAGCAGCTCGTGGCGGGGCACGGCGTTGTCGGCGAGCGCGTTGACCGCCTGGAGCGCGGCGGCGGCGTCGCTCGAGCCGCCGCCCAGCCCGGCCCGCACGGGAATGCGCTTGTCCAGCGTGAGGTGAACCCCGAAGCGATGGCCGGTACTCTCGAGCACCAGCGCCGCCGCCTGGACGGCGAGGTTCTCATCGGCGGGGCCCACGTCGGCGCCCGACACCTCGATCGTGATTCCGTGCCCGTTCCGTCGCTCGGCGCGGAGGGTATCCGCGAGGCTCACGAGGCAGAACAGGGTTTCGATCGCGTGGAACCCGTCGCCGTCCCGGCCGAGGACGCGAAGGAACAGGTTGAGCTTCGCGGGTGCGCGGAGCTCGACCGGAGCGTCGCTCACGAGGGGCTCGGGGCCCTGAGGTCGCTCAAGGCGACCGGCGTGCGCGCGAGCGACCACGCGCCCAGCAGGATGATCGGCAGGAACGTGGTCGCGTGAAAGGCAATGGCGTACGACGACGCCAGCGCCGCGGGCACTGCGAACAGCGCGAGCGCAGCCACGATCGCTGCCTCGAACTGGCCGAGGAATCCCGGCGTCAGCTGCACCGAGATGCCGAACACGAGAATTCCCTGCATCAGCAACGCGCCGCCGAAGCCCACCGGAATCGCGAACGCGGCGAGCGCCACGTAGAACGCGAGCGCGTTCACCAGCCACAGGACGATCGACCACACGACCGTGCCGGCGAGCAGCGAGGGCGAGCGGAGCACCGACAGGCCGTGGCGGATGCCTTCGATGAGACCGACGACCCGCTCGGCGAACCGGCCCCGCGGGAGCACGCGCCGGACCAGGCGTTCCGCGGCGAGCGGAAACGCGACCACCGCGAGCGCGGCGGCCAGCGCCACCAAGCCGAGCACGCCGGCCCCTTGGGCCGCGTGCCGGACGGACACGCCCCCGACGGCGACGTCGCGGGGCAGGTCCGACACGAGCAGCGACAGGCTCAGGAGCGACACGACGGTGAGGCCGTCGAAAATCCGCTCGACGGCGACCGAGGACAACACCGCGCTGAAGCGGACGCCCGCCAGGCGGGAGGCGGCCAGCAGCCGAACCAGCTCGCCCGCCCGGAACGGCAGGATGTTGTTGGCCATGAACCCGATCGCCACGGCATGCCACAGCGGGGCTGCCGGGAGCGGGCGGCCATCGACGTCCCGCAACAGCAGGCGCCAGCGGATGAGGCGGATGGGATAGGTGAGGGTGGCGATCACGACGGCGAGCAGCAGCGGGGCCAGGCGCGCCTGTCTCAGGTGCCGCAGCACCTCCCCACCGTCCACGCCACGGAGGGCCCACCACAGCAGCACGCCGGCGAGCACGGCACCGAGCACGGCGCCGATGCGCCGCCGGCGAACGCCGGCCGTCGGCTCAGGCGTCGGCAAGCGCGAGCGGGACGAGGTCGAGCAGCTCCTGAAGCAGCGGCTGGATGGCGTCGAGCCCGCCGTTTCGCGCCAGCTCGGCGGCCAGCTGCTGGCGCACGGCTGCGGCCCGCTCGAGCGCGGCGCGGCCGCGGTAGCACAGCACGGCCATCTCGATGGCGACGACAGCGCCTTCGGCGGGGGCCGGCGCCGTGTCGGCGAGCGCGCGGCCGACCAGCGCCTCGATCGAGGGCGGCTCGGGGCGGCGCTCGCGCCGGAGACGATCGTACGTATGGAAGCTCGTCTCGAGACCGCCGGCCGGCGCGGCGTCGTCGTAGGCCAGGCTCTCGATCGGAACGGCGTCGTACGCCAGGCTTTCGATGGGGACGATCGGCGTCTCGAGCAGGAGCGACTCGATGGGCACGACCGGCGGCTCGGGAGGCTCACCCGGGTGCGCCGCCGGCGCGGGGGCCGTGTGAGCCGCGGGCTCGGCCAGGCGGAGCCCATCCATCCGGTACGCGGCGTCCAGGATCCGGCGCGAGATGAGCATCCGATCGTCGGCGTCGGCCACCGCGCGGAGCAGCTCGCCCGCCTCACGCAGGCAGCCGACCAGCGCCGGGGTGGACCGGGCCGCCGCGCCGGCAGCGAGCGCCTCGCGGGTGGAGCGGGCGAACACGCTGAGCGCGCTTGCGACCGGGTCGGGGCCGGGGATGCCGGCGGTCCGCAGGGTCCCCAGCAGATGGTAGAGCCGGAGGTCACGCTCGACCGCCGAGCCCGAGCGGGCGATCAGGTCGGCGCTCTGGCAGAGATGCTCGCCGTGGCTCACCAGCTCGAGCGGGCCGAGCGGAGCGGGGGGACCGAACTGGGGCTGGGCCAGCGGCGGCGTGACGGGATCGGGATCGTCGGCATAGTAGAGCGACTCGATGGGCACCACGTCGCGCTCGACGGCGAAGGCCCGGAGGAGCAGCTCGGTGAAGTGCCGCGCCTCCTCGGCTTCGGCATCGGGCCGACCGCGCTCGGCGATATCCCGCGAGATGCGGGTGAGGGCGAATGACGCGGCGGCGATCACCTCGTCGACCCCGGGCGGCGGCGCGTAGAGCCGGGTGAGATCACCGACCGCGAGCTCGATGCCGTCGAGAATCTCGGGCAGCGGCACCAGATCGCCGAGCTCCGCCAGCCCGCGCAACGACTGCATCCGGCGGATGACCGTGTAGAGCGGCTCGCGGTCGCCGGGCGCGGCGTGGAGCGCGCGGGCGGCCCGGTCGAGCGCGCTGGCGATGAGCGCACCCTCCCGCGCCACGAACGCGCGGACGCCGCTGTTGAGCTCGCCCGGCTGGCTTCCGGCGGGCGCGGGCTCGCGCGTCCCGGCCGCCGCGGGCCCCGCGGGGGCGCCCCCCGCAGGGGCGCCCGTCCGTCCCGCGAGCGACTCGAGGCTCAAGCCGAGCCGGATGCTCCGGGCGGTGTCGGCCTCGCTCCATTCCCGGACCCGGCGCACCAGCAGCCGGAATTCCTCGATGGACTGCGACGTCTGCTCCCGCGTGGCCGGGTCCCAGGGCCGCCGGCCGTCCCGGTAGGCACGCGCGAGCCCTTCGAGGCCCGCCGCAGCCCGGGCGATCGGCTGCTGCGACGCCATCAGCGCCGCGCCGCGCAGCACGCGCGCGGTGCGCAGCAGCTCCTCGCCCGGCGGACCGTCGGGCCGGTTGACGAGGGTCTCGAGCCGGTCGAGGCATTCACCCGCCTCGAGGGCGAAGAAGTCCGCGGCCGCCATGGGGTTGGTCATGGCTCGGAAGGTATCAGCGGCGTGCGCCGCGCACCACGTGGACCATTTCCTCCACGGCGGCGCGCATGCCGACCATCACCGCCCGGCTCACGATGCTGTGGCCGATGTTGAGCTCCTCGATCTGGGGAATCGCGGCGACGGGCGTGACGTTGCGGTAGGTGAGGCCATGTCCGGCGTGCACGGCGAGCCCCATGTCGGCCGCATGACGGGCCGCCCGGCTGAGCTCCTCGAGCGCCCGGCCGTCCCGTTGCCAGGTGTGCGCGTACCGGCCGGTATGGAGCTCGATGGCGGGGACGCCCAGGTCCTTCGCCGTGTCCAGCACGGCGAGGTCGGGATCGATGAACAGGCTGACGCGGGCGCCAGCCTCGTCCAGCCGGCGGATGGTGTCGCGGAGACGCGGCGCGGGGCGGCTGAGATCGAGCCCGCCCTCGGTCGTCACCTCCTCGCGCCGCTCGGGCACGATGGTGGCCTGATACGGCCGGAGCCGGCAGGCGATCGCGAGTACGTCGGGGCTGGTCGCGAGCTCGAGGTTGAGGACCCGGACCGCGCCCGCGAGCCGCTCGACGTCCGCGTCCTGGATGTGACGACGGTCCTCGCGGAGGTGCACCGTGATGCCGTCGGCGCCGGCGGCCTCGCACAGCCGCGCGGCCTCCAGCGGATCGGGCTCGTTGGTGCGCCGCGCCTCTCGCACCGTGGCGACATGGTCGATGTTGACGTACAGCCGTTGCGGCGTCATCGCGCTGTCATTGCTCGGGCCTCCGCGGCCGGTTAGTTTCGCACGCTCCCACTCGCAATCGAGAGACCGGTGATGACCCGACGGTGGTGCGCAGCAGCCGTGCTCCTGGCCGCCTGCGGTGGCGGCGCGGCCGGCGCCGGCAAGGTGCGGCCGGCCAGTACGGCCTCCGTGACGGTGCAGAATTTCATGCGCGCCGTGGCCGACAGCAATCTCGACGCCATGGCCGCGCTCTGGGGGACGACCAGAGGGCCGGCCGGGCAGGTCAAACAGCCGTCCGACTACGAGCGGCGCATCGCAGTGATGCAGGCCTATCTCAGCAGCGACGACTACCGGATTGTCTCGGACCAGCAGGACGGCCCGCCCACCCGCCACGCGGTACAGGTCCAGATCCGTCGTCAGGCCTGCACGTGGGACGTGCCTTTTTCGGTCATCCAGCTCGCCGATGGCACCTGGCTCGTCAACCAGGTGGATCTCACCGCAGCCGGCAATCCCGCCAAGCCGTGCAATCCCTCCGACACGACCGCGCAGGACACAAGTAGCGCCAGCGCTCCCTGATTTTTCCGGGAACCGGGTCCACCCGGCTCCTGTTATGTTACTCCGTGAGTTCGAGGAGAATGCCCGCGGTCGCCTTCGGATGCACGAAGGCGATGCGGTGTCCGCCGGCGCCCGTGCGCGGCACCTCGTCCACGAGGCGATAGCCGGCCGCCCGGCAGGCCTGCAGCGCGGCATCGAGGTCGGGCACGCGGTAGCAGATGTGGTGGATGCCCGGGCCGCGCCGCTCGAGGAAGCGGGCAATGGGACTGTCGGGCGTCCGCGGCGCGAGCAGCTCGACGTCGGTGTCGCCGAAGGGCAGCGACACGATGGTCGCGCCGTCCGCCTCCTCCGCGGGATGCGGCGACAGGCCGAGGACGTCGCGGTAGAAGGCAAGCGCGGCGTCGAGATCGGCGACGGCAACGCCAACATGCGCGATGCGGGGGCGATCGGTCACGCGATCCCTCCGTCGAAATCTGGTCGAGACGGTTTCCAATACAGGAGAATAACATCATGGCCACGACGAATCCCCAGACCGTGCACGTCACCGACTCCTCGTTCGCGAGCGAGATCGAACAGGCCAGCGGGCTGGTCCTGGTCGATTTCTGGGCGACGTGGTGCGGGCCGTGTCAGGTCGTGGCGCCCATTCTCGATCAGCTCGCCGGGGAGTACGCCGGAAAGGCCAAGGTGGCCAAGGTTGACGTGGACGCCAACCAGCGGACGGCGATGCGGTTCAACGTGCGGTCCATCCCGAGCATCCTGTTCTTCAAGAACGGGCAGCACGTGGACACCGTGATCGGCGCGGTGCCGAAGGCGACCCTGGAAGGGAAGATCAAGCAGCACCTGGCCTGACGTGGGGAAGACGGAGAGGACGGAGAGGATGGTGAGGTGACGGAGAGGTCGTTCCCAGCCGCTCCGTCAGCTTTCCGTCCTCTCCGTCTTCTCCGTTGTATCCGCCGTATCCGCACTACCTTTAGCTCATGCCCGGAACTCTGTATGTCGTTGCCACCCCGCTTGGCAACCTTGGCGACCTGTCCGGCCGGGCAGGCGAGGTGCTCCGCCAGGTGCCTGTCGTGGCCGCCGAAGATACCCGCCGGACCCGGGGACTGCTCTCCCATCTCGGGGCCACCCCGCAACTGCTGAGCTACCATGCGCATTCCGAGGAGCGCCGGCTCGAGACCCTGATCGAGATCCTGCGCGATGGCCGGGACGTGGCCCTCGTGTCCGACGCTGGAACGCCTTCGGTGAGCGATCCCGGCACGGAGCTCGTCGCGGCTGCCCGCGCGGCCGGCGTGCCCGTGGTGCCCATCCCGGGACCTTCGGCCGTGGCCACCGCGCTGTCGGCGGCCGGGCTCAAGGGCGATCGATACCTGTTCCTCGGGTTCATCCCGCGCAAGGGCGGGGAACGCGCCCGCCTTCTGGCGCGTGCGGCCGCCGAGGAGTGGAGCGTCGTCCTGTTCGAGGCGCCGCCCCGGCTGGTGGACCTGCTGCGAGACCTCGCCTCGGTCTGTGGAGGCGGGCGCCGGGCCGTCGTGGCTCGGGAGCTCACCAAGCTTCACGAGGAGCTCCGGGCGGGGTCGCTCGACGAACTGGCGGACTATTATTCGGAGTTCCCCCCGCGGGGCGAGCTGACGGTCGTGCTGGAGGGCCGGGGCAGCCCGGTCGAGGCGCCTGACCGCAGCGATGCCGCCCGGGAGCAGGCCACGGCGCTCCTGGCCGAGGGGGTCACCCGGCGCGAGGCGGCGCGGCGGATCAGCGAAGGGCTCGGATTGTCGCGCAACGACGCGTACCGGCTGGTGATGGAGCTGCCATGAGAATGCGACGCGCGTTGCCGCTGCTGCTCGCGCTCGGGGCGCTGGGGTCTTCCCCGCGGAACGCCGCACCGGTCATGACCATCGGCCGCCTGCACTACGACGGCGGCGGGGACTGGTACGCCAATCCTTCCAGCCTGCCCAACCTGCTGAACGCGATCCGCACGCGGACCGGGCTCCGCGTCGCCGCCGAGGAGAAGGTGGTGACGCTGTCGGACGACGAGCTCTGGAACGTTCCCTACATTTATATGACGGGGCACGGCAACGTGCACTGGAGCGACGCGGACCTCGCGACCCTGCGGCGCTATCTACGGCAGGGCGGCTTTCTGCACGCCGACGACAACTACGGAATGGACGCCTCGATACGGCGCGAGCTTCAGCGGCTGTTTCCCGATCAGCCGATGGTGGAGGTCCCGCTCACTCACCCGGTGTACCACCTCGTCTACGACTTCCCCAAGGGCATTCCCAAGATCCACGTTCACGACGGCAAGCCGGCACAGGGTTTCGGCATCTTTCTGGATGGCCGCCTGGCGGTCTACTACTCCTATCAGAGCGATCTGGGCGACGGGTGGGAGGACTACGAGGTCCACCACGATCCCCCGGCCAAGCACGAAGCGGCCCTCCGCATGGGTGTGAACCTCTTCGCGTACGCGGTCGGGTTCGGCGGGTGAGTGCGTCCGCCACCTATCGCGCGTTGCAGCAGGTGGCGCGGCCGCTGCGATGGCGGGCCACGGCGGGATGGGTAGCAATCGCCGTCGGCGCCGGTGCGCTCCTGCTCGCCCTGGCGGCGTGGCTGGTGCGCCTCAGCGCGGTCGAGGCGCCCTACTGGGTGCTGGTGGCCTGGGCAGGGGCCGCGATCGTGCTCGCCGTCGCGGGCGGGCTCGCCATTCGGGCCCGAGGCCGGCTCTCCGCCGGCGGGGTGGCGGGCAATCTCGAGGAGCTTGGCGCCTGGCGGCGGGGCGCCTTGACCGCCCTGCTCGATCGGTCGGCCCAGGGGACGAGCGGCAGCCTCCTCGAGCTGGCCGACCGCTCGCAGGCCGACGATATCCTTCGGCGGGGCTCCGCGGCCGCCGAGCCCATCGCGAAGCCGGTGCGCGTGCTGGCCGTCGCGGGCGCGGGCGGGCTCATCGTCGGTCTCGCGGCGTTCGCGTCGGCGGGGCCCGTGCATGGACCGGCGGCAGCCTTGTGGCACCCGGGGCGCGCCTGGGCGGCCACGGTCGCCCCTGTGACCTTGCGAGCCGCACGGGACGTCGTCGACCGCGACAGCTCCGCCACGCTCGTGCTGCAGGCATTCGGCCGGCGCCACGCCACGCTGTGGCTCCGCGCGCCCGGCGAAGGATGGCGGGCCCGCGGCGTCTCGCTCGACACCTTGGGGCGAGCAACCGTCGCAACCGGACCCCTCCAGAGCGACATCTTCGCGCGTATCACCAGTGGAACACGAAGCTCCGACACGGTTCACGTGCGCGTGCGGCTTCCGGTCTTTCTCGGAAGCCTCGCCGTCACGGCGCACTATCCCCCGTATCTGGGCATGGAAGCCGAGCCGGTTCCGACCGGCGGCGATACGCTGCTCCTCCCTGCTGGCACCCGGCTCGAGACGCGTGGAGAGGCCACGGCGCCGCTCGCGAGCGCCGCCTGGTCCGGCCTGGGACGGCACGCCGCGCTCCACGTCAAGGCCGGCAAGTTCTCGGGCAGCTTCGTGCCTCAGGCCTCGGGCGAATACCGGCTCGCGCTGGCCACGGCCGGCGGCGCGCCGCTCACCTCGGATACGGTCCGTCTGCCGGTGCGACTGGTCGCCGACAGCGTGCCGCAGATCGACATCCCGGTGCCCGGGGCCGACACGCTCGCGCCGATCAGCCTGACGGTGCCGCTCGTCCTCGACGCGCGGGACGATCACGGGCTCACCAGTGTGACGCTCGAGAGCCGGCGCGTCAGCCGACTCGGCGTCAGGGATTCCGCCCGCCGGGAGACCGTGCCGCTGCCGGCCGGCACGCCCGATCGCGCCATCCTGAGCTACTCGCTCGATCTCAACCGCCGCGGCCTTCTCCCCGGCGATACCGTACGGTATCGGGCCCTCGTTGCGGACAACACGCCCGCTCGTCAGGTGGGCCGCTCGCGCGAGTACGTCCTGCGGCTCCCGACCATGAGCGAGGTGCGCGCCGCGGAGCGCGCGGCCAGCGAGGCCGTATCGAGCCGGCTCGACTCGGTAACGTCCGCCAGCAAGCAGCTCGAGCGGCAGACGAGCGATCTGGCGCAGGAGCGGCCGCGCTCGACCGAGGGGACCGGCGAGAAGGAGCGCGAGTCGCTCACCTTCGAGCACGCCAAGAAGGCCGAAAGCGTGGCCAAGTCGCAGCAGGCGCTGATGCAGCAGGCCGAATCCCTCAAGCAATCGCTCGAGGCGCTCCGGAAGAGCGCCGAGGCGGCGGGGTTGGGCGACACCGCCTGGCAGCGCCAGCTCTCGGAAATTCGCAACCAGCTCGAGCGCGCGCTGTCTCCCGAGCTCAAGCAGCGTCTTCAGGAGCTGCAGCAGGCGCTCAAGCAACTCGACGCCGAACGGACCAAGGACGCGCTGGAGCGGCTCTCCGAGGCCCAGCGGCAAGCGCGCGAGGCGCTGGAGCGGAGCCGGGAGCTCTTTCGCCGCGCCGCCATCGAAGGCGATCTCGAAAGCCTGAGCCGCGAATCCAGGGATCTGACGCGTGAGCAGCGGGAATGGAACGAGCACGTCGCCCGGGCGGACAGCAGCCGGGCGGCGCCGGCCGAGCGTGAGCTGGCCGCGCGAGCGGATTCGCTGGAAGCGGCGCTCCAGCGTCTCGGCCGCCAGCTCGGCGACTCCGCCAGGCAGCAGCGGATGGACGCGGCCGGGCGACAGGCCGACCAGGCGGGGAAGGCGATGCAACAGGCGGCGGCGTCCAGCCAGCGCGGCGCGCGGGACCAGGCGCATCAGCAGGGAGAGCAGGCCCGGCAGGCGCTCGAGCCGCTCGCCGACCAGCTCCAGCAGGAGCGTGCGGGCCTGCAGCAAGCCTGGAAGCAGGAGGTGACGGCCGCGATCGATCAGGCGCTCAGCGAGACCAGCCGGCTCGCGGAGCGCCAGCTCGCTGTGCAGCAGGAGCTCAAGAGCGGCCGGGACGTCAACGGCCGTCTCAGGGCCGAGCAGGGAGCGATCGAGGAAGGCGTCCAGCGGCTGCTCCAGCAGATGGAGCGGACGGCGGGCGAGAACGCGCTGGTGTCCCCCGAGATCGGCGCGGCGCTGGGCGGCGCCCAGCAGCAGATGGAGCGCGCCCGCGATGCCATCGCCAACGCCACGCCGAACGCGCGCGAAGGCGCGGAGCAGGCGGGCGGCGCGGTGGACGCCCTCAACGCGGCGGCCTACCAGATGCTTCGCGCGCGCGGCGACGTTCAGGGCGCGGCATCGGGCAGCGGACTCGCCGAGGCGATGGAGCGCATGGCGCAGCTCGCCAAGCAGCAGGGCGGGTTGGGCCGCCAGGGCGCGGGCCTTCTGCCCATGGCGGGCAGCGGCGCCATTCGCGAGCAGCTCCGCCAGCTCGGGCTCCAGCAGCAGCGGCTCGCCCAGGAGCTCGAGCGGCTCAAGGGCGGCGGCCACATGCCGGGGGCGGGCGAGCTGGGGGACGAGGCCGAGGACCTTGCCAAGCGGCTCGAGAGCGGCCGGATCGACCGCCAGATCGTCGAGCGCCAGGAGCGGCTGTTCCGGCGGATGCTCGATGCGGGCCGCACGCTGCAAGGCCAGGAAGAGGATCCCCAGAAGGAGCGCCAGAGCATGACCGCCACCGACGACAGCGTGCACCTCCCGCCGGCGTTGCGTGACAAGCTCACGGGCGAGGACGACCGGCTCAGGGTGCCGAGCTGGGACGAGCTGCAGCAGCTCTCGCCCGAGGAGCGGCGGCTGGTGGTGGATTATTTCCGGCGGCTGTCGGAGGCGCCGCGGTGAGGCGCGCGCTCGGACTGCTCCTGCTCCTCGGCGTCGCGCCGGCCGCGCTGCCGGCGCAGGACACGACGATGTCACGCGCGTTCGAGCTGGAGCGCCGAGGCGAATATGCCGCCGCCGCTCAAGCATACCGAGCCATACTCGGGCGGAGCCCGGCGTCGGCGCCGGCGCTGCTGGGGCTCGAGCGCGCGCTGCTCCCGCTCGACCGAAGCGCCGAAATCCTGCCGCAGGTCCGCGCCGCGCTCGCCGCACTCAAGGTCTCGCCCACCAGCGGGGCCATCTACGGGGTGGCGCTGCGGGCGTACGCGGCCACCGGCGACCCGGACAGCATGCGCGCGGTCGCCGACCGGTGGGCGGCGAGCGCACCGGGAGACGAAACGCCCTATCGCGAGTGGGGCGCGGCCGCGCTCGGCCAGCGGGATCAGGCCGGCGCCATGGCGGCCTATCTGCGCGGCCGCGAGCGGCTTCATCGCCCGGATGCGCTCGCGGCGGAGGTGGCACAGCTCGATTTGGCTCGGGGCGACTACGAGGGCGCGCTCCGCGAGTGGCTGCCGGCCATTCGTCGCGCCCCGGGATACCGCGTCTCGGCCGTCGCGACGCTGGGGCAGGCCCCGGACTCGGTGCGGCCGGCGCTGCTCGCGCAGCTGCACGAGGGGCGTGACCTGGTCGCGCGCCGGCTCGAGGCGGAGCTGCGCGCCCGCTGGGGCGATCCGCTGGGCGCCGTCCAGACGCTCGAGAACACGCTGCCCGACGATCCCCGCCTCGCGGCCGACGCGCTCCAGGGCGTGGGCGACCAGCTCCGGCTCGTGCCGGGTCCTGACGCCCGGGAGGCGCAGGGCCGGGTCCTCGAGCTGCTCGCCGATCGCAGCACGGACGCCGAGCGCGCCCGGTACCGCCTGGACGCCGCCCGCGCCTACAGCGCCGCCGGACGGCGCGACGCGGCTCGGCGCATGCTCGCCGGCATCGCGGACGACACGGCGGCGCCGGTGACCGTTGCCGCGGGAGCGTCCGCGACCCTGGTCCAGGTGCTCATCGGGGAGGGCAAGCTCGACGAGGCGGCGGAACGGCTCACCGCGCATCGCAAGGACATGACCGCCGAGGACTATGCCGGACTGCAGCACCGTCTCGTCCGCGGGTACATCACGGCCGGGAAGCTCGGCCGCGCGGATTCGGCGCTGGGCGCCGACAGCAGCGTGGATGGGCTCGCCCTGGCGGGCTGGATCCGGCTGTATCGCGGCGACATCGCCGGCGCCGTCGGGCGGTTCAAGCAGGCCGGGCCCTTTGCGGGCGACCGGGACGAAGCGACCCAGCGCACCTCCCTGCTCGCGCTGCTCCAGCCGATCGAGGCCGACAGCCTGCCCGCCCTGGGCGAGGCCCTGTTCGCTCTGGCGCGAGGGGACACCGCGCGCGCCGTGGCGGGGCTCGACCAGGTCGGAGGCGGGCTGCCGCCGGCCAAGGGCGGCGCCGAGACCCGGCTCCTGGCCGGGCGGTTGGCCGCGGCGAGCGGCAAGACCGCGGACGCGGAACGGTTGTTCCGGTCGGCGGCTGACCCGGGCGCGCCGGGCACGGCGCCGGCGGCCGAGCTCGCCCTGTCGGAGCTTCTGCTCGAGCGGCACCGGAACCAGGAGGCCGTGGCGCTGCTCGAGCACCTCATCCTGACCTATCCGGGGAGCGCCCTGATCCCCCAGGCCCGCCGGCGCCTGGACGAAGCGCGTGGCGCGGTGCCACAGACATGAAGCGACGGGAATTCCTCGCCCGCGGCTCGGCGGGCCTGCTGGCGCTCTCGCCGTGGTGGACGCACCTGCCGATGCCGCGCGGCGCGCCGTGGCTGCTCGTCCCCATGGACGATGCGCAGACCGACCACCTGAAAGCGTATGGCCTGGCCTTCCGGCTGCTGGAGCGGGGCGGCCGCGGGGAGTGGTTCCTCAACTACCGCTCCGGATCCTTTCTTCTCCCGGGCGACGAGGCCACCGCGCGGGACGCGGCGCTGAGCGGGGTCGCCACGGAGCCGCTGGACGATGCGACGGTCGTCTCCATCCGGGGCCAGATCCAGGGCGGCAACATGGATGCGGTGCCGCTCGAGAAGGCCCCGAAGGTGGCGGTGTATGCCCCGCCCAACGCGCCGCCGTGGGACGACGCGGTGACGATGGCCCTCAACTACGCGGGCATCAGGTTCCAGAAGGTGTGGGACCCGGAGGTGCTGAGCGCGAAGCTCAGGACCTACGACTGGCTGCATCTGCATCATGAGGATTTCACCGGTCAGTTCTCCAAGTTCTTCCTCAACTATGCCGGCTCGCCCTGGCTGGTCGACATGGTGGACCGGAACCGGGCGATGGCGCAGCAGCTCCGCTTCCCGTCGGTGCCGGCGGAAAAGCGCGCGGTGGCCGTCGCCATCGGCGACTACGTGCAGAAGGGCGGGTTTCTGTTCGCGATGTGCACGGCGACCGAAACCCTGGACCTGGCGCTCGCCGCCGACGGCGTGGACATCGCCGCCGCCTACGCGGATGGAACCCCGATGGAGCTCGACGCCTCGAAGCGCATGCGGTGGAACGAGGCCCTGGCCTTCCAGGGCGCGGAGCTCGAGCTCAATCCGACCATCCCGGTGTACTCGGACATCGACGGGCACCAGGTGAACTCCCCCGATGGGCGGCAGCCATTGGGCTCGTTCACGCTGTTCAACTTCAGCGCCAAGATCGACCCGGTGGCCACCATGCTGGTCCAGAACCACCGGCAGGTAATCCCCGATTTCTACGGGCTCACCACGTCGTTCATGCGGAAGCGGCTCAAGCCCAGCGTCACGGTCCTGGCCGACGAGCCGGGAGCGCCCTGGGTCAAGTACATCCACGGCGAGCACGGGCAGGGCACCTGGACTTTCTTCGGCGGGCACGACCCCGAGGACCCGCAGCACCAGATCGGCGACGTGCCCACGGACCTCTCGCTCCACCCGCACTCGCCGGGGTACCGGCTGATCCTCAACAACGTGCTGTTTCCGGCGGCGAAGAAGAAGGAGCTCAAGACGTAGACGAGGTTAGATTTGGCCGAGAAGTCACCCTGAGCGAGGAGTCAGCCCGAGCGAGGAGTCACCCTGACCCTGAGCGCAGCGAAGGGGAAAGGGGGCATGAGCCGACGCATGCCCCCCTTTCCCCTTCGCTGGGCTCAGGGTCAGGGTGACTCCTCGGCCAGGGTGACTCCTCGTCCCTCGCCAAAACGCCTAGGCCACAAGGACCCGTGAGCCCCAATTCCTCCGAGCGCATCGCCCCCGGCGTCCGCGCCGGCCTCGCCGCCGAGATCGCCGCGGCCGGCGGGCGGGAAGTCTCGTTCGTGGCGGAGGTGGATCGCGACGGCGTGATCACCGCCGCGCGTCCGGTGGCGCGGGGCACGGTGGACATGGTGCTCGCGCTGCCGGGGGTGGCCGGGCGCGGCGAGATGCTGCTCCACAACCATCCGAGCGGGCGGCTCGACCCTTCCGGGGCGGATCTCAACGTGGCCGCCCGCCTGCACGACGGCGGCGTGGGCTTCGGCATCATCGACAACACGGCGACGGCGATCTACGTCGTGGTCGAGGTGCCGCGGGACCGCGC